>CAYMKW010000027.1:0-31099 GCA_964391365.1 uncultured Microthrixaceae bacterium | reverse complement strand
GACCAATCGAGACGATCCACAGCGCCGACAACGCTGCGATTCCGGTCAAGTGAGGGAGGAAGAGGTCATGGTGAAGCACTCGAGGCGATACCTGGCGTCGTTGGCTGTCGCCGGACTGGCGGCGGTGGCGGTCGCTACCGGCGGCAGCGCTGCGGGACAGGAGATTCCAGCGGATCCGACGTCGTCGACGACAACTTCGTCGACCGTCGCCGTGCCACCGACGACGTACAGCAACCCTGACGCCCCGCCGCCGACCGCTCCCGTTGGCACGGCTCCGGTGGTGACGCTTCCACCGGGGTGGACTCCGGTGCCACCGGGGCAACCCGCTCCGACGAGCACGATCCCCGGCACCGACAACTTTGTGATGGTGATGAATTGCGATGGTCAGTGGATAACCGTCGGCGTGATCCCCGGGATCGCCCCACTACAGCAGGAATGCCGACCCTGCCCCCCGGGCGGATGCCCAGAGGTCACCGGAATCGAAGCGCCACTCATCGAGTCCGAGGCGCTCGGCGAAGGTGAACCCGGCGGTCGAGTTGATGCGACTCCGGCTTCGTTGTCCAGCCCCGGGCCGTCCGAGTCGGAGCCGGCTCCGATCCGCGTCACTGGCTGATCCAAGCGCTGTAACGGACGGAGGGTCCATGAAGACACAGCCCAGCCAACCTCGCAGCCACATGCGCCGTGCGGCGACCTCGATGCTCCTGGCCGCCGCCGCCGGTGTCGTCACCGTCGCCTACGCGACAGTCGGTGACGCCGCCACCGCCGCCACGACGCAGACCGGGTCAACCCCAACCAGTTCGACGTCGGACGCCCCGACGGCCGAGACCGACGCAACCTCACTGCCGGATCCGGTGCCGACGTCGATCACATCCACGCCACCACCGGGATCGTGCATCAACAGTGGCGGTGAGACCGTCAACACCCTGCCAGGTCAGACGGAGTGCCCGGAGCCGATTCCGGTCGGTCCGTGTCAGTCGACAAACCCGGACGAATGCCTGCCGACCTACAAGTCTGTGAGTGAGGCCTTGGCGGCCGAGTCCGGCGGCCCAGCAGCGGGGCACCCACCGGCATCGGAGAGACACGCTTCGCTCTCCTTCACAGGCTGAGCAACTCCGCCTGCGCAGACATCACAGCCGTCTCGATCGTTGAGCAAGGACCGCGTGTAGCTCCCTCACCGGATCCGACAGGGGCCCGAAGGGCCCGGAGCACCTGATCCCGGGTCGACCCGGAACAACCGCGAACGGAGCGGGATCTCCTGCACGCGGAAATGTCTCGCGGAATGTGTCACGGCCCGGACGGAGCCGGGTCTGGACCCCTGAACGTCGGCGAACGACCGACGGCAGGGCGAAAGGACACCCACCGTGAACACCACCTCCACCTCCACCCCGAACCGCCGGATCCGCCGCCTCGCCGGCCGACTGGCGCTCACCGCGGTCGCCGCCGGCGTCATCGGCGCCGGCCCGCTCGCAGCCGTCGCCTCGGCCGACTGCCCGTTCGGCGCTCCCGCCTGCCCCGCCGGGCCGGTCGTCGACCTGCCCCAGTTCCCCACCGGTCCGACACGACCCGACCTGTCCACCATCGACCCCGACATCCTCGACGACCTGGTCGCCGACCCCGAGGGCCCGACCATCGTCAAGCCCCCGTTCGACCCGAGCGACATCCCCCCGGGCGTCCTCGACCCCACTCCCGACGGACCGGGAGTCATCGACCCGACCAAGCCGCCCACGGTCGACCCGGGTCTGTTCGACGAGCCGCTCCTCGACCCCACCACCGACGAGCCCACCCCCGACCAACCGACCGAACCCACCGGCACACCCGACGACACCACAACCACCAGCGTCCCCGACACTGGCGACCAGGACACCGGCAACCAGGACACCGGCGACCGCGACGAGACCGCCGCCGAGGGTGAACTCGCCTTCACCGGCAACGGCACCACCCTCGCCCTCGCCGGCGCAGGCATCGCAGGCATCGGGGCACTCGCCGTCGGCGCTGCCACCCTCACCCGACGCCGCAACCAGCACTGAACCAACCCCAGCCCCTCCCCCAACCCGGTGCCCCGGAGCCTCCCTCCGGGGCACCGTCGCGCCAGGAGCGCGCACCGGACCGGACCGGACTGGTGCCGGTCTCGCCACGAGCGCGATCGTGTGGCGTGGGAATCGACGAGCATCACGTCCCCCGACGCGGCGTGTGGGCCCGGATCCGCTACTGGTTCGACTCCGGACTCTCCCGCGGTCCCGGGGTGGTGATCGGCTGGTTGGTGCTGCTGACCCTCGTCGTGATCGTGGTGGCCGCCAGCGTCGACAACCTGTTCGGGTTCGTCGGCGTCGACGACCGGGAGGAGGGGCTCGGCTTCGTCGAGTCGATGTGGCAGTCCCTGCTGCGGGTGATCGACCCCGGCACGTTCGCCGAGGACTCCGAGTGGTCCTCGCGATTCCTCGGCCTCACCGTGACGCTGATCGGCATCTTCCTCGCCGGCAGCCTCATCGGCCTGATCGCGAGCCTCGTCGACCAGCAGGTCACCAACCTGCGCAAGGGCCGCAGCACCGTCATCGAGTCGGGCCACACACTCATCCTCGGGTGGTCCGAGCGGGTCCCGGTGATCGTCCGGGAGCTGGTGCTCGCCAACGAGAGCCGGCGTCGCACGGCGGTGGTGGTCCTGGCAGATCACGACAAGACCGAGATGGAGGACCGCCTCCGCGAGGAGATCGACGACGACCGCTCCACCCGGATCGTCTGTCGGAGCGGCAACACCAACCTGCCCGCCGACCTGGAGATCGTGAACGTCGGGGCGGCCCGGTCGATCATCGTCACCGGCGAGTCCGACGCCTCGGTCATCAAGACCCTGCTGGCGGTTCGCACGATCGACCCGGAGTTCCGCAACGCCCACGTGGTGGCCGAGGTGAACTCCGAGGATGCCTCGGAGTCCATCCGGGCGCTGTTCGGACCGCGTGTGCTCACCGTGGACTCGGACCTGGTCGTCGCCGAGCTCACGGCGCAGGCCTGTCGGCAGCGGGGCCTGGCCGCGGTGTTCCGCGAGCTGTTGAGCTTCCACCGCAACGAGATCTACTTCGCTCCGTTCGACCAGCTGACCGGCCGCACCTACGCCGAGGCGCAGCTCGCGTTCGAGGGCTGCTCGGTGATCGGACTGCTCCACGCGGACGGCCGGGTCGAGCTCAACCCGCCGGGTGCGACCGTCATCGGGGCCGGTGCCGAGTTGGTCGCCGTGGCGCTCGACGACTCCACGTTCACCTTCACCGGGCTGGCGGACCAGCGGGTGGACCGTGAGCCCGTGCCCGACCACGACCCGGCGCTGATCGGAGCCGGTCGGGTCATGGTCGTGGGCTGGTCGGAGATCGGACCGCGCGTCGTGCGCGAGCTCGACGACTTCGTCCGACCGGGGACCGTGATCGAAGTCGTGGCGGACCCCAAGCTCGTCGACCCGAGCGAGATCACCGCATCGGGCGAACTGGTGAACGCCTCGCTCGACGTGCACCCCGCTGCGCCGAGCGGACCCGAGAAGGTCGCCGCGATGGCGTTGGACGAACACGTCTCCGAGGTCATCGTGATCGGCTACCGCCACCACCTCGACCTCGAGCGTGCCGATGCCCGCACCCTCCTGACGCTCATGGCGTTCGACAAGGTCGCCAGGGAGCGAGGGCTGGCCGGGTTCCGGGTGGTCGCCGAGGTGCTCGACCACCGCAACGCCGAGCTCGCACTCGCCACCGGCGTCGACGACTTCGTCGTGAGCGACGAGCTCGCCAGCCTCCTGATCGGACAGCTGTCGGAGCGCCACGAGATGTCGCAGGTGTTCGACGACCTGTTCCGCCAGGAGGGCAACGTCATCGAGTTCCGCCCGGTGTCGGCCTACGGCGTCGACCGGGTCGGCACCTACCAGGATGCGGTTCGCCTCGGCGGCCGCAGCGGGCACTCGGTGTTCGGCTACCAGCGCGCGGATGAGACCGACTGCACGCTGAACCCGACCAAGTCCACCACCCTGGACCTGGGACCCGACGACCTGCTGCTCGTCGTCCGCCGCACCGCCTGAGGCCCTGCCGACCCGATCCGTTCCGGGTTCGACCCGCGGACCGGCGGAGCGCCCCGGGACGGCCAACCGTCGCCGCTCGCGATCACCCGTCGTGTCCGCTCGAGAAGTGTCAGACTCGCAGCGGGACGACTCCTGCAGGACGGATCAGGAACCACTGATCCCAAGAACCACCGACCAACCAGAGCTGGAGCCCACCCGCCATGTACCACACCCGCGGAATCCTCGGAGCAGCGGCCGCCATCGCCGTACTCGCAACACTCAGCGCCTGCGGCGACGAGACCAGCACCCCCACGTCGAGCACACCCGACAGCACCACCACCACGACCGCCGACGGTTCGGCATCCGGAACGGTCGAGGTCGAGTTGAGTGAGGAGTTCTGCGCCGGGCTGGCCCAGGAGAACCCTCCGAACGACTGGGCGGACGCTGCGCCCGCCGAACTGCGTGAGGGCGTCGCTGCCGTCGTCACGTTCGTCGAGACGTTGTCGAGCCAGGAGGCGAACCCGAACGTGGCGACTGAACTCGCCGACACGCTCGGAGCCGACGGCGTTGCCGGCCAGATCCGGACACTGGCGACCGCTGCCGGCGAGCAGTGCGACGCCTCCGGCGAGGCCGTCGCGATCCTGCCGCAGGTGGCAACGGCCGCGACGTTCGCCTCGGGCGAGTCCGACCAGGCCTACTGCGACGCCCTGCGCACCGAGTTCGCCGACCCGTCCGAGCAGCCGGCGGTCGAATCGCTCATCGACCTGGCGCCCTCCGAACAACGGGAGGCGCTCCGGGAACTGGGAGCGAGCGTCGGTGCCGGCTCGGATGGCCCAGGGCCCGCCGGAAACCTGGGTGCCCTGTTGGGCCTCGGACTGTACGCCGAGGCTCGCTGTGACATCGACGGGGCGTTCGGAATGATGTTCCTGGGAGCCGCCTTCGCAGGCACGTCGTCGTCCGGCGGCCAGGAGACGGCAGGCAACCGGCCCGACCCGGCTGACGCCGCACCGGCGAACGCAGCCGTGCCCGCAGGCGTGAACCTGACGTTTGCGGTCCGGGAGGTCGCGCTGACCGACGAATCCGACACCTACCTGGCCTCGATCGTGTCGCCGGCGGGGTGGAAGGACGACGAGAACGCCAGCGACGGGTTCGAGGCGAGTGGTTCCGACGGTCCCTCCGGACAGTTCGGCATGTTCGACGAGATGGCATTCCGCGCCGGGTGCGACGGCACCTGCGAGCCCAAGGACTGGGCCAATGAACTCGGCCCCATCACCGAGCGATTCGTGGGCTACACCATCACTGCGGAGCGCACGGTCGACGGCTCCGACGGCAGGGTCCTCACCCTGCAGGGAGGGAGCGGAGGAGTCACCGGTCTCGTGCAGCGCTGGGACGACGGCGCCGCCCGCTACTTCGAGTGCCAGGTCGACCTCGACGAGGAGAACGCCTCAGCTCTGCCGGCGTTCCTGGCGGCCTGCGAGGCGTCCCGGCCCGGGTGGATCACCGTCAACTGAGTTCAACGGCGAAGCGGCCTCGATCGTCCACCCGGACGGTCGAGGCCGCAACGTCGGGATCGTGGGTGAACACGACCCGGACACCACGGGCAACGACGTCAGCCAGGAATCCGGCCTTCTCCTGCACCACGAGCTCCGGGAAGCGGTCGTAGCCCATCGTGATCGGCACGTGCACCCACGGGACACCCGGGACGAGGTCCGACGCGTAGACGACGGGGCCGTCCTCGGCGTCGAACTCGGTGAGCAGCAGGCCCGGGGTGTGCCCGTCGGAGAGATGGAACCGGTAGCCGGCCCCGAGCGTCGACGACACCGCACCGTCGATCAGTTCGACCCGGCCGGTCGCCTCCAGCAGCGCCGGCAGTTCCGGGATGAACGACGCCCGGTCCCTCGGGGTGGGAGCGACCGCCCGGTCCCATGCGGTTCGACCAACGACGTACGAGGCGTTCGGGAACACGAGTTCCGCAGCCTGATCGGGTGACCAGGCTGCGAGCACCCCGCCCGCATGGTCGAAGTGCAGGTGCGAGAGGACGACGACGTCCACGTCGCCGGGACCGACCCCCTCGGCGGCGAGCCCGTCGAGCAGCACGTGGCGGTCCTCGACGATCCCGAACCGCTCCCGCTGCTCCGGGGGGAAGAACGCACCGACGCCCGCCTCGAGGAGCACGACGCGTCCCGAGCCCTCACGGATCAGCACCGACCGGGTGGCGAGCGGGATCCGGTTCAGGTCGTCGACGTCCACCCAACGCTCCCAGAGCGCCTTCGGGGCGTTGCCGAACATGGCGCCACCGTCGAGTCGCTGCGAGTTGCCGAGGACCGTCGTCCACGTTCGTCCAGCCATGTCAGCCTCCTCCGACCGTGTCGAGCCCGGCCACGCCACCGGTCCCGACGATGGGGCCATCCTCCCGCACGTCCGACCATCACGGGGACCCGCTGGCGTGTCACCGGCGCGTGCGAGGATGCCGGCATGGGAGATGCAGTAGGGATGACCGTCGAGTCAGGCCAACCGGTCGCTCCGTTCGTGGTGCGACGGGACCGGTCCGTCGGGGCCGTCCTCGGCGGCGCCGCCGGCGACGCGCTCGGCGCCGGCTACGAGTTCGGGCCACCCATCCCCGACGACGTCAACGTGGGCATGGTCGGCGGCGGTGACTTCGGGTGGGCACCCGGAGAGTGGACCGACGACACCCAGATGGCGGCCTGCGTCCTGGCCGAGCTCGCCGCAGGGTCGAGCGACGTCACGGCGATCGGCGAGCAGTTCCTGCGGTGGTTCGCCAACGGCCCGGCGGACGTCGGCGTGCAGACCAGCGCCGTGCTCCGCAACGGTCGACCCCTGGACCGTGCAGCAGCCGAGTACGCGGCCGCTCGCCCCGACAGCTCCGCCGGCAACGGGTCGCTCATGCGCACCGGCCCGGTGGCGCTCGCCGCCCCCGGGGATCCGGCAGCGATCGCCGAGCTCGCCTCGGCGGTGTCCGGGCTCACCCACGCCGACCCCGACTGCACGAGCGCCTGCGTCCTGTGGAGCGTGGCCGTCGACCACCAGATCCACCACGCTCCGGCGAGCGACCAGCCCTGGGACTTCGCTGACGCGGTCCGGGTCGGCCTGGACCTGCTGCCCAGCGCCCAGCGCATCCGGTGGGCGGCGCTGATCGACGAGGCCGCAACGTCCTCGCCCCGGGACTTCCCCAAGAACGGGTGGGTCGTGCACGCGTTCCAGGCTGCGCTCGCCGCAGCGTGCTCGACGCCGGTCCCCGACGGACCGACACCGGCCGAACACCTCCGGCTGGCGCTCGAGTCGGCGGTTCGCTGCGGTGGCGACACCGACACCGTGGCGGCCATCGCCGGCAGCCTGCTCGGGTCCCGCTGGGGTGCCACGGCCGTGCCGGTCAACTGGACGCAGGTCCTGCACGGTCACGCAGCGGACCGGTCCCCCACCCTGCGGGCCACAGATCTGGACGCTGCGGCCCGGCTCGCCGTCAACGGCGGGCGGCCGGACCCCCACCAGTGGCCGGGACGGCCGTCCATGGTCGAGCACTACCTGGAGTTGCCCGTCCCGCCGAGTGGCCGCCACGCCGAACTGCAGGGTGTCCGCTTCGGTGACGTGGTCTCACTCGCGCACGCCCTCGACGACGGCGTGGACAGCGTGGTGTCCCTGTGCCGGATGGGCACGGCGGACGTGCCCGGCCACGTCGAACACCTGGTCGTCGGGCTGGTCGACACGAACGTGGAGGACAACCCCAACCTGGTCCACCTCCTCGAACAGGTGGCCGACCACCTCCACGCCGAGCGGTCGGCCGGCCGAGCGGTCTTCGTCCACTGCGTGGCGGCCGAGAACCGCACACCCACGGTGGCGGCGTCGTGGCTGGTCCGCCACCACGGTCACTCCCCAACCGATGCGCTCGCCGTCGCCGGCGCCGCGCTCAACCCACCGGCAGCCTTCCTCCAGGACGGAGTCCACCGGGTGCGAGCAGCGGGCTGAACCCGGCCGGGACCTCGAGCCCGGCGGGTCGCCCCAATGGCGGGGTTGTCGGCCGCCGACTCAGCGGGCAGCCGGGTCGCCGGGGCCGGCGAGTGCTCGCACCCCGACGAGCACCAGGATGGCGCCGACGAGTCCGGCGACGGCCAGTCCGAACGCGGTCACGCCGAGCGGGATGTGCCAGGACGCCGCCAGCGTGCTGTCTCGACCCACGTAGCCGAGCCCGGTCTGGAAGAAGAGCAGCAACCCCAGGAGCGCATCGATCGACAGCACCCAGACCGGAACCTTGGCGGCGAGCGCCACGAAGGCGGCCACGACCGCGAGCGCGAACGTGGCGTTGCCGACGAATCCGTGGACGGTGATGCTGGCCGACCCGAACAGCGACTGACCGGCGAGCATCGCCTGGACCAGGATCAACACGACGACGAGCACGTTCAGGACCAGCAGCACTCTGCGCACAGCCGGACTCTACCGGCCGACCGGCGGGGCCCGGTGACGACCCGGCCGGTGACCCCCGTTAGTGTCGCCGTCATGTCGGACACCCGAGACGACGCCACCGTCGAGCCGCTCGGCATCGTGCCCGGCGACCCCGCGGACGATGACATCGTCGACCTCCGCGTGATGCCCCGGCGGACTCCGGCAGACACGCGAACGGGGCCCGCGAGCGACCGCGCGGCCGGTTCGCCGTCCCGGAAGGACCGCGACCGATTCCTCGATCTCGTCCGGACCGTCGCGATCCTCCGGGTGCTCGTCATCCACGCCGCAGGAACCGCCGGTTGGCTCTGGTGGCCGGCCCCGTCGTGGGTGCTCCCCGGCATGCCGCTGGTCTTCTTCACCACCGGGGCGCTGTCGGTCGGTTCGCTCGACCGACACGGTGCCAGCGGGTTCTACCGCGACCGGTTCCGCAGGCTCCTCGTTCCCTACTGGGCACTGCTCGCCACCGGACTGCTCACGCTCATCGTGGCGGCCACAGTCTGGGGCGGCGACGAGTGGACTCCTCGGTGGTGGAGACTCCCGGACGCGATCGTGCCCGTCGTCCAACCGAGGGTCAGCCCGGGACTGACGGCGCTCGGCAGTCACCTGTGGTTTGCGTCGAGCTTCCTGCTCCTGTTGGCCCTGACTCCGTGGCTCGCCAGGGTCCACCGGCAGCATCCTCTGCGCCCGCTCGTCGGATGCGTCGCCGCGTGGGCCGTGTCGAACTGGGTCGACCGGTCACTGGTGGCCGTCCCGATCGAACTCCTCTACGTCCCCATGTACGGGATGTTCCTGACGGCCGGTTTCGGTTACGCGGACGGCACGCTGGTGCACCGCCCCGGTCGGACCGCGCCGGGCACCCTTCCAACGGTGCGGCCTGCGGTCGCCGCCAGGATCGTCGGGTTGGCCGCCATCGGGGGCTGGCTGTCCTTCCGGTACGGGACCCGCGACCTCAACCACGATCTGGTCGGACACGCCTGCGTCGCCGCCGGATGGCTGGTCCTGGTGCTCGCCGCCCGGGAACCGCTCGGCCGTCTCGCCCACCGGGCTGCGCCGCTCGTCGACCGAATCACGCCCCGCACCCTCACGCTGTACCTGTGGGGTGCACCGGTCGGCGTGCTCGCCTGGGTGCTGGCGTCCCGGGTGGAGCCGGGGGCGTTCCGGTCCGTCACGTTCGTTGCGCTGACCGCCGGGTTCACCGGGGTCGCGCTGTACATCTTCGGTCGGGTCGAGGACCTCGCAGCCGGGAGGCGGGGACACGGAGACGCGAGTGGGGCCGGCGGCTGATGCCACCGGCCCCACTCGACCACACACACTTCGGAACACGCTGCGGATCGACCTGACCCCAGCGGGTCGGGTCGCCCCGCAGGACGTTCAGGCGTCGCCGTGCAGGTGGGCCTGGATCTCGGCCTCGTCCTCGTCGGAGAGCGAGGTCTTGATGACGTCGCCACCGAACTTGGACAGCCCCTCGAGCGCCTTGTCGGTCGTCATCTGCTCCACGACCATGAACAGCGCCGAGGTGCCGGGCTGCATGTGCTCCCGGACCTGGTTCTGGAAGTCCTTGCTGATCGAGTCCTTGGCGAGCTTCCCACCGAGCGCACCGAACGCCGCTCCGACCGCCATGCCGAAGATCGGCACGAAGAAGAGGATGCCGAACAGCAGGCCCCAGAACATGCCCCAGGTGGCGCCGGCGCCGACCTCGTGCTGGTTCGTGATGGTGCGGAACTTGCCGTCCTCGCCGCGCACGATGGCAGCGACGGCGTCGGGCTGGATGATGAGTTCCTGAGCGAGGTGTCCGACCTCGTCCATGGCCTGGAGGGCGGTGGTGGTGTCGTCGTAGCCGATGGCGATCAGGTCGGGCATGGGGGGGTCTCCTGGGAGTCGATGTACTCGAGCGAGCGGATCCGGAGGTTCCGGACCGACAGCGACTCTATCGTCGGACACGAACGATCCGCGCTCGTGTCGGGGGGTGTGCTCCTCGACCGACCCGGTCCCCTCAGCGCTCCCCGGCAACGATTCGCACGGTCGCCCGCAACACCGACGCCGCTGGATCGGCAGCCTCTCCGAGGTGCACCACCACGAGCCCGTCGCCATCCCGGAGACGCGCCTCGGTGCGGGCGACGACCGTTCCGGTCCGAGCGGCCCGGAGGAAGTGGGCCACGATGTCCGTCGACCACGAACCGGGAGGTCCGGCGCGTCTGGCCGCCAGCTCGGCGAACGCTGCGAGCACACCCCCGTTGACGGAGCCGACGCTGTTGCGCACGTAGTCGCGCACCACCAGCGCCGGCGGAACCGGGGGCGGCAGCGAGAGCAGCCCGTCGAACGGGCCGGCTCCAGTCTGGTCCCCTCCGTCCAGGACCACCTGCTGTCCGGGCTCGGACCGGAGTGCGGTGACCGGCAGGTTGCCGTCCCGTCGTGGCAGCCGGATGAACGTGGCCGTCCCGACGGCGACGAGCACGTCGTCACGAGCGGCCTGCAGGTCGACCACCACGGTGCTCCGGCCGTCCCGGGCCACCGTCACGTCCAGCTCCACCGGCGACCGGGGCGACGCCGCCGGAGCGCCGGTCACCAGGCCGTCGAGCAGGTGGAGCTCCAGCGACGAGGTGGCCATCCAGTCCGGTGCAACGAGTCGACCGACGACCGCTCCGGCGAGCACGTCGAGAGCGGTCAGCAACGGCCCGACCCACGATGGTGCCGGGCCCTCCGTCCACGGGCCCGGCAGGATCGAACCCCGCGCCGACCCTTCCGACAGCACCGACTCGATGCCGAGGTCCCGGTACACGTGTCGGGCCGGAGGGAACGGCGAGTTGACCCGGTCCACGGTCGGCATGGAGCGAGATCGTAGGCCGACCTACCCTGTCGTCCACCGGAGCCGGCCGCCCGCCGGCACCACGGGAACCCTGGAGCACGCATGGCACGAGTGGACCTCCCCGAGGGCGACGGCGACGAGCTGCTCCGCCTCTATTCGCTCTCGCCCGCCATGGGCGCCGCCGCCGGGAACTTCACCGCTGCGGTGTACGGCGATTCGGTCCTGTCGACCCGGGTCCGGGAGGCGGCACGGATTCGGATCGCCGAGATCAACCAGTGCCCCGTGTGCCTGGACACCCGGACCACGTCGGACCCGAACGGGTTGAGCGAGGACGAGTACCTCGGGATCGCGGACTGGCGTTCCGTGGACACGTTCACTCCCGAGGAACGGATCGCGATCGAGTTCGCCGAACGCTTCTCGACCGACCACCTCGGCATGGACGAGGACTTCTGGCAGCGGGCCCGTGCCGAGATGTCCGACGCCGAGCTCTTCGAGCTCGGCGTCTGCTGCGCCAGTTGGCTCGGGCTCGGCCGGATGACCCAGATCTTCGATGCCGGCGTCAGCTGCCGGATCGAACTCTGAGCGCATTCGGCCGGCACGCCTGCTGAGAGCCCGCTCGGTTCACCGAGCCGGCGGTCCGGGATGGGGACCCGGGGTGGCTACCGTGCCGACGTGCACCGTCGCCCCCGAGCTCGAACCGTCCGCAGGGCCGCCACGGGCCTGGTCCTCCTGACCGCCTTCGTCGCCTCCTCCTGCTCGGCGAGCTTCGATGACAGCGCTGCGACCACCACGCTGCCACCGGGCACGAGCGGGCCCGACAGCAGCGCCCCCGAGGGGACCACGCCCGGCGGTTCCCTCGAGTGGACCAACTGCGACGACCCCGTCACCGAGCTGTCAGGGCTCCAGTGCGCCACCCTCGAGGTCCCGGTGGACCCGTCCGAGCCCGACGGCTCGACCACGTCGCTCGCGCTGGCCCGCTCCGCAGCGACAGGTCCCGCCGACGAACGAATCGGATCGCTGATCCTCAACCCCGGCGGTCCCGGCGGGTCGGGCCTCGAGTTCCTCGCCGGTGCCGCCTCCGCGTTCCCGAACGCCATCACCGACCGCTTCGACCTGGTGAGCTTCGACCCCCGGGGTGTCGGCCGGTCGAGCCCGGTGCGCTGCCTGGACGACGAGGCCAAGGACGAGGACATCTCCGGCGACCTGACGCCCGACACCCCCGAGGAACGAGCGGTGCTCGACGAGCGCGGTGAGGCACTGCGCGTCGCGTGCGAGCGCAACAACCCGGACCTCGCCGAGCACATGAGCACCGCCGACGTGGCCGCCGACGTGGACGCGATCCGTGAGGCCGTCGGCGACGAGCAGCTCACCTACATGGGGTTCTCCTACGGCACCTCCATCGGAGCGGTCTACGCGACGGAGTACCCCGACCGGGTCCGGGCGCTCGTCCTCGACGGTTCGACCGATCCGGGGTCCAGCGTCGAGGAGCAGGCGGCCGTCCAGGCCAGCGGATTCGAGCGGGCGCTCAACCGATTCACCTCGGCCTGCGACACATCACCCCGCTGCCCCCTCGCGCCCGATGCCGCCGCCCGCATCGCCGCCGCCCGCGCCTCGCTCGAGACAGCACCCGTCTCCGTGGAGGACGCCCGAGGCACCCGGGAACTGGGACCGGACCAGTTCGACTTCGGACTCGCGACCGCGCTCTACGACACGGCACTGTGGCAGTCCACCGCCCGGGCGATCGCCGACCTCCGTGACGGCGGCGCCGACAAGCTGCTCGCACTGGTCGACCGGCAGACCGGCCGCCAGCCCGACGGTTCCTACGACAACTCCTCGGACGCCCAGGTCATGGTCAACTGCTCCGACCAGACCGAGCGCCTCGACGCCGCCGGCGCCGCCGCCGCCGAGGCCCGGATCGTCGCAGCGGCACCGACGTTCGGGCCGCTGCTCGGCAGCGGCCTGGACGGCTGCACGGATTGGCCGGTTCCCGCCAACCCGGTGCCGACCATCTCGGCGACCGGCTCCGCGCCCATCCTCGTGGTCGGCACCGTCGGCGATCCGGCCACCCCGTACGAGTGGTCCGAGCGGATGACCTCGGCCCTCGGCTCGGCGACGTTGCTCACCTTCGAGGGCGACGGGCACACGGCGTTCCTGACCTCGGGCGCCTGCATCCAGGATGCGGTGTCGACCTATCTGGTCGACCTGGAGCTCCCGGCGCCGGGAACCCGGTGTCCCGCCGCCGTGGCCGCCGATCCCTTCGAGGGGCTGAGCGAGACGGTCGTCGAGGAGCTCACCAAGGGCGGCCTCCCGAGGGTGCTCGCCGAGTGCATCGTGGAGGGGATCGTCGACCAGGTCGGCGAGGACGAGTTCGAGCGGATCGTGTTGGAGAACGACGCCGAGGAGCTCACCAAGCTGGCGACAGCCCAGACGCTCGCCTGCGCCGCCGCGCGTCCCGGCGACTGACCCGGACCGCCGTCCGGCCTTCCGATCGGATCCGCGGCGGTCACTCCCCCGAGGGCAGGTCCGGCGAACGTCCCAGGTAGCCGGCCACCAGTGCCTCGTGCTCCCGACGGAAGACCTCGACCGGCCCGTCGAGCGCCAGTTCGCCGTGGACGAGCAGCGCCGCACGGTCGGCCACGGAGAGGATCAGGTCGGCGTGCTGTTCCACGACGAGCACCCCACAACCCTGCTCGTCCGCGAGCCGGCGCAGACTCGGGACCAGCGACGCCGCGACCATCGGGGCCAGGCCCAGACTCAGCTCGTCGATGAGGAGCACCGCCGGACGTCGGACGAGCGCCAGTGCCAGCGCCAGCATCTGCTGCTCCCCGCCGGACAGCAGCCCACTCCGCCGCCGGCCGAGCGGCGCCAGCGCCGGGAACCACTCGTCCACGAGGGCCCGATCCGCAGCGCCTGCCCGGGCCAGGTCGAAGTGGTCGTCGACGCGGAGCCCCGGAAACAGGCCGCGGTCGTCCGGGACGTGACACAGTCCGTCCCGGGCCAGACGGTCCGGGGCGGTTCCGGCGACGGATCGACCCCGGAACCGGACCTGGCCGGCGAGCGGCCGCAGGAGTCCGGATGCGGTCAGCAGCGTCGTGGTCTTCCCCGCACCGTTGGCGCCGAGGAGCGCCACGACCTCGCCCGCACCCACCGACAGGTCCAACCCACGTACCACCGCCGACCGGCCGTAGCCGGCGTCGAGGCCGACCAGCTCCAGCAACTCGGTCACGACGGCCTGCCAGGATCCGGCGACGGCGCTCCGAGGTACGCCTCCTGCACGCGCCGGTCCGCCCTGATCCGCTCCGGTGTCCCCGAAGCGATCACCGAGCCGAAGTCGAGGACCACCACCCGGTCGCAGGTCGACATCACGAGCTCGACGTCGTGGTCGACCAGGACGATCGAGAGGCCGTCGGCCGCGAGTCCACGGAGTCGGACACCGAACGCCCGGCCCTCCTCGGCGTCCAATCCGGCCGCGGGCTCGTCCAGGAGGAGCACGGACGGGTCCGTTGCGAGCGCACGCGCCACGCCCACCAGCTTCTGGGTCCCGTGGGGCAGGTCAGCGACGACCTCGTCGGCCACCCCTGCGAGCTCGAGCGACTCCAGGATCCGGCGGTCGACGTCGCGACCTCCCGACCGGACGCCACGACGCGGGCGCACGAGGTCGGCCAGGAGGTCACGCAGTCCACTCGACGGCGCTGCGACACGGAGGTGCTCGGCGACCGTGAGGTCCTCGAAGAGCTCCACCGCCTGCCAGGTCCTGGCCAGCCCGGCCCGCACCCGCCGGTGCGGCGACGACCCCGTCAGGTCCGTCCCGGCCACCCGGATGAACCCCCGACACGGAACGAAACCCGTGATCGCGTCGATCGTCGTCGTCTTGCCGGCGCCGTTCGGGCCGATGAGGCCCACGAGCTCGCCGGGCCAGACGTCGATCGACACGTCGCTCACCGCGGTGATCCCGCCGTAGGTGACGCTCAGACCCCGCACCTCCAGGGCGGGCTCACCGGAGCCGGGCTCGGGAACCACCACGACGCGAACCCTACCGACCCCGCCGGATCGAGGTCGGTTCCGATCAACCGGCGAAGAGGCTCGCCAGGCCCCACGCCGCAGCCACTGCTCCGAGCGCCACCATCACCAGCGCCCGGCCAGCCGGAACGGGCACGCCGTCACGGCGACCGCGCAGGAGCGCCAGTCCGTTGCCGACGACCATGGCCGCCCCGAGAGCCAGGACCATCCACGGGAAGAAGTCCTCGCCGAGGAAGAGGGTCGAGTCCGCCTCGTTGGCCACGATGAGTGGGAGCACGACGAGGAATCTGCCACGTGGAGTGCCGATCCGGGGCCAACCTCAGGGAATCCTCAGGATTCCTCGAAAATTGCTCTCAATTCCTCACCAAACGTGCCGATACTACTCCTGTCGGTGGTATCGCCCCCACCGACGCAACAGCCGGGGCAATGGAGCGGGGGACACACATCTCCCTCCAACGCATCGCCAACCAGCGCCCTCGGGCGCTGGCGCCCGTGGCCCTCGCTCCGCCCCGACGCTGTTGCCACCACCCTCCCCAACGGCCGAGCGGACACGCTCGGCCGTCGTCGTTCCCGGATCGTTCGAGCCGCGCGCCTGTGGTCCCGGGTCGCCGGACGTGACACGTCCAGCCGCCACCGCGGAGAATGGCGGCATGACCGACGGATCTGGACTCGCCCACGACGACGCCCGGCTCGACGAGCGGGACCGACCGTGGATGATGCGGACGTACTCGGGCCACTCGACCGCAGCGGCGTCGAACGAGCTCTACCGCACGAACCTGGCCAAGGGGCAGACGGGCCTGTCGATCGCGTTCGACCTGCCCACACAGACCGGCTACGACCCGGACCACCCGCTCGCCAACGGCGAGGTGGGCAAGGTCGGCGTTCCCGTCGCCCACCTGGGCCACATGCGCACCCTGCTCGACGGGATCCCACCCGGGACCATGAACACGTCCATGACGATCAACGCCACCGCGGCGTGGTTGCTCGGCCTGTACGTCGCGAACGCCACCGAGCAGGGCGTCCCGACGACCGAGCTCAGGGGGACGACCCAGAACGACATCGTCAAGGAGTACCTGTCCCGCGGCACGTACATCTTCCCGCCCGGGCCCAGTCGACGGTTGATCGTCGACATGTTCGCCTACTGCAACCGAAACGTCCCCCGCTGGAACCCGATGAACGTCTGCTCGTACCACCTCCAGGAGGCCGGGGCGACGCCGGTGCAGGAGGTGGCCTACGCGCTGGCGTGCGCCGTCGGGGTGCTCGACGCGGTCCGGGACTCGGGCCAGGTGGCCGCCGAGGACATGGCATCGGTGGTGGCGTCGGTGAGCTTCTTCGTGAACGCCGGGATGCGGTTCGTCGAGGAGACCGCCAAGATGCGGGCGTTCACCCGCATGTGGGATCGGATCACCGCCGAGCGCTACGGCGTGAGCGACCCGAAGGCCCGCCGGTTCCGCTACGGCGTGCAGGTGAACTCGCTCGGCCTCACCGAAGCGCAGCCCGAGAACAACGTGCCACGCATCGTGCTCGAGACGCTCGGCGTGACCCTGTCCCGCGACGCCCGGGCCCGGTCCATCCAGCTCCCCGCCTGGAACGAGGCGCTCGGGTTGCCGCGACCCTGGGACCAGCAGTGGTCGCTGCGGATCCAGCAGGTGCTCGCCGAGGAGACCGACCTGCTCGACTACCCCGACCTGTTCGAGGGGTCCGTCGTCGTCGAGCGCCTGACCGACGAGCTCGACGAGGCCGCACAGGCGGAGCTCGACGAGGTCCTCGAACTCGGCGGCGCCTTCGAGGCGATCGACGAACTGAAGCGCCGACTCGTCGCCTCCCACACCGACCGGATCCGCCGGATCGAGTCGGGAGCGCAGACGGTCGTGGGTGTGAACGCCTTCACGGAGACGGCGCCGTCGCCGCTCGGCGGGAGCGACAACATCCTGGTGGTGGACCCTGCGGTCCAGGACCAGATGATCGCCGACGTCGAGGCCTGGCGGGCCGCCCGGAACCAGGTCGAGGTCGACCGGGCGCTCGAGGAACTCGCCCGCGTCGCCCGGACCGACGAGAACATCATGCCGGCGACCATCGAGCTCGCTCGCGTGGGCGGGACGACGGGCGAGTGGGCCCAGGTGCTCCGGGACGAGTTCGGCGAGTACCGGGCGCCGACCGGGGTCGGCGCCGCGACGGTGGGTGCGACCTCGGACGGGCTGCGGGCGATCGCCGATCGGATGCGGTCGCTGCCCGGCGGACCACCGCGGATCCTGGTCGCCAAGCCCGGCCTGGACGGCCACTCGAACGGGGCCGAGCAGATCGCCGTGGCCGCTCGGGACGCCGGGATGGAGGTCGTCTACCAGGGCATCCGGCTGACGCCCGAGCAGATCGCCGCCGCCGCCCGGGACGAGGACGTGGACCTGGTCGGACTGTCGATCCTTTCCGGTTCCCACATGGAGCTGATCCCCCAGGTGGTCCAGCTGCTCCGCTCCGAGGGTGTCGATGCGCCCGTCGTGGCCGGCGGGATCATCCCCGAGGAGGACCGACCCACGCTCGTCGGGCTCGGTGTCGCAGAGGTGTTCACGCCGAAGGACTTCGAGATCACCCGCATCATGGAGCGGATCGCAGAGCTCGCTCTGGCCCACCGGGGCTGAGCCGACCCCCGGACCCGGGCCAGGGGGTTGCGGTCCGGGCGATCCGACGGCATGGTTGACGGAGGCCAATCCGGGCCCACACCTCCATGGACGTTCGCATCACCGCTCTCGTGGCCGGCCTGCTCGGCGCAGCACTCGGAATCGGCGCGGCCGTGACCGGTGAGCCGGTGCTCGCCGTCCTGGCCGGCGTGGCGGCACTGACGGCCGGGGCCATCCCCTCGCTCGCCGGCCGGAACGACCGACCGAGCGGTGCGGACCGCTCAGGGTGGGAGGTCGCCACACAGCTCGCGTCGACCACCCGGGACCTGGAGGCGACCCGGGCCCGGGTCGTCGACCTGGAGACCGAGCTCGAGTCGCTCACCGCCTCGGTGGCGTCGGCAGGCGAGGCCGACCGGGTCGCCCTGACCGACCCCTCGACCGAGCTGTTCTCCGAGGCGTACTTCCACGTGGCGCTCGAGTCACGACTCGCTGCCGCCCGGCGCCACCTCCGTCCCGTCTCCGTGGCCCTGCTCCGCAGCGTCGAGGGGCCCGCAGGCGACACTGTCGTGGCACCGCCCCCGACCCGTCTGGCGGACGCGGTCCGTGAGACGATCCGGGATGCCGACATCGCCTGCCGGCTCGACGACGGCACCTTCGCGGTGATCCTCGAGGACACGCCGGAGAACGGCGCAGTCTGGACCGCCGAGCGCATCCGACGGAACCTCGTGAGTCGCCACGGCAGCCACACCGTGTGGGCGGGCATCGCCTGCTACCCGGCGCACGCCTTCTCCAGCGACGAGCTCTTCCGTCAGGCCTCGACCGCGCTCGCTGCCGCCCAGGACTGGCAGCAGGATCGCATCGAGGTGGCCGTCAGCGAGTGACCTCCCCGTCGGAGGACTGCGGCCGGTCCCAGAGCCCTGCCGCGCCTCCGGGCGGTGCGGCGTCCGAGCCGGGCAGGGGTGGACCCGCCCAGCGCAGCCGACCGGGGGTCGCCGACAGGTGGGCGAGCAGGCCCTGCATCGGCAGGCCGTCCAGCTCCACGATCGAACCGCGGGATCGCACATGCTCGTCGGCGAAGATGTCGGACATGTCGTAGACGGCTGCCGCAGCCGCTCCGGCCCGCTCGAACTCCGCGAGCGCCTCGGCGGCCGTGCGCTGGGCCATCCAGTCGGCGAGCAGTTCGTCGAGCTCCTTGCGGTGGGCGACCCGGCCGGCGAACGTGGCCAACCGATCGTCGCCGTCCAGCCCGACCAGTTCGAGCAGGCGGGCAGCCACCGAGTCCGAGCTGCTCGACACGGCGATCCACCGGTCATCGGCGGTTCGGTAGGTGTTGCGCGGAACGGTCGAGAAGATGCCACCCCCGAGTCGTTCCTGGACCTCACCGTGGACGCCGTAGTGGGACACGAGCGGGCCCATGAGCTGGAGCATCGTCTCCACCAGGTTGACGTCGACCTCCTGTCCGACTCCGGAGTGGACGGCGACGAGGGTGGCGAACGCTGCGGCGATCGCGGTCACCTCGTCGGTCAGGGCGATGGGGGGCAGCAGGGGCTGACCGTCCACCTCGCCGTTGAGCGCAGCGAACCCCGACATGGCCTCCGCCTGCGTGGCGAACCCCGGACGGTCCCGGTACGGCCCCGTCTGTCCGTATCCGGTCACCCGGGTGACCACGAGTCGGGGGTTGCGGGCGATCAGGTCGGCCGGCGCCAGCCCGAGCCGCTCCAGCGTGCCGGGCCGGAAGTTCTCGACGAGCACGTCGGCGGTGTCGCACAGGTCCCGGAACGACGCCAGGTCAACCGGGTCCTTGAGATCGAGGACGACGGAGCGCTTGTTGCGACCCACGAGTCGCCACCACAGCGAGACGTCCCCGTCCGGGTGGTCGGGGTCGTCCCAGCCCATCCGTCGCAGGCTGTCGCCACCACCCGGCCGCTCGACCTTGACCACGTCGGCGCCGAAGTCGGCCAGGTAGCGGGCGCAGTTCGGACCGGCGAGCACCGTCGAGCAGTCGACGACGCGCAGGTCGGCGAGCGGGCCGGGCTCGTCGCTCACCTGCGTGCCCGCAGGTCCACGGCGAAGCACCGCTCCTCCAGACGGCCCAGTGCGTACCCCGGGTAGCCCCCGCCCCAGATGCCCCGGGTCCGTTCGGACCAGTCGAGCGCTGCGGGATCGTCGATCCGTCGGTGGATCTGGAGGACGAGGTCGTCGTGGACGCGGTACTCGGCCCACGAGCCAGGGAAGTCCTTGACGCAGGCCACCTCGACGAACGGCACGTGCGGCGCCCGCTCGAAGCGGACGACGTGGTTCCGGTGGGTGTGACCCGCGGCGTAGAGCGCCAGGCTCGGCCGCCTGGCGAAGACCTCGACGAGCGCCTCGGTGTCGTCGGGGAGCAGACCGAACACGTCCTCGGTCCGCGGTTCGTTCGTCGGGTCCCACACCGGATGGTGTCCGAACACGAGCACCGGCGCCTCGGCCCGGGCACCGAGCTCGTCGAGCCAGTCGAGCTGGTCCGTCGAGAGCCGCCCGTTCACGGTCCGGCTCCGTGAGGTGTCGAGCAGCGCCACCACCGCACCGTCGAGCTGTCGCTCCTGGGTCGGCCAGTCGGCCGCCTCCAGGTCGTTGTAGCTCTCGTGGTTGCCCCGGACGTGCACCAGCCGGTCACCGAACGCCCCGCCGTACACCTGGAGGAACCGCTCGTACTCCTCGATCGTCCCGTTCGAGGTCAGGTCACCCTTGACGACCACGGCGTCGGGGTCGACGGCCGCCATGGCCCGCACCGCACCGGCACTCATGACCTCCGGGTAGGGCGTCGCACCGGGTTCGACGGAGAACGTCGGAAGGTCCGCACCGTCGAGGTGGCCACAGACCGTCTCGCCGAAGTGCACGTCGTTGACGGTGGTGATGGTCGCGAGCCGCTCGCCCCGTCGCGGAAGGGTGCGAACGATCCGGTGGCCCAGGTCGACCTCGGTGTCGGGCGGAAGGCCGCCCCGGACCTCGGCGTGGGGACCACGGAAGACCACCACCTCGTCGTCGGCGACGGTCGTGACCTCCGGGCGATGGTCCTGCCCCCCAGCCGGATCCTGCACCTCAGGCACCCCTGACGACCGGTGATCGCCGACTCACGCAGGCCGGTCGCGGCGGGACGGCACCGGGCGTGACCACCAGCGGCCCGACCAGCGCCACCGTGAGGGCTCCGGAGGACGGGCGGTCGCCGATCCCGGAGCCAGGACGACCTGCAGGGCGGCGGCGATCGCCGCCGCCTCGGCGTCGGTCGGCTCGGGTTCGGCGGCGAACCCGCTCACAGCGGGATGTTCCCGTGCTTGCGGTTCGGGAGGTTCTCCCGCTTGGTCCGGAGGACCTCGAGCGCAGCGATGAGCTCGCGTCGGGTGTCGGCGGGGTCGATCACGGCATCGACGTAACCGCGGTCGGTGGCCTCCCACGGGTTCAGGAAGGTCTGCTCGTAGGCCTCGATGAGTTCGGCCCGTCGACCCTCGGGGTCGTCGGCCTCCTGCAACTCACGTCGGTTCACGATCTCCACGGCGCCGGCCGCCCCCATGACCGCGAGCTCGGCCGAGGGCCAGGCGAAGGCGAGGTCGGAGCCGATGGACTTGGAGTCCATGACCACGTAGGCACCGCCGTAGGCCTTGCGGGTGATCACCGAGATGCGGGGCACGGTCGCCTCGCAGTACGCATAGAGCAGCTTGGCCCCGTGACGGATGATCCCGTTGTGCTCCTGGTCCACGCCGGGCAGGAAGCCCGGAACGTCGACGAAGGTGACGAGCGGGACGTTGAACGCGTCGCACGTCCTGACGAACCGGGCCGCCTTGGAGGACGACTCGATGTCGAGCACCCCGGCGTACATGGCGGGCTGGTTGCCCACCACGCCCACCGCCCGGCCACCGAGCCGGGCGAACCCGCAGATCATGGACCCGGCCCACGACGGCGCGTACTCGAAGAAGTCACCGTCGTCCACGACCGACCGGACGACGTCACGCATGTCGTAGGGCAGGTTCGGCGAGGACGGCAGGACGTCGTAGAGCTCCTCGCACCGCCGGTCGACGGGGTCGTCGGTCGGCTCCTCGGGGGCCTCCTCGAGGTTGTTGGAGGGCAGGAACGACAGGAGGTAGCGGACGTCGTCCAGACAGGACTGGTCGTCGGCCGAGATGAACTGCGCCACGCCGGAACGCCCGGTGTGGATCCGGGCGCCGCCGAGATCCTGCTGGGACACCTCCTCGCCCGTCACCTGCTTCACCACGTCGGGCCCGGTGATGAACATGTAGGACGTCTCGTCGACCATGAAGATGAAGTCCGTCATGACCGGGCTGTACACGGCCCCGCCCGCGCACGGACCCATGATCACGCTGATCTGCGGCGTCACACCCGAGGCCAGCACGTTCCGGTAGAAGATCCCGCCGTAGCTGGCGAGCGACACGACCCCCTCCTGGATGCGAGCACCGGCGCCGTCGTTGAGTCCGATCACCGGGGCCCCGACCTTCAACGCCAGGTCCATGAGCTTGTGGATCTTCTCGGCGAAGACCTCGCCGAGCGCGCCGCCGAAGACCGTGAAGTCCTGGCTGAACACGAAGACCTTCCGACCGTCGATCGTGCCCCAGCCGGTGATCACCCCGTCCCCGTAGGGATGCTCCGGCAGCGAGTCGCCCGCACGGTGCCGGGCGAGCATGTCGAGCTCGTGGAACGAACCGTCGTCGAGCAGGTACTCGAGTCGCTCCCGGGCGAGCATCTTGCCCCGCTCGTGCTGACGGTCGATCGAACGCTGCGACCCGGGTGCCAGGGCCTGGGCCTGACGCTCCTGCAGGTCGGCGACGAGGTCACGGATCGGTCGCTCCATGTGGCGCACGCTACCTGTGGGCCACCGGCCATCCCAAAGGCGACCCGTGGCCTGCGGGGTCCGGCCGCGAGGTGTAGAGATGGGGCGTGGACCTCCCGGTACCGAGCCCGCTCAAGCCCGTGCTCGCCCGCGCGGTACGGGAGATCCCCGAGGGTGACCTCCTCTACGAGCCCAAGTGGGACGGCTTCCGGTGTCTGGTGTTCCGCGACGGCGACGAGGTCGTCCTCCAGAGCCGCAACGAGCGACCCCTGACGCGCTACTTCCCCGAGCTCGTCGAGCCGCTCCTCGAGCAACTGCCCCAGCGGTGCGTGGTGGACGGCGAGCTCGTCGTGGTCGGCCCGCAGGGACTGGACTTCGACCTGCTGTCGGCCCGCATCCACCCGGCCGCCAAGCGGATCGCCCTCATGTCTGGTGTCGCGCCGGCGAGCTTCGTGGCGTTCGACCTGGTGGCGCTCGATGACGAGGACCTGCGCGACACTCCGCTCGCCATCCGCCGGGCGCTGCTGGTCGAGCACCTCAGCGGCGTCCGGGCACCGATCCACCTCACACCGGCCACGACCGACCGCGACCTGGCGCAGCTCTGGTTCGACCGCTTCCTCGGCGCCGGGTTCGACGGGGTCGTCGCCAAGCCGCTCGACGGGGTCTACGTGCCCGACAAGCGGGTCCAGTTCAAGGTCAAGCACCACCACGCCGTCGACTGCGTGGTCGGCGGCTACCGCCTCCACAAGGACGGAGGAGTGGGATCGCTCCTGCTCGGCCTGTTCGACGGATCGCCGCCGTTGCTGCATCACATCGGCGTGTGCAGCGCCTTCTCTGCGGCGAAGCGTCGCACGATGCTCGCCGAACTCGAACCGCACGTCGTCGACGAGGTCGGCCACCCCTGGGCCGCCGATGACGACCCCGACCCGGACCAGCAACGCCCCGGCGGGAACCACCGGTGGTCGGGCGGTCGCGACCCGTCGTTCGTCCCACTCGACGGCAGCCTCGTCGTCGAGGTGACCTGCGAGAACGTGACCTCGGGCCGCCTCCGCCATCCCGCCCGATTCCTGCGATGGCGAACCGATCGGGAGCCGATGAGCTGCACGATGGACCAGCTCGCCGCACCCGCTCCCCCCGAGTTCACCGAGATCTTCGGTCGCGCCGACGGCTGAACAGCACGACACCCGCAGCAGGCGGGTGGCATGATCACCGTCGTGCGCACTCCGGTCGAGCACCGACCGGACGCCGGGGGATCGGGAGGCTCGATGCAGGGGGATGCCGCCGTCGCAGTGGGTCGACGTCGCGCCGGACGACGGCGCCTCGCCGCATCCGTGCTCGCCACGGCCGCGGTCGTCATGGCCGGCTGCAGCGAGCCCGAGCCCGACGCCGGTCCGAGCACGACCGAGCTGGCCACCGTCACGGACTCCGTCGAGCCGACCGAGGGTGACGGCAGGACCGTGATCTCCCGGTTCGCCGGCGAGCAGTGGTTCCTGGGTGGGGTCCCGACGCCGGAGGCCGCCGATCCGGCCCGTCCTCCCCTGCTCGTCGGCTTCACCAACGTGGACTCGGGGCCGGTCGGTGCGCTGCCCGAGCTGCACGAGGCCGCCGACGCGGCCGTCGCGTTCGTGAACGCCGAGCTCGGCGGTGCGGGGGGCCGGCCGGTCGAGTTGGTGCCCTGCATCCTCTCCAACCCGCTGTCCGCCGACGAGTCGCAGGCATGCGGCCGACAGTTCGTCGATGCGGGCGTCGTCGCCGTACTGGGTGGGATCGGCCTGTCGAACGGTCCGATGATCGACGTGCTGGAACAGAACCAGGTCCCGTACGTCGGCGGGATCCCCCTCAACCAGCCCGAGATGACGAGCCCGATCTCGTTCCAGTTCTCGGGTGGCAGCCCCGGTGCCTTCACCGCCTTCGCCCAGGATGCCGTCGAAGCGAAGGGAGCCCGGCGGGTGGCGGTCCTGTTCGCCGAGTACCCCGCCATCCAGGACGCCGCCGTCAACTACGGCGCAGCAGTTGCACGCGACCTGGGTGCCGAGGTGGTCGAGGTCCCCTTCCCCATGGTCAGCCAGGACTACAGCGCCGCCGCACAGAAGGCCGCCGAGTCCGACCCCGACGCCATCTTCGTCGGCGCCGCCGACCTGGCGTGCGCCCCGATCATGCAGGCGCTCGCCGACCTCGACTCGGGAGCGCAGCTGTACATGGTCGGTGCCTGCGCCGACCAACGGCAGATCGCCAAGGTCGGTGTCGATCGGGTGCTGGGCACCCGGTTCAACGTCGAGGGCCGGATCGACCAGGGCGACGGGCTCGCCGACACCGAGATCTACACCCTGGCCATGGACCGGTACGCGCCGGAGACCAGCCCTCGCTCGGCGGCGACCGTCGTCTTCAGGAGCGCCATGAACCTGTGGGCGGTCCTGGAGCGAATCGGCCCCGACGCCACCAGCGGCGAGGTCCTCGAGGCCTTCCGTGCCTCGGTGGACGTCCCCAGCTTCGACGGACACCCGTACACCTGCGACGGCAGCCTGATCCCAGCGCTCCCGTCGATGTGCGCACCCCAGGAGGTGATCGCCGAACTGACGGGACCCGACCAGTTCCGCGAGGCCTCCAACGGTTGGATCGATGTCCCGGCGATCCTCGCCGCAGCCGGCGTGGCCCAGCAGCCGCCCGGCTGATCACGGCCGACCGACCACCACTGCCGACGAGACCCGGAGGAACCCGCCATCGCCGCCTCGCTCGCCTACCTGATCCTGGGTCTCGGCGGAGGCGCCGTCATCGCGGCGCTCGGACTCGGCGTCGTGGTGACCTACCGGAGCGCCAACGTCGTCAACCTGGCGCACGCGGCGATCGGATCGTTCCTGGCGTTCGCCTTCTACGAGTTCAGGGAGACCGGCGAACTCGTCCTCCCGCTCGTCGCCCTCCCCCACCGGATCCCGCTGCTCCCACGACCGACCGTGGTCACGGCGCTCGTCGTCATCGTCGTCTACGGCGCCCTGCTGGGACTGCTGCTGCACGTTCTGGTGTTCAGCCGCCTGCAGCGGGCGCCGGCACTCGCACGCGTCGTGGCGTCGATCGGCCTGTTCCTCTACGTGTGGTCCTTCGTCGGCCTGGAGTGGCCGGTCGCCCCGAACATCCGACCGCTGCTCCCGCGGGACAACGTCGTCGTGCTCGACCGGCTCATCGGCGTCGACCGGTTGGCACTCGCCGGGTTGGTCGTACTGGCCACCGGCCTGCTCTGGCTGGTCAGCACCCGGACCCGCTTCGGCGTCGCCACCGCCGCCGCGGCGGAGAATCCGAAGGGGGCGGTGCTCCTGGGGGTCGACCCGGGTCGGCTCGCCGCAGGCAACTGGATGATCGCAACCGCGTCCGCCGGATTGACGATGATCCTGGCCGCCCAGGTCGTGTCGCTCGACCCGCTCAACAACGCGCTCCTGATCGTCCCGGCGGTCGCCGCGGCGCTGCTCGGTGGGTTCCGGTCGTATCCGCTGGTCGTGCTCGCAGGGCTCGGCATCGGAATGGCCCAGTCCCTGCTTCTGAGCCTCCAGGCGGACGTCGACTGGCTCCCCGACATCGGCCTGCAGCAAGGGCTCCCGTTCCTCATCATCGTCGTCGTGATGGTCGTGCGCGGCGAGTCGCTGCCGACGCGGGGTGCGCTCCGAGAGGGCCGGTTCCCGGTGGCGCCGGAGCCTCGGGCAGTCGGCCCGGTCGCCGTCGTCGGCGTCGTGGCGGCACTCGTCGTGCTCGGAATCGGGGGGCCGGACTGGCGGGCCGCCGTGACGACCTCGGCGATCTTCGCCACCTTCGCCCTGTCCGTGGTGGTGGTCACCGGCTTCGTCGGCCAGATCTCGCTGGCCTCGTACGCGTTCGCCGGCATCGCAGCGTTCACGATGGTGAAGGTGTCGGATGCCGGACTCCCGTTCCCGGCGGCCCCCATCGTCGCCGTGGCGATCACCTGCGCCGTCGGGATCCTGGTCGGGATCCCTGCGGTCAAGGTCCGGGGGATGAACCTGGCGATCGTCACCCTCGGAGCGGCGGTCGCGATCCAGGAGCTGCTCTTCAAGTGGGAGTGGTTCACCGGATCGATCGCTGCGACCGACGTGCCGGAACCGATCGTCGGACCGATCGACCTGAGCATCAGCGCCACCGGCGACGCCTACCCGCGGGCAGCCTTCGGCGTGCTCTGTGTGGGCGTGCTCTGCGTCGCCGGCCTGGCCGTTGCCAACCTGCGACGCGGACCGACAGGACTGCGCTGGCTGGCGGTCCGGGCGAACGAGCAGGCGGCGGCAGCAGCGGGTGTGGACGTCCGTTCGGCGAAGCTCTCGTCGTTCGCCGTCTCAGCCGCGCTGGCGGGGGCAGCCGGCACGCTGCTCGCCTACCAGCGACTCACGATCTCGGCCGACTCGTTCCAGGTCCTGAACTCGCTGTCGCTCCTGGCCATCACGTTCCTGGCCGGCATCGCCGTCCTGTCCGGAGGCATCACCGCAGGCCTGCTGGCGCCGGTCGGCGTGCTGGCGATCGCCTTCGGCCAGGAGGTCGGCAAGCCGTCGCCGTACCAGTTCGCCATCTCGGGACTGCTGCTGGTCGTCGTGACCGTCGTCTACCCGGACGGTCTCACCGGGTTGGCCCGGGCCGGGTGGCGCCGGATCCGCCGTCCCGGACCGAGCTCAGTGCGCTCGGCCGCGGCAGCCACCTGACGTCCGCAGCCCGGTCCCGACGCGTCACGGCGCCGTCCACTCGATGTCGATCCAGGTCAGGGCGACGGGCAGGCCTTCGCCGGTCTCGGCCAGGAACAGCGCCACCTTCGTGCCTGCGGGAACCGGACCGTCGATCCGTTGGACCACACCATCGACCACGACGATCGCAGCGTCGACGGTGAGCACCTCGTCGATGAAGTCCGTCGACACCTGCGAGACCAGCCGATCCGTCACCTGCAGCCCCGAGTCGCCCAGCGGCCACCTGCGCTCGCGCCGCAGCTCGGCGGCCTCGGCGACGGCCACGTAGACCGGGCCGTCCGGCGTCACGAGGGCACAGTTGCCGCAGGGGCACTCGATCCGAGCCGTCGATGGCAGCAGCTCGTCGTCAGCGGCATCGTCAGCGGCATCGTCAGCGGCATCGTCAGCGGCATCGGCATCGGCATCGGCATCGGCATCGGCATCGGCATCGGCATCGTCATCGTCATCGAACAGGTCGATCGCCACGGACTCGTGTTCCTCGACGAGACAGCCGCAACGGCACACCTGCGCGTACGGATCGTCCATGGTGAGGAAGTCCTCGCAGAACTCGCACTCATCGCAGGGGTACTCCCACGAGGACTCGTGCTCGCCTTCGCAGTCGTCGGCGCACTCCTCGTCGCAGTCGAGCTGCTTGGGCCGGTGGCTCTCCTCCGAGCAACCACAGGTTCCGCAATGCTCGTTCAGGTAGAACACGGGTCTTCCCCTCCCTCTCGCCGACGCCCTCGGCATGCCGCCGGGCGTTGGTCGCGTTGTCATCGAACCCGGCATTGCCACCGTGCCGGACCGAACGGATCGACTGACCGAACGGACCGGCTGGTTGGCGGATCGTCGTCGGGCCGGGCCCCTCGGATCCTCTGGATGGAACGAACACAACGTAACCGGGGCCTGTGACAGCGGGAGCCCCAAACTGCCACCTCCCCACGGGTGACGGCTGCGGTGAGCTCAGAGGAGGGGCGACGCACTCATCGAGTTCGCTGCGAGATCAGCAACCACCCGGTGGACGCCCCGGGACCAGGCGGGACATACGCCACGAGCAGGCGACGAGGTGAGCCGCCATCGGTCACCAACTCGACCCGGGCGACGTGGACGCCTCCCTCCAGCGAGTCCATCCCGGCCCGCACGACCGAACGAGTTCCGCGACCGAGCAGGAACATCGTCTCGTCGAACCCTCGACCCACCCAGTCGTCCAGATCCAGGTCCCGGCTCCAATCGGGGGCAGCGACGGCGGTGAAGACCTCGTGGTCGATGCGGAGCTGGGCGACCTCGGCAGTCCCACTCTCCTCGAGGAGTTGGCGCCGAACGGCATCGACCGTGTCAGCAGCCGATCGCTTGCCGAGCGTGACAGCCACGTCGGTCCCGTGCGGTTCAGCAGGTCGCGACGCAGCCGGCTCCGCCCGCAGAGCGGACCGGACACGATGACGAACGTCCTCCCAGATCCGCTCGAGGTCCGGTCGCAGCGGAGCGGACACCGAGTCCTGGGCATCCATTGCCGCAGCGACCTGCCCGAGTTCATCGGCCGGCAGGCCGAGCAGCCCGAATCTGGCGGGCCCGTCGACCCAGATCACGCTGAGGTCGCACTCCCGCCGATCGGCCACCTCGAGCAGGCCCCGCAACTGATCCCAGTTCCCGGCCATCAGACACATGGCGAGCTCGAGATGGGCGCCGGTCCGGGCCGCGATCTCGGAGAAGCGATCGACGTTTCGCCAGAAAGCAGTCGGGTTGATGCCCGAGCGGATCGACCGGAGCCGATCCGCTTCGACCGCATCCACCGAGATGATCACGTCCATCCGGAGCCGCTCGACGAGTTCGGCAACCTCGTCGGACCAGATGGTCCCATTCGTCGTGACACAGACCTCGGGCCCGAGATCAAGGTCGACGAGACGCCTCCAGATCCGCTGGTTCTCACTCGCCAGGAACGGCTCGCCTCCCTTGAACTGGAACCTTCGGACGTGGGGAAGGAACTCGTCGAGTTCGTCGAAGAAGCGATCGTCGTACGCCGAAGGGAGCGGGGGACGGCCCTCGCGGCGGGCGCGGATCGTTGATGACAGGCCGCCGTTGCACATGACACAGGCGAGGTTGCAGCGATTCGACAATGCGAGGTCCAAGATCGCCGGGTACTCCGCGTGTCGACCTGTGAATCGGTCGAACACGGCGGCCAGACTCGACTCCCTGTGGCCCTCCGCCGCGGCCTGCCCGCACTCCCAACACCCGAGGGAGGTGTCTGCGGAGCGGACAGCGCCCTCGAGCAGATCCCGGCGCGCCCCATGCCAGATGTCGCGCAACGAACGCCGCTCGGGGCCGGTCACGGTCCCGAGGACGTGCCAACTACCGCAGCAGGCGGACACGAGGCCGGATGGATTCAGATAGAGCGCCGCACTCGGTGCGGCGCACCTGAACGCGTTCGTTCCCGTCTGAGCGCTGTTCGAAGCAGCCGCCGACACCTGATCCACGGACCTCGCCCCTGTTCAGCGTGCCGGCTCCGCCGCTCCGGGGCCTCCCCCAGCGTACCCGAACCCGATTCCGTGCTCTCCGGCGGAAGGATCCAGCACCGGGACGGCAGGGCGGGCGCCTGCTCGGGCTGTGGCCACCGACCCGGTAGGTCGGCGTCCCGTCCAGGTTCATCGCGCCTGCAGGCGACCGACGGTTCGCAGGACGTCCGGGGCGTCGAGCCGAGCGCACCACTCGTCGAGGTCGTCGCCCGGGCCGGTCCAGCGCCAGTCGTCGACGCCACCGACGGCGACGTCGGTCCGCAGGACCGCCAGCGTGCGGAACAGTTCGGCGTCCGACCGCTGACCGGCGAGCGTGGCGGCCAGCTTCGCAGCGCCGCGCAGTCCGGGGACGTCCCACTGGCCCGGGGCGTCGGGGATCGCCTCGAGGTGCCCGTAGACGCGCAGCACGGCGGCGGCGCTCTTCGCTCCCCAGCCGGGCAGACCCGGGAACCCATCGGCGGCGTCGCCGACGAGCGCCAGCCAGTCGGGGATGGACTCCGGCGGCACGCCGTACTTGTCCAGCACGGCGTCGGCGTCGCGGAGCTCCTCCCGACGTCGGTCGAGTTGCACGACACGGTCCCCGACAACGCACTGGGCCAGGTCCTTGTCGGGAGTGCAGATCAGCACTCGTTGCACCCGGTCGTCCGTCGCCGCCACTGCGGCGGCGGCGGCGAGTGCGTCGTCGGCCTCGACCTCCACCATGGGCCACACCGTCACGCCGAGCGCCCGGAGCGCATCCTCGACCCACGGGAACTGTGCCGAGAGCTCCGGGTCGATCCCTTCGCCCGTCTTGTAGTCGGCCCACAACTCGTTGCGGAACGACTCGACCGTGTGGTCGGTCGCCACTCCCAGGTGGGTGGCACCGTCGCGCAGCATGGCGGCCACCGAACGCAGCACACCGCGGGTGGCGCCGACCTCCTCGCCGGCCGCGTTCACGTGTCCGCCACGGGGCGAGTAGTAGGAGCGGAACAGCTCGTAGGTGCCGTCGACGAGGTGGACCTGCATGCGAGCAGCCTGTCACGACTGGGGAGCCGACGGTCGAGCAGCTCGAGCAGCGCCGCAGGTGGGCTCGTTTCAGTCGCCCGAGGCGAGGCCCCTGATCATGTCGGCGAACGCGCCGCCGGTCATGCAC
>CAYMKW010000026.1:0-31563 GCA_964391365.1 uncultured Microthrixaceae bacterium | reverse complement strand
GGGAACGTCCGTCTCTGGCAGTCGGGCGTGGGTCTGGGTGGGGTCGAGCGTCTCGTCCTGGACGCGGACGGCTCCTTCCGGATCGTCTCGGGCTACTGGGGCCCCGGTCGGCAACTGTCGCAGTACACGACGATCTGGGTCTCGAACGGCACCCGACCCCAGGTGGACGGTCTCTGGTTCGGACAGGTCCTGCCGGCCGGCCGGGCGTTGTTCTCGGCCGACCGGAGCCACGAACTGCTGATGCAGACCGACGGCAACCTGGTGCTCTACCGGCGGCGCGACTCCCGCGTGGTGTGGACCTCGGGGACGTCCCACTCCTCGGGCCGGGCCGAGCTCGTCATGGGGCAGTTCGGTGAGCTGGCCGTCCGGGTGCCGGGTGGGCCGGTCCTGCGCGACTTCGGCACCGGGTTCAAGGGGGCGGACCGGTTCACGGTGCGCAACGACGGCAACCTGACGGTGACCGCTCCGACGGGCGCCACGCTCTGGCAGGCACGCGTCGTCAAGTGACCGGGACCGCCCCGGGCGGGCGGCTCAGCAGTCGGGGTCCTGCAGGAACCGGTCCTCGTCGCAGAACCCGTCGGCCGGGTCCGAGTTGAGTCCACCGGGGTCGAAGCCGCCCGTGCAGTCCGGGTCCTGGAGGAACCGGCCCTGGTCGCAGAAACCGTCGGACGGATCCGAGTTGACCTCCGAGAGGTCGCTCGACGATTCCGCCAGCACGAACACGAACAGGACGAACGCGATCGACGCCAGGATCGCCAGTACGCCGGTGACGATGCCACCGATGGCGAGTCCCCGGCCGCCCCGGTCCGGCCGCTGCTTGGCCGCGTTCAGTCCGACGATGCCCAGGACGATGCCGGCGACGCCGACCGCACCACCCAGACCGCACACCCAGAAGGTCGCCAACCCGACGACTCCGCAGACCAGCGCTCCGATCGCCAGGCCGTTCGACCCGGACGGCGGGCTCGGCGCACCGGGCGGCGGGGCGAACCCGCCCGGGGGTGGCGCGTACCCGCCCGGGGGTGGCGCGTACGACCCGGGAGGACCGGGTGGCGGAGGGGCGGAGCCCGGGGGCGGTGCGACCGGCGGCCCAGGCGGGGGTGCGACCGGCGGCCCAGGCGGGGGTGCGACCGGCGGCCCGGGGGGCGGCGCGACCGGCGGCCCGTCGGGAAGGGTCGGATCGCCGCGGCCGGGGATGGGCGGTAGATCGGTCACGTCGGCACCTCGTGATTCCGGGCCATCCGGCCCGATTCACGAGCGTAGGCCCGCGGACGGTCCCGGCGCAGGGCTCGGGTGCTGAACCCGCCATCCGATGCCTAGGGTGGGGGCGCGGCCGCCGGACGTGGTCGGGATCAGGAGGGACGACGTGCCGTTCGACGAGTTCGACAAGCTGGGGCCGCTCCGGGGTCTCGTGGGGACCTGGGAGGGTGAGGGCGGGGTGGACTTCTCGTTCCACCACGCCGAGCAGGAGTCCATCGAGACGCCGTACCGGGAGCGGCTGACCTTCAGTCCGTTCGGGCCCGTGGACAACGGGGACCAGCACCTCTACGGCCTGGACTATCGGATGTCGGCGTGGCGGGGCGACGAGGTCGATCCGTTCCACACCGAGATCGGTTACTGGCTGTGGTGCGCGGACTCGGGCACGGTCATGCGGGGGTTCATGGTCCCGCGGGGCACGGTGGTGCTCGCGGCGGCCACGACGACTGCGGACGGTCGCGAGTTCACGCTCCGGGCCGAGGCCGGTGACCCGGTGTACGGGATCATCGAGAACCGGTACCTGTCGCAGCGGTCGTCGACGGTCTCCTACGAGTGCACGGTTCGCGTCGGTGAGGACGAGTTCTCCTACGACGAGGACACCGTCCTGCGGATGGCCGAGTTCGAGGACCTGTTCCACCACACGGACCGCAACGTCCTGCGTCGGGTCGACGCCTGAGCGCCCGGCTCCATCGCCGGGATCGGGGCGACTTCACTGAAAACAGGAACGTGTTCTAGTCTGGCGATCTCAGGCCGGACCTCGGGGGTGACAGTGGCTGCAGACGAGACCGACGGCGCCGCAGGCAGCGACCTGCTGCGGGCGCCACTGGTGATCGAGTACCCGTTCAACCGGACGACGGGACCGGTCGTGGGAGCGTTCGTCACGGCGCTGCGCAACCGCACGGTGCTCGGGATCCGCGACACCGCCGGACGGGTCGTGTGCCCGCCGGTCGAGTACGACCCCCGGACCGGGGCGCCGCTCGACGAACTCGTCGAGGTGGGTGACACCGGTGAGATCACCTCGTGGAGCTGGGTGTCCGAGGTGCGCGAGGGTCAGCCGCTGCAGACGCCACATGCGCTCGCGTTGATCCGGCTCGACGGTGCCGACACCGCCATGCTCCACGTCGTTGACGCTCCCGGTCCCGAATCGGTCTCGACGGGGGCCCGGGTACGCATCCGTTGGGCGGACGAGCCGACGGGTGCGATCACCGACATCGCCTGCTTCGAACTGGACGGAGGTGCGTCGTGAGCATCGACCCGAGCGAGGACCGCAGCGTCTCGACGCTGCCGGACGGACTCTGGACCCAACCGGTGCCGAGCGTGCCGGTCGACCTGGGTGAGGATCCCGTCCAACGACAGGTCGTTCCGGCCTCCATGCGCTACGACTACTCGCCCGGCCTGGCAACGTCGCGGTTCCTGCGGGGTCTCACCGAGAAGCGGATCCTGGGCGAGCGCTGCCCGGAGACCGGCGACGTCTACGTGCCGCCCCGTGGTGTCTCACCGGTCTCGGGCCTGCGGACCACCGAGCAGGTCGAGGTGGGCCCGAAGGCGACCATCACCTCGTTCTGTGTCGTGCACATCGGCTTCGGGGTCAACGCTCCCCCCACGCCGTTCGTCTCGGCGCTCTTCCTGCCCGATGGCGCCGCCGTGTCGCTCTACGGGACGATGGGCGAGATCGCCCACGACCAGGTGCGCATCGGGATGCGCGTCGAGCCCGTCTGGGTCGACGACGACCAGCTCACGACCAGCATGGAGAACATCCGTTACTGGCGGCCGATCGACGAGCCGGACGTGCCCGCCGAGCAGCTGAAGGGACACATGTGATGCGAGACGTCGCCATCGTCAGCGTGGCCCAGAGCCGGCATCGCCGGGCGGCCACGGAGCTCAACGAGGTCGAGATGATCCAGCCGGTGATCCGGCAGGCGCTCGACCAGGTCGGTGCGGGAATCGCCGACATCGGCTTCACCTGTTCGGGTAGCTCCGACTACCTCGCCGGTCAGGCGTTCAGCTTCGTGATGACGCTGGATGCGGTCGGAGCCTGGCCGCCGATCGTCGAGAGCCACGTCGAGATGGACGGGGCCTGGGCGCTCTACGAGGCCTGGCTGAAGATCCAGACCGGCGCCGCCGACACGGCCCTCGTCTACAGCTACTCCAAGGCCTCGCCCGGCGACCTGCCGCGGGTGATGAGCCGGATGCTCGACCCGTACTACGTCGGGCCGCTCTGGCCGGATTCGGTGGCGTACGCCGGCCTGCAGGCCCGGGCCATGCTCGACGCCGGGCTCACGACCGAGGAACGGATGGCCGAGGTGGCGCACCGCAACCGTGAGGCCGCCCGCTCCAACCCCCACGCCCAGGTGGTCGGCTCGCCCTCGGTCGAGGACCTGCTCGCCGCCCCGATGCTGTCCGATCCGCTGCGGGTCCACGACTGCCCGCCCATCTCGGACGGCGGCGTGGCCGTCGTGCTCGCCGCAGACGACCGGGCCCGGGCCTGGGTGGATCGTCCGGCCTGGATCCGTGGAATCGACCACCGGATCGACGGCCACCAGATCGGCGCCCGGGACCTGACGACCGCCCCGTCGGTGGCGATCGCCGCCCAGCACGCCGGCGTGGACGGCACCTTCGACGTGGCCGAGGTCCACGCTCCGTTCACCCACCAGGAGCAGCTCGTGCTCGACGGGCTCGGCCTGGGTGACGGGGTACAGGTCAACCCGTCAGGTGGCGCACTCGCCGCCAACCCGATGATGGCCGCCGGGCTCATCCGGCTCGGCGAGGTGGCCACGCGGATCATGGACGGATCGGTCGGTCGGGGCGTGGCCCATGCGACCGCCGGACACCTGCTCCAGCAGAACCTGGTGTGCGTCCTCGAGGGAGGAGACTGATGGCAGGCAATCGTGTGGCCGTGGTCGGCGTCGGCCAGACCAAGTACGCCGCCGTGCGGGGCGACGTCTCGCTCCCCGGTCTGCTCCGCGAGGCGGTGTTCCGGGCGCTCGACGACGCCCACCTGACGATGGACGACATCGACGCGGTCGTGGTCGGCAAGGCACCCGACTTCTTCGAGGGCATGATGATGCCCGAGTCGTACCTGGCCGAGGCGCTCGGGGCGGTCGGCAAGCCGCTGTTCCGGGTCCACACCGCCGGTTCCGTCGGCGGTTCCACGGCGATCGTCGCCGCATCGCACGTCCAGTCCGGTGTGCACGACCGGGTGCTCACGATCGCCTGGCAGCAGCAGTCGGTGTCCGAGGCGATGTGGGCGTTGTCGTTCCCCATCCCGTTCCAGCAGCAGCTGGTGGCGGGTGCAGGCGGCTACTTCGCCCCGTTCATCCGGGAGTACATCCGACGCTCGAACGCCCCCGACGAGATCGGCATCCTCGTGGCGCTCAAGGACCGGCTGAACGCGCTCAAGAACCCCTACGCGCACCTGCACGAACCCGACATCACGTTCGAGTCCATCCAGGAGTCGTTCATGCTGTGGGAGCCGATCCGCTACTCCGAGACGTGCCCGGGTTCCGATGGCGCCATTGCGCTGGTGCTGGCCTCCGAGGACGCCGCCGAGGCGTCGGCCGCATCGTCCGGTGTCCCGCCGGCGTGGATCCACGGCACGGCCATGCGCTCGGAGCCGGCCACGGCGTCGGGTCGGGATCAGGTCAATCCTGACGCCGGCAAGGAGTGCGCCGCCGACGTGTACGCGCAGGCCGGGATCACCGACCCGCGGAGTCAGGTCGACGTCGTCGAGATGTACGTCCCGTTCTCGTGGTACGAGCCGATGTGGCTCGAGAACCTCGGGTTCGCTCCCGAGGGTGAGGGCTGGAGGATGACCGAGGACGGCTCCACCCAGATGACCGGCGACCTGCCGGTGAACTGCTCCGGCGGTGTGCTGTCGACCAACCCGATCGGCGCCTCCGGGATGATCCGCTTCGGCGAGGCGGCCCTCCAGGTCCGCGGCCAGGCGGGTGACCACCAGGTGGACGGCGCCCGGGTGGCCGTGGGCCACGCCTACGGCGGCGCTGCGCAGTTCTACGCCATGTGGGTGGTGGGGAGCGAGAAGCCCTGAGTTCGCTGCCCCCCGGTCCTCCGTCCGGGCCTCCCGCCGGACCGCCGGCGGGGCCCGGTCCGAACCCGTGGGGTGCGCCGATCCCTCAGGTGGCACCGCCGTCCCGTCCCGGTCGGGGCTTCGTCATCGCCGGTTCCATCCTCGTGGCGCTGTCCGTGGTGGTCGGTGTCGCCGGGACCGCGCTCACCGTCGGCCGGTTCGACGCCGGGCAGTTCCAGCGGGACGTCGTGGTGGACGGCCCGGAATCGGCGCTCCTGCCGGGGGAGCTCCGGTTCACCGTGGCCGAGCCGCTCGATCAGGGCCGGGACGCGTCGATGACCGTGGGGGTGGCGGTCTCGCCGCCGTCGGCGGGTGAGCCGGACTGTGAACTGCGGTCCGACTCCGGTGATCAGGTCCCTCTCGAGGCGCCGATCGCCGGCACGGAGTTCCTCCGGCAGGGGAGGGAGGAGGTCCGGATGATCCGACAGGCCGAAGTCGGCCCGGGCGGCTACACCCTGACGTGCGCGACGACGGGGGAACCCGGTGCGGGTCGCGGCGGCAGCGTGCGGGTGGGACGGGTGTTCGGCACCGACGACGCGCTGGGCCTGATCGGTCCGGCGCTGGGATTCCTGGCGGCGGTCGCGGTCTCGGTGGTCTCGTTCCTCGTCGGCGTGGTGCTGCTCGTCATCGGCCTCGTCCGGGGTCGTCGGACGGCCGACCCGATTCCGCCGTCGTCGTGGCCGCAGCGCTGACTCCGGCGGTTGTCGTCGGCGCGGCAGCCGGCCGCCGGTCAGTCGGCGAATGGATCCGTGCCGAACCGACGTGAGGCCGTCTCGATCGGGGCGAACTCCCGGGTCTCCGCCGGGACGTACACCAGCTGCGAGTCGTCCACGGGCTCGGCGTAGAACTGGGCGGCCCACCGTCGGAACGGGGTGAAGGGGCCGTCGGTGTCGGCCAGGGCGGGCCTGGCCAGGAACGCCTTGTTCTGCCAGATCGGCGTGTCCTCCTGGACCTGCTTGTCGATCTCGTCGACGAACGCCTGGCCGACCGTCGAGTTGATGGCGGCGTCGTCGCCGAGCTTCTTCACGGTGAACGTGAAGCGCATGTGGCAGCGGTTGCGGGTGAGCGGTGTGTTGCAGCCCATGAGGACGGTGTCGACGATCCCGGAGAACCGGATGACGCTGAATCCCGGGCCGAACGAGTCGGCGTCGATCCGTCCGTCGACGATGCCGCGGGGCGTCGGGAACTTCTGGATCGAGCGCATCTTCGTCCGGGGGCCGTCGGTCTCGTAGCTCTCGAGCTCGGGCACCAGCTCGGTGTGGTGGACGTAGCGGAAGTGGGCCGAGTCGACGCCGTTCTCGGCCAGGTCCTGCCAGGGAGCGTCGATCACGTACTCACGGGTCTCGACCGGTGTGTAGTGGTCGGGGTCGTTGAACTCGGGGACGTCGGGGATCTCCCAGGCGGGTGCGTCGCCGTGGGGGTGGTACCACGCCAGGATGATCCCGTTGCGTTCGGTCACCGGGTACGACGTGACGCAGGCCTTCTTGTTGGTCCGCTCCGAGTAGGGGATGAGCGTGTTGCGGCCGTCCCCATCGAATCGCCAGCCGTGGAACGGGCAGGCCAGGTCCGTGCCGTGGACGCTGCCGCCGTAGGCGAAGTGGGCGCCCAGGTGCGGACAGAAGGCGTCGTTGACGTGGGCCGCGCCCTCCTCGTCCCGCCACACGACGAGTTTGCGGTCGAAGTAGTCGAGCGGGTTGATGTCGCCGGGCTTCAGGTCGGCGGACCAGCAGACCTGGAACCATCCGAAGGGAATGGGGAAGGGCGAGCGAACGATCCTGCCGGCGTCGTCGGTGGTGGGCATGGGGACCTCCGGGGTGGGTGGCGGCGGGTGCTGGTCAGACCGATCGAACTAGAACGTGTTCCAGTCTACCTGAGGGTCGTTCCGGCGGCGAGGGGCGGGCGGCCCGCGTCGGGCGGAGGCTCCCGGCCGCAGCCGAGCAGGGACTGCGGACTGCGGACTGTGGACGGGGGACTGCGGACTGCGGACTGTGGACGGGGGGCTGCGGACTGCGGGCTGCGGACTGCACGTCATCATCGGAGCGGTAGGGTCCGCTGCGTGTCGATGCCCAGGGTGGTGAGCAGCGGGGGGACTTGCCAACGCCCTGCCAGACCGTCCCGTTTTTTGGGACGGGCCGGTCTGGCTGTGGCGGTGATCGTCCTCGCCGTCGGGTGCTCGTCCACCGATGACTCGGCTCCCTCGGCGGCCCCGGACCCTACGTCCACCGTCGTCCCGTCGGTGTCCCCCGGAGCGGATTCCTCGGGGACCGGTGACTTCTGCCAGCGGGCCGAGTCCTTCAACCAGGTCCTGGGCAGCATCGACGCCAGTTCGGTCGAGTCCTTCGACGTCATCGCCGCGGAGGTCGCCGGCCTGTCGGCGGCGGCCCCGCCCGAGATCGCCGGTGACCTGGCCACGATGAGCGGTTACTGGAACGAGTTGGCCGCCGTGGACACCGATGACCCCACGCAGGTCGGTCGGTTGACCCAGCGGAACGACGAGGTGGTCGCCGCCGGCCAGCGCGTCACGGCCTACCTGGTCGACGAGTGCGGGATCACCCCGGTCGAGTGAGCCCTGAACCGAGGAGCAGCAACCGGTGAGCGAGGAACCAACTGCCGACGGGATCCCGCAGCGGCCGTGGGCGGCGCCCACCGGCGCCACGACGATCCTGCTGGTCCGGCACGGTGCCACCACGCCGGAGCACCCGGACCGCCCCCACCCAACCCGGGACGGTCACGGCGACCCGGAACTCACGCCCGAGGGAGTCAGACAGGCCGAGGCCGTCGGCCGGCGACTCGCCTCCGAGCACGCTGACGGCGGGTTCATCGACGGGGTGGTCGTGTCCTCGCTCCGTCGCACCCACCAGACCGCCGCTCCGCTCGTCGGCATCACCGGTCACCGGCCACTCGAGGTCCATGAGCTCCGGGAGGTGCACCTCGGTGACTGGGAGGGCAGCATCCGCGCCCGGGTCGCGGCGGGTGATCCGTTGTTCGCCGAGGCGCTACGAATCGGACGCTGGGACGTGATCCCCGGGGCCGAGTCCTCCGAGGGCTTCGAGGCTCGAGTCGTCGCGGGCATCGAACGGGTCGTGGCCGCGTACCCGGGCGGTCGCGTCGTGGCGGTCGTGCACGGAGGGGTCATCGGACAGGCGCTCTCCATCGCCACGGGCGCCGGGGTCTTCGAGTTCTCCGCTGCCGACAACGGCTCGATCAGCGAGATCGTCGTGGTTGGCGACGGCGCGTGGCGAGTGCGTCGGTTCAACGACACGGCCCATCTGGACTGAACCCGCCCGGCCCCGCCCGGTTCGGCAGGGTTCGCCGGTTCGCCGTCTCCGGCGAGCGACCGGTCCGTCGCTCGTTGCTCCGCCGTCGTCGCTACGCCGTGGCGGTGGCCGCGGCCCGGCTGGCGATGCCGGCGGTCCGCCGGGCCTCGCGCAGGAAGTTCCGGTCCACTCCGGAGATCGTGAACCCGAACGACAGACCCGAGACCGGGTCCGCCCACGCGATCTGACCCGCAGCGCCGTTGTGTCCGAACGCCCGCGACGACACGCCGTGGCCCATCCCCCGTAGCGAGGACATGCCGTCGTCGCCCGCGAGCACCAGGCCGAGGGTGCGGTTGCTGGCAATCCCCGTCAGCGGCACCGGGTGGGTGCAGCGCACGTGCTGGGTCCCGTCGACCAGGACCTGCGGGTCCCACAGCCCGAGCGGGTCGTGGAGGAACGCCTGGTAGAGCAGCGCCAGATCGGCGGCCGTCCCCAGCCCACCGCCCCCGGGGATCCCCACCGTCCGAGGGGCGGGGTCGTTGAAGGCCAGCAGGACGTCAGGGGTCACCTCGCCGAGCGGCAGATCGGCGGTGCCGAACAACTCGATCAGCTCGGCCTCGCCCGGCAGCTCACCCACCGACACCAACTCGGCGACGTCCTCGGCGTCCTCGGCGCCCAGCCCGAGCAGGAACGTCGGCAGCGCCAGCGGCTCGGTCACCCGCTCGCGCACCACCGCCCGGTAGTCGCGGCCCGTGACCGTCTCGATCATCTCGGCGGCGACCCAGTGCGCCGAGGTCGCGTGGTACTCGAACCGCTCTCCGGGTTCCCAGCTGAGCCGCCAGCGCTCCATCGCCCGGAGGCGGTCCTCCCGGTCCGACCACGCCGGCGGGCCGAGGGGCGCGTAGGGAAACCCTCCGGTGTGCGTCAGGACGTGCTCCAGCGTGAGCCGCCCGACGGCATCAGCCGAGCTGCCCGCCGATCCGAACGACGGCACCAGCTCCACGACCCGGGTGTCGGGGCTCAGGAGCCCCTCGCCGATCAACTGCCACACCGTGGCCGCGATCCAGGCCTTCGTGCAGGAGAACAGCGAGAACCGGGTCGAGTCCGAGGCGGTGCCGAACGACTCGAACGCCAGCAGCTCGCCGTGGCGGGCGAGAGCGAACTGCGCCGCCGGTGCCAGACCGTCGTCGACCTCCCGGCGGATGCGGTCCCGGAGCTCCTCCAGCGCGTTCGGGTCCAGCCCGTGGCCGTTCGTCACCCCGGGGAACGTAGTCGCGGCCGCTACGCTGCGCCCCCCACGCCGCCCGCGCCGACGGGCCCCACGGCACCGGGAGGCGCACGTGTTCGACCTGACCGATCGAGTCGTCGTGGTCACCGGTGGCAACGCCGGGATCGGACTGGGCATGGCCCGGGCACTCGTGGCCGCCGGTGCCACCGTGGTGGTGTGGGGCCGGCGGGCCGACCGCAACGCCTCGGCGGTCGACGAGCTGCGTGCCCTCGGCGGGATCGCCGGAGCGTTCGAGGTCGACGTCGCCGACGAGGGCCAGGTGGATGCGGCGGCGGCAGCGACGCTCGACCGCTTCGATCGCATCGACACGATGATCGCGAACGCCGGGATCGGTGGCGCCACACCGTTCACACAGCAGACGCTGGAGGGCTGGCGCCGGGTGATGGCCGTCAACCTCGACGGTGCGTTCCTGTGCTTCCGGGCCGCAGCCCGGCACATGGTCGAGCGGGGTGGGGGTGGAGCGCTGGTCGGGGTGTCGTCGACGAGCGCCATCCACGGCGCCCCGGCGAACCAGGCGTACTCGGTGTCGAAGACCGGCATCCTGTCGCTCGTCCGGGGACTGGCGGTCGAGTTGGCCCGCCACGGGATCCGGGCCAACTCGCTCGTGCCGGGGTGGACCGAGACCGACCTGACAGCGCCCCTGCTCGGCTGGGAGAAGTTCGTGGACGCCACGACGGCCCGGACGCCGGTGCGCCGGTGGGGGACACCCGATGACTTCGGTGCAGCCGCCGTGTTCCTGTCCGATCCGACGCTGAGCTTCCACACGGGGGACTGCCTCGTCGTCGACGGCGGCTACACGGTCTTCTGAGCCCACGTGCGCCGGCTTCCTCGTCCCAGCGCAACGCCGTTGTGGCGACTGCCGCCGACGCCAGCGTTCCGACCCGCCCGGGGGTAGTGTCGAGAGCCGCAGCCCGCCGGTGCGTACCGCTGGGACCGAGCTTCCGAGGGGAGTCGACATGAAGGTGGTCGTGAACTTCGACCTGTGCGAGTCCAACGCCGTGTGCATGGGGATCGCACCCGAGGTCTTCGAGGTCCGGGACGACGACTTCCTCTACGTGCTCCAGGAGGAGCCGGCCGAGGACCTCCGCGACAAGGTCGAGGAGGCGGCTCGCCGCTGCCCCAAGCAGGCGATCACGGTCGAGGACTGAGTCCGGGCCACCGGTCCGGACCTGCGGTCTCCGGGAACTCCGGGTCGAGGGGGAGTCCAACGTGTCGCCGATCGTCGTCGTCGGGGCGTCGCTCGCTGGGCTGAGCGCGGTCGACGCGCTCCGCTCGGGCGGTCACGACGGTGACGTCGTGGTCCTCGACGCAGCCACCGAACTGCCGAGCGACCGACCACCCCTCTCCAAGCAGGTGCTGGCCGGCACGATGGAGCCGACCGCCGCCCACCAACCCCTGGCCGGCCGGCTCGACGACCTCGGCGTCGACCTCCGACTCGGAACGCCCGTGGCGGCGTTCGATGCCGGTGCGCTGCGGTTGGACCTCGCCGACGGATCCGCGCTGTCGGCGTCCGGGGTCGTCGTGGCGACGGGAGCGACGCCGAGGGCGCTGCCCGGACCGTCGCTCGGCGGCGTCCACGTGCTGCGCACCCTGGACGACAGTCTGGCGCTGCGGTCCGACCTGCTCGCCGGCCCCGACCGCGTCGCAGTGATCGGCGCAGGCTTCATCGGGGCCGAGGTGGCAGCGACCTGTCGGGAGCTGGGGCTGGAGGTCACGTTGATCGAGGCGGCCCCCGCCCCCATGGTCCGGGTCCTCCCGGAGGCCGTCGGCACCTTCGTCGCCGACCTCCACCGGGTCCACGGGGTCGACGTCCGGCTCGGTGTCGGTGTCGACGGGCTCGTCGCCGACGGCGGGCGGGTTCGGGGCGTGTCGTTGGCCGACGGATCGGTCGTCGACGCCTCGGTCGTCGTCATCGGGATCGGTGTCGTGCCCGACGTGGCCTGGCTGGAGGGTTCGGGCGTTCCGGTCGGCAACGGGGTGACCTGCGACCAGACCTGCCTGGCGGCACCCGGGGTGGTCGCCGCCGGCGACGTCGCCGAGTGGTTCAACCCCCACTTCGGCGAGCGCATGCGCGTGGAGCAGTGGGAGCACGCCATCGAGCAGGGTGCCGCCGCCGGGCGTCGCCTCCTGGCGGCGGACGACGATCCGGCTCCGTTCGTGAGCGTCCCGTGGTTCTGGTCCGACCAGTACGACCGCAAGCTCCAGATGGCGGGTCGACCTGCGGCGACCGACGAGGTGCACGTCCTCGACGGGTCCTTCGAGGAACAGCGCTTCGTGGTCGCGTTCCGTCGTGGCGACCGCTGCACCGGGGTGCTCGGGGTGAACCGGCCCCGGCACGTGGTGCAGGCCCGGATGCGGCTCGCCGAGTCGCTCGATTGGGCGCCGATCGAGGAGTTGCTCTCGTGACGACGTTCTGGTGGCTGATCGTCGCCACGCTGGTCGTCGCGTTCGCCGACTGGTGGGCCGTGTCCACGGCCCGACGGCCGGTCGAGTACGTGTTCAAGCCCCTCACCATGGTGGTGCTGATCGGTGCGGTCCTGGCGCTGGGGGACCCGGCCTCGGAGGCGGCCCGATGGTGGTTGCTGGCCGGGCTGGTCTGCTCGCTCGCCGGTGACGTCTTCCTCATGCTCGACGACCTGTTCGTCCCCGGTCTGGCGTCGTTCCTGATCGGGCACCTCTGCTACATCGCGGCGCTGGTCAACCTGGGGCTCGACCGGAACGCGCTGATCGTCGGGATCCTGGTGGTCGTGGTCGCCACGGCCGCCGTCGGCCGCACGGTCGTGCTCGGCGCCCGCCGGACCGACCGACGGCTCACGCTGCCCGTCGCGGCCTACATCACGGCGATCTCGGTCATGGTGGCCTGCGCGATCGGCACCACGATCCCCCTGGCGATCGCCGGTGCGCTGTTGTTCTACCTGTCGGACGCCTGCATCGGCTGGAGTCGCTTCGTCGGCGACTTCCCGCAGAGCCGCATGGCGATCATCACGACCTACCACCTGGGCCAGATCGGTCTGGTCCTCGGGCTGGCGGCGGCGACGTGAGCCTCCCGGCCGACGTCGCCGGGGTGCTCCCCGCAGTGGTCGACCTCCGTCGTCGGATCCACCGGCACCCCGAACTCGGACTGGACCTGCCCCGAACCCAGGCGGCGGTGCTCGACTCCCTCGACGACCTCGGGTTGGAGGTCCGGACCGGGACCGCCTCCACGTCGGTGGTGGCGGACCTCGTGGCGGGGGACGGCCCGACGGTGTTGTTGCGCGCCGACATGGACGCCCTGGCCATGGACGAGGACACGGGACTCGAGTACGCCAGCGTCGAGTCGGGCCGCATGCACGCCTGCGGCCACGACGCCCACACCGCCATGCTCGTCGGTGCCGCCCGGGTGCTGGCGGGCCGTCGTGGCGATCTCGCCGGCACGGTCCGTTTCATGTTCCAGCCCGGTGAGGAGGCCTGCGGCGGGGCCGAGTCGATGATCACCGAGGGCGTGCTCGACGGTGTCGACGCCGCGTTCGCGCTCCACGTGACACCGAACCTCCGGGCCGGTGGCGTCGCCTGGCGACACGGTGCGCTGCTCGCATCCTCCGACGAGTTCACGATCGACATCGTCGGTCGCGGCGGACATGCCTCGTCGCCCCACTGGGCGATCGATCCGGTGCCCGTGGCCTGCGAGGTGGTGCTGGCGTTGCAGACCATGGTCACCCGGACCGTGTACGCGTTCGACCCGGCGGTCGTCGGGGTGAGCCGGATCCGGGCCGGCACGACGCACAACGTCATCCCCGAACGGGCGTCGCTGCTCGGCACGGTCCGGGCGGTCAGCGAACGGACCCGACACGCCGTGTGGGACAACATCCGCCGGGTGGCCGAGGGCGTCGCCGCCGCCCACGGATGCGAGGCCGAGGTGCAGATCCACGAGGGCCATCCGGTGACGGTCAACGACGACCGGGCCGTCAGGTTCCTGGTGGAGACGGCCCGCGACATCGTCGGTGACTCGGCCCCGGTCGTCGAACTCCCGGCGCCGACCATGGGCTCCGAGGACTTCTCCTACGTGCTGCAGCGCGTTCCCGGCGCCATGGCGTTCCTCGGGGCGTGCCCCGAGGGGGTCGTCGATCCGCTCACGGCACCCGCCTGCCATTCCAACCTGATGGTCATGGACGAGAACGCCATGGCCACGGGCGTGGCGATCCACGTCGCCCTCGCCTCACGGTTCCTGGGTCGCGGCGGCACGTTCGACTGACGCCGGCCGGCCCGGCCGCGGCTCAGTCGGCGCCCAGTCGCTCCGCGACCGTCACCGACACCCACATCCGTTCGACGTGCTGGTCGACCGTTCGGCCGGTTCCCTCCGGTCGCTCCCCGGCCAGGAAGGACTCGATCCGCCCGGCCAGCTGCCGGTCCGTGCAGCGGGTGATCCCCTCGAGCATCCGGGCCAGTCCGCTGGCCGAGCATCCGGCCACGACCTCCGACCAGCGTGACTCGACCTCGTCCCAGACGAGAGCGCCCAGGGACGGGTGCTGCAACGCCCGGCGCAGCAGGTAGGGCCGGTCCTGGGCCCGGACCTCGCCGAGGGCCAGCTCGAGCGTGCGCCGGAGGTCGTCGGCCTCCGGGGTGTCGGCCAGGTGGTGGAGGTGGCGCAGCTGGTCCTGGGGGGTGTCGGCGTTCCGCCACCGGCGCTCGATCTCCCGGTGCTCGTCCCGTGTCGCGACCCGGGCCACCACGTCGAGCGCCGCCGAGCGGAGCGCCGTGTCACCCTGGCCCAGCTCGAAGCGTCGGCGGGCCTCGGCCCGGACGGCGGGGTCCGCTCCGGTCCCGCCCGCCAGGGCGAACGCAACGGCGCGGACGGTCCGGACCCGTTCGTCCTCGGTCCCGTCGTCGTCCCGACCGGACTCGTCCCGACTCGTCCGGGCGATCTCGTCGAGCCGGTCGACGGCCAGACGTCGGGCGAGCTCGGCGGTGCGCCCCGCCAGATCGGGCGGCGCCAGGCGGACCAGGTCGTCGAGCACCCCGGCGACCCGCCGCCAGACGGGCGGGTCGTCGGTGCGGGGTGCGGCGACCGCCACGAGCTCCAGCAGATCGGCGGCCGGGGTGTGGCCGGCGAGCAACCCGGCCCAGGCGTCGTCCAGGAGGACGAAGCGTTCCAGCGCCGGCCGGTCCTCCCGGGCCAGGCGCACAGCTGCGTCCGTCGTCATCCGGGTCCGGTGGAAGCCGTCACCTCCGGTGTTCGGCTGCACCCAGTCGGGCCGGCCGCCGAGGTCGAGTTCGACCGGTTCCTCGAGCAGGACCCGGTCGGTCCGGATGGCTCCGTCCACCGAGCTGGTCACGACCATCGGCACCGGCCACGGCGGCTCGTCGGGGCCCTTCGGTCCGGCGGTGGCCCGCCGCTGATCGAGTCGGACACCCCGGTCCGTGGGCTCGACGAGCACCTCGGGGTGCCCTCCCCGGAACACCCAGGCGTCCATGGTGCGCCGGACCGGTTCGCCGGTGGCGGCCTCGAGTGCGTCCCACAGGTCCGTCGTCTCGGTGTTCCCGAACCGGTGCTGGAGCAGGTAGGCGCGGATCCCGTCCCGGAAGCGCTCGGGGCCCAGGTAGCGCTCGAGCATCCGCACGACCGAGGCGCCCTTCTCGTAGGTGAGGACGTCGAACATCCCCTCGGCGTCGGCCGGGGTCCGCACGGGGTATTCGATGGGTCGGGTGCTCGCCAGCGAGTCCGTGTCGAACGCAGCGGCACGGAGGAGCCCGAACCCCGTCCAGCAGTCCCACTCGGGCCGGAAGGCGTCACTGGCGGCGACCTCCATGAAGGTGGCGAAGGCCTCGTTGAGCCACAGTCCGTTCCACCACCGCATGGTGACCAGGTCGCCGAACCACATGTGGGCGAGCTCGTGGTTGACCACGTCGGCCACGCGCTGGAGGTCCGCCTGGGTGGCGTCGTCCGGGTCGATCAGCAGCAGCACCTCCCGGAAGGTCACGCACCCCAGGTTCTCCATGGCGCCGAACGCGAAGTCGGGGACCGCGACCAGGTCCACCTTGTCGCCCGGGTACGGCTGGGCGTAGTAGTCCTCGAGGAAGTCGATCGCCGCGGCGGCGACCCGGAAGGCGAACTCGCACAGGTGACCCCGGCCCGGCCGGTGCACGATCCGCAGGGGTACCCGGCTGCGGCGTCGGAGGTCGGGGGGCGCTTCGCTGACCTCGAGCGGCCCGACCACGATCGCCACCAGGTAGGTCGACAGCGGCATGGTCCGGGCGAAGTCGACACGCACCCGCCCGTCGGCCAGCGGTGTTCGGCCGGTCTCGGCGGCGTTGGTCACGACCAGGTGGGACCCGTCGGCGACCACCGAGGTGCTGAACGTGGCCTTCAGGGCCGGCTCGTCGAAGCACGGGAACGCCCGACGGGCGTGGGTCGACTCGAACTGCGTGACCGCCAGCGAACGGACGTGCTCGCTGCCGTGCTCGTCCACCTCGGTGAAGGTCGAGCGGTACAGACCGACGAGCTGGTCCGACAACGCGCCCGTCCACTCGAGTTCCAGGACGACGGGTCCGGGCCCGATCGTCGACCCGGTGTCGACGACGATCTGCTCGTCGTCGGGGTACGCGGTCACCACACCGGTCGCCGCCGGCGTCAGGGGGCTGCGGACCGTGGCGGAAACCACCTGCAGATCGACGGCGTGCAGGCGCAGCACCTCGACGGGAGCGTCCAGGTCCAGGGCCACCTCGACCCGGCCGGAGGTGGTTCCCGACACCAGGTCCACATCGACGAGCAGGTCGTAGTGCACGGGTCGGACGCCGGGGTCCAGCCGCAGCGGGAGTGGACCCCCGCCCGCTCCGCCGGTGTCGCCGGGCTCGTGGCTGGCTGCGTCGTCGTCGGGCTCCACGTCGGCCGGTTCCTCTCGCTGGTGATCGGTGCGCAGCGTAGCGACGTCGGGCCGCGGGCCGGCCGCCGCTGCCGTGCGGCCGTTCCGTTCCGGTCCGATCCGCTCCGGTACCCTGCGGGCGTGTCCGACTGCTTCGAACTCACCGTCTCCGACCACGTCGCCCACCTGCGGCTGAACCGACCCGACGAGCTCAACACGATGGTCCCCGAGTTCTGGAGCGAGCTCCCGCGGATCGTCCGGGACCTCGACGCCCGGGCGGCGGCGAGGGTGCTCGTCATCTCCTCGACCGGCCGCCACTTCAGCGCCGGCATGGACCTGTCGGTGTTCACGGGAGGGTCGGGGATCGGTGGGGACAGCGGGGCCCGGGAGGCGGGCCGTCAGCGGGCCCACCTGTGGATGCTCGTGCAGCAACTCCAGGACTCGTTCACGGCGCTCGAGGCCTCCCGCATGCCGGTGCTCGCCGCCATCCAGGGCGGGTGCATCGGGGGGGCGGTCGACATGGTCACCGCCGCCGACGCCCGCTACTGCACCGAGGACGCGTTCTTCTGCGTCCAGGAGATCAACATCGGCATGACCGCCGACGTGGGCACGCTCCAACGGCTCCCCAAGCTCATCCCCGAGGGCATCGCACGCGAGCTCGCCTACACCGGCGACCGGATGCCGGCCGACCGGGCGCTCGCCTGCGGTCTGGTCAACGGGGTCTACCCCGATCACGCCACGATGGTCGACGACGTGCTGGCCATCGCGGGTCGGATCGCCCGCCACTCGCCGCTGGCGATCTGGGGCACGAAGGAGATGCTCAACTACACCCGGGACCACTCCGTCGCGGACTCGCTGCGCTACATGGCCGGCTGGCAGTCCGGAATGTTCCAGCCCGCCGACATGATCGAGGAGTTCTCGGCGAAGGCCGAGGGTCGGGAGCCGGCCTTCGAGGAGCTCCCCGCCCGTCCCGACGAGATCTGAGCACCGACGACCTCTGAGCACCGGGGCCCGCCATCGGGCGCCGGGCGATCAGGTCTGGGACCGACCCCGCTCGACGACCGCCCGCTTGCGGTCGTCGAAGTCGGTCGTGTCGCGGGACAGGAGCCACTCGGCGCTCCGTTGCTGCTCGAGATCGAGCGCCTCGCCCGCGGTGAGCAGCGAGCCCTCCCGGTAGGTGGCCACGAGCTGGGCGACCCCGGCGGGATCGTTGCTGGCCACGTCCTCGGCGAGCGCCCGGCACCGGGGGAGCAGGTCGTCGTGGGCGACCACGTGGTTCACCAGCCCCCACTCGAGCGCGGTGGCCGCATCGAGGAAGTTGCCGGTGGTCGACATCTCCACGGCCCGGCGGACCCCGACGGCCTGCGGCAGCAGCACGGTCATGCCCCAGCCGGGCATGACCCCGATCCGGGCGTGGGTGTCGGCGAAGCGCGCCTCCTCGGAGGCGACGAGGAAGTCGCAGGCCAGGGCCAGCTCGAGGCCCCCGGTCACGGCGACGCCGTTGACGGCGCCGATCACGGGCGTGCGCATCCTCGGGATCGGTCGACGGAAGTCGCTCGACCCGTCGAAGCCCGCACCGAGCGAGTCGGGCGCAGCCGAGAGCTCGACCAGGTCCAGGCCGGCACAGAACGCCGGGTCCGATCCCGTGAGCACCACGGCCCGGACCGACTCGTCGGCGTCGAGCTCGACCATCGTCCGGTGGAGTGCCCGTCGCAGCGCAGCATCGAGGGCGTTCCGGGCGTGGGGGCGATCCAGCGTCACGACTGCATGGCCCTCGCCCCGCTCGACGAGCAGCACGTCGTCGATCGTCTCGACGGTCACGTCGGCTCCTCGTCCTTGTCGAGCGGCGGGAGGAACTCGAAGCGCAGGTCGCCCAGCCGGACGAGTGTGGAGGTGATCCAGCCGCCCATGGCGGAGAAGTGGTCGTCGAGGGCGGATCCGTCGGCGAGGGTGGTCTCGTCGAGTTCGTAGCTGCCCTCGTAGGTGACCTCGATGGCGTGCTCGGTCTCGGTCAGGTCCTCGTTCGACACGGCCTCGACGGTCGGCCCGGACCGTCGCAGCCGTTCGCCGCCGATCGCCGGGCTCTCGGGCGACAGGGCCTGGAGCACCTTGCGTGCGTCGGGGGCCGCGGCCAGCCGCTGGATCCGGAGGACGACCTCGATGTCGATCCTCGGCAACTCGGGAAGGTCCTCCTCGATGTACCAGGACCGGTAGGCGGTCTGGGACCAGGTGGGCCACTCCAGGGTCAGGTCCGCCCGCACCCGGGGCGGGTTGCCCTCGCCGGGGAGCCCGTAGCTGGTCTCCCAGGTCAGGTCACCGAGCAGGACGTCGGACTGGAACCGCTCCTCGAACGCCTGCCGCTCGAGCATCGCCTGTTCGAGCGCGTCGCGGAGCGCGCCGATGGCGTCGGTGAAGACGTGGTCCAGCATGGACGGCTCAGGCTACCGGTCGCCCGGTCACCCGTTGCCCCGGCGGTCAGACCGAGGCCAGCCCGGCCACGTCCACGGCGTAGAGGTCGTCGGCGCCGGCCTGCACCGCACCCAGGAGCCCGGCGGCCCGGGGCAGGTACTGCTCGGCGTAGAAGCGGGCGCTCACGATCTTGGACCCGAGGTAGTCGGCGTCATCGGAGCCCGCCGCGAGCTGCTCGTGCGCGGCGAGCGCCAGTCGGGCCAGCAGCCACCCGCCGGTCACGTTGCCGAACATGGCGAGGTACGGCGTCGCCCCGGCGAGCGCCTCCTTGGGGTCGGCCAGACCGTTGGTCATGATCCAGTTCGTGGCCGTCTCCAGCGCGTCCACGGCGGCGGCAAGGTTGGAGCGGATCGAGGCGAACTCGTCGCCGGCCGCCTCCAGACGCTCGTCCAGTCGTCGCATCTCGGCCAGGTGGTCTCCGACGACCCCACCCATGCGCATGGGCAGCTTGCGGCCGACCAGGTCCATCGCCTGGATGCCGTTCGTTCCCTCGTAGATGGGGGCGATCCGGGCGTCGCGGAAGTGCTGGGCGACCCCGCTCTCCTCCACGTAGCCCATGCCGCCGTAGATCTGGACGGCGGTCGACGTCACGTCGCATCCGACGTCGGTGCACCAGGCCTTGGTGACCGGCGTCAGCAGCTCGGCGATCTCCCGCCACCGCTCTGCGTCGTCGCCGTCGAGCGCCCGGGACAGGTCGAGGGCGGCGGCGTTGTAGACGATCAGCGCGCGCATGGCCTCGATGTGGCTCCGCATGTAGAGGAGCATCCGACGAACGTCCGGGTGGACGATGATCGGTGCCGGCTCCTTGGACTCCGCCCCGAGCTCCCGTCCCTGCCGCCGGTCCTGGGCGTACTGCCAGGCCTTCTGGTAGGCGACGTCGCTCAGTCCGACGCCCTGGACGCCCACGGCGATCCGGGCCGAGTTCATCATCGTGAACATGGCCCGCATGCCCTGGCCCTCCTCGCCCACCAGGTAACCGACCGCCCCGCCGTGGTCTCCGTAGCTGAGCACGCAGGTGGGCGACGCGTGGATGCCCATCTTGTGCTCGATCGACACGCAGTGGACGTCGTTGCGCCTCCCGAGGGAACCGTCGTCGTTCACCAGGAACTTCGGGACGATGAACAGCGAGATGCCCTTCGTGCCGACGGGCGCGTCGGGGGTCCGGGCGAGGACCAGGTGGACGATGTTCTCGGCCATGTCGTGCTCACCGAACGAGATGTAGATCTTGGTGCCGGTGATCAGGTAGGTGCCGTCGTCCTGGGGCACGGCCTTGGTCGTGGCCAGGCCCACGTCGGATCCCGCCTGGGGTTCGGTGAGGTTCATGGTGCCCGACCACTCGCCGGTCACGAGCCGACGCAGGTACACCTCCTTCTGCTCCTCGCTGCCCCACTCCTGGAGGCACTCGATCGCGCCGGTCGTGAGGCCGGGGCACATGGAGAGCGCACCGTTGGCGGCGATCATGAACTCCGCCCCGAGCACGAAGACCGCCTCGGGGAACCCGGCCCCGCCGTAGGCCTCCTCGGCGTTCAGCCCCTGCCAGCCGGCCTCGACGAACTTGGCGTAGGCCCGGGCGAGCTCCTCCGGGACCTGGACCCCTTCGGGGGACCAGGTCAGGCCGGTCCGGTCTCCGACGGCGTTGGTGGGGCCGAACACCTCCTGCATGAACCGGCCGTACTCCTCGAGTACCGAGGTCGCCGTCTCGTCGTCGACGTGCTCGAACCGCTCGGTCTTGGACAGCTCGTCGAGCATGCCGACCTGGCGGAGGGTGAAGAGTGCGTCCTTGACGGGGGCTCGGTAGTCGCTCATGGAGCCATGTTACCGAGCGGTAACCGCCAGCGGTGCAGGCGGCGGTGAACGAGGCGACTGGCCATGGAACGTGGCGGGTCGGCTACATTGCGTGAGGCAGCTCGGCGGTCGGAGTCGGGCTCCGGCCCGGAGGTGAGGCATGGATCGGACCCGGCGAACGACCGGACCGGTGCTCGGGGCGATCGGTGCGGTCCTGCTCCTGGTCGCAGCGGCCTGCGGCGGCAACGAGTCGACGACCACGACGGCACCCGCAGGCGATGCGCCGAGCACGACCGAGAACCCCTACGGCGAGGCGATCGCCGTCGACCCGCCGGGCCCGGACGAGGTCGTCCTGACGGTCACCGGGCCCGCCGGCGCCCAGACGTACACGATGGGCCAGTTGAGGGAGGCGGCCACCACGACGATCACGGTCGACGAGCCGTTCGTCAAGCAGCGGCTCGAGTTCACCGGCGTGCCCATGGCCACGTTGTTCGAGGCCGCCGGCATCGCCGGCGACACGGTGGTGAACACCGTCGCGCTGAACGACTACGCCTACGAGGCACCGGCGAGCGTGTTCACCGACTCCGACGCCATCATCGCCGTGGGCCAGGACGGGGGCGACATCCCGGTGGACCAGGGTGGACCGATCCGTATCGTCTTCCCCGACGGCACTCCGGGGTCGACGAGGCTGGAGGCCTGGAACTGGAGCATCGAGCGGATCGAGGTGATGTGAGCCCTGAGCCGCCCGCGCCGACGGGTCCGGCACCCGGGGAGGATCCCCTCCGATGGCGTCCGAGCCCGGCGCAGATCGTGGCTGCGTTGGTGTTCGTGGCCTGCATCCTGGCGCTCGTCACCAACGCGTTCCTGGGCGCCCGGGAGGACCGCGAGGCGGCGGAGGCGGTTCGACGGAGCGACTCGGCGGCGGGCAACGCCTTCTTCACCCAGCGCGAGTCGCTGGTGCTCGCCAACCGGGTCGAGCGGTGGCTCCTGGGCGAATCGACCCGCCGGGACGTCCAGATCCAGCGGTCCCTGCTCCAGAGGCGACTGGAGGTGCTGGACCCGTCCGGATCCACCGCCGAGGCCACGGTTGGCGAGCGGTACGTCCTGTCGCTCCGTGACCTGGACGCCGTGTTGGCGGCGATCCCGCCGGGGGCGTTGTCGGAGTCGGCGCAAGCGACCTGGGCCGCCGCCCTCCAACCGTCGCTCGACGCGTTCGAGGCGGCGTCGACGCAACTCGGCGCCGTCTACCAGTCGGCCACCGATTCGAGCATCGACGACAGGTACCACTCCCACAGCGAGGGTCAACAGCGGACCGTTCTGCTCCTCATCGGAGCGGCCGTGAGCGGCCTCGCCCTGGCGTTGGTCACCTCTCAGCAGATCCGCCGGCGGTACCGGGAGGCCCGGGTCCGCATCATGGCCGACCGGGCGGCGCTCGAGCGGGCGTCCGTGCTCGAGCGGGGCGAGGCCGAGATCCTGGCCGGCATCGTGGACGGGCGACCGATAGCCGAACTGGTGGGCGAGGTGCTCGACCTGGCCCACGATCTCACCGGTCGCTGCCTGCGATTCGTCCGCGGCGTCGGCGTCCTGGCCGAGGACCTGCCCGAGGTCACCACCCACTCCGCAGGGGCCCTGTGCACGGACGGGCGATCCTTCACCATCGTCGGCTCGTGGCCCGTGCGGGTCGCCGGTGGCGAGTCGTTCGGCGATCTCGAGATGTGCGCCGAGGACGACGCTGCGCCCACTGGCCCGACCGCCACCGGCTCGTCCAGCACCGCCTCGTTCGGTGAAGCGGCCGAGGCGGTGGCGGCCGAGGCCGTGGCCCGTCGGTGTTCCGATCTGGTGGCGCTGGTGCTGGACCGAGCGATCGCCGCCGAGCAGCTCCACTACCGGGCCACGCACGATCCGCTGACCAGCCTGCCCAACCGGGCGCTCCTCCTGGACCGGATCGCCGAGGCGCTCACCTCACACGGCCCCGACTCGGCCGAGGTGGCCGTCGTGTTCTGCGACCTCGATCGTTTCAAGCTGGTCAACGACACGCTCGGCCATCGCAGCGGCGACCGGCTCCTCCGGGCGGTGTCACGCCGGCTGTCGTCGGTCGCCGTCGGCAACGACGTGTCCGTCGCCCGGCTCGGCGGCGACGAGTTCGTGGCGCTCTGCGTGGGTGCCGGTGCCGCCGCCCGGGCGGCGGCGGTCGCCGACGCCATGGCGGTCTCGCTCGACGGCCCCTTCCTGATCGACGGGTCCGAGGTGTTCGTCTCCGGGAGTCTCGGCGTGGCCGTGTCCGGGCCATCGGTCCGGGACGCCGAGCAGCTCCTCCGGAACTCCGACGTCGCCATGTACCGGGCGAAGGCCGATCCGAACGTCCGTGTGGTGGCCTACAACGAGGATCTCGAGGCCGACGTCGCAGAGCGGCTCCTCACCGACTCCGCACTCCGCCGGGCACTGGCGAACGACGAGCTCGTGGTCCACCTCCAGCCGATCGTCGAGCTGTCGACCGGCCGCGCCTGTGGTGTCGAGGCGCTGGTTCGCTGGCAGCGGGACGACACGTTGGTCTACCCGGGAGCGTTCCTCCAGCTCGCCCAGGACAACGGCCTGATGCCCGAACTCGGTCGGATCGTGATCGGCCGGGCCCTCGATGCGCTCGTCGATCACCGGGCGGCGGGGCTCGAGGAACTCACCATGTGGATCAACCTCGCCAGGGTCCAGCTCCGGGACCCCGACTTCCCGGCCTGGCTCCTGCAGCAGCTCGAGCGTCGTGGCCTACCCGCTTCGGCACTGGTGCTCGAGCTGAGCGAGGGTGACCTCCTGGACGCAGCCGAGGTCGGTGAGGTGCTCGCCGGCCTCCGTGCGGTCGGGATGCGGATCGCCATGGACGACTTCGGGACCGGATACTCCTCGCTCGTCCGGCTGGGGAAGCTGCCGATCGACGTGGTGAAGCTCGATCGGGCGTTCGTCTCGTCGCTCGGGACCGGTGACTTCCGTGACTACAGCGTGCTGGCGGCGGCGGTGAAGTTCGTCGGTGCGGTCGGCCTCGACGTCGTCGTCGAGGGGATCGAGCGACAGGTCGAGCTCGATGCCGTCGTGTCGCTCGGGTGCCGGTACGCACAGGGGTTCCTGCTCCGCCGGCCGGCTCCGGCCGACGAGATCCTGGGGGAACTGGCCGAAGGTCGCACGGCGGTCGTCGCCCTCGGGGCACCGTCCGCCCCGGTCGGCGGCTGACCCGCCGCGATTGATCGGCGGCTGACCCGCCGCGATTGATCGGCGGCTGGCCCGCCGCAACCGATCAGCGGCCCGCTGCGGCTCCGTAGGCGGCGAGGGTGCGGTCCCGGGCCTGCGCATGGTCGACGATCGGCCACGGGTACTCGTCACCCAGGTGCACCCCGGCCGCGGCCAGGTCGAGCGGGCCCACCTCCCAGGGAGCGTGGATCGAGCGGTCGTCGAGGCCGCGCAGTTCCGGCACCCACCGGCGGAGGTAGGCGCCGGTCGGGTCGAACCGTCGGCTCTGGGTGACGGGGTTGAAGATCCGGAAGTACGGGGCGGCATCGGGCCCGGTTCCGGCCACCCACTGCCAGTTGCCGGCGTTCTGGCTCACCTCGGCGTCGATGAGTTCGTGGCGGAAGTGGGCCTCGCCGAGCCTCCAGTCGACCAACAGGTCCTTCACCAGGAACGAGGCCGTGATCATCCGGACGCGGTTGTGCATCCACCCCGTGGCGGCGAGCTGGCGCATGCCGGCGTCGACGATCGGATACCCGGTCCGGCCGGCCCTCCAGGCCTCGAACCCGTCCGGGTCGTCGCGCCAGGCCACGTCGTCCAGGCCGGGTTTCATGGCGGCGTGCGCCAGCTCGGGTCGCTCGGTCAGCAGGTGGGCGTACCAGTCGCGCCAGGCGAGCTGTCGGACGAAGGCTGCCCGGCCGGGGGTCGAGGTGCCGACCACGTCCACGACGTGCCGAGGGGACAGGGTCCCGAACCTGAGGTCCGACGACAGGTGGGAGGTGCCGGTGTCGTCAGCGGGCAGGTCGCGGCGTGCCTCGTAGTCGTCGACCAGGTCGAGCCAGGCGCCGAGCCGTCGTTCGGCCGCGAGTTCGCCGCCCTCGGGCAGGAGATCGCCCTCGTCATCGGGGTCGACACCGAGAGCGGTGTCGACCCGGAGTCCCTTGCGGTCGTCCATCGGTTCCAGCAGCGCAGCGCCGTCGACCCAGGGGGTCCGTTCCGTGGCCGCCCACGCCCTCGAGAACGGGGTGAAGACCCGTTGGACCGCGCCGGTCGACCGGGCGACGACGCTGCCAGGCGGGTGGACGAGTGTGCCCCAGTGCACCTGGGCCTCGGCCCCGATCGTTGCGAGCGAGGTGGCGACCGCGGCGTCGCGACGCTGGGCGTAGCCCGAGACGTCACCGTTCCAGCGGACGGTCCGCGACCCGAGCTCGCCTGCCAGCCGTGGCAGTTCCATCGCCGGGTCCCCGTGGAGCACCAACAGGTTGCCGCCGAGCTCTCGCAGTCGGGCGTCGAGGGCGATCAGGTGCCGGGCCAGCAGGATCCGTCGACGGCGACCGGCGGTGGCCAACGGTCGGGGGTCGACCACGAACACCGACACGGTCGGAGAGCGTCCGTCACCGACGAGCGCGGGCTGGTCGGAGACACGGAGGTCCCGTCGGAACCAGCAGATGTCGGGTCCGTCACTCACCGAGCAGTGACAACACCCGAGTCGATCGATTGCATCCCGGCCGGGCCGGGAGCGCGATCAGGAGTTGCGACCCATGTTGGGCTTGCGGCCGTGGTTGGCCTTCTTCTTGCGCGCGTTGTGCTTCTTCTTCTGGGTGCGCTTGGACATGGGGAGCACGCTACCGGTTGAGGTGACCCCGACTCCAGCCGGGGCCGGCCGGTACGATGCGGCGATCCGGCACGGGCCGGACACACCGGGGGGACGAGCATGGCGATCGACGACGCAGCGGCGGGGGCGGACCGTGGCGACCGCTCCGGTTCGCGGGGTGGGGTCCGGACACCCGGACCGCTCGAGATCGTGCTGGCCGGGATGCTCGCCGGGGCCGGACTGATCCATCTGGTGCTCGTCCCGGCCCACGGCGGCGACGGCGTGTGGTTGGACCCGCTGGCGTTCGCCGTCGTGGGCTGGCTCCAGATCGGCCTGGCCCTGCTGCTCCTGCTCGGACGCGGGAGCACGGCGACCACGGCGTTCGCTGCCGTCCTGAACGTGGTGGTCCTCGGGCTCTGGACCGCCAGCGTCACGTCCGGCCTGCCGGTCGGCGCCCACGCCGGTGAGGTCGAGCCGGTGGACGCACTCGGTGCCGTGACGGCGGGGCTCGAACTCGCCGCCGTGATCGTGGCCGTGGCGCTGATCGTCTCGGCGTCGCGGCCGGCCCGGGCCGGGCTCGTCGTCCCGTCGGTGATCGCCGTGGCCGCCCTCGGCCTGGCGACGACCGTGATCGTCGCCCCGGGTTCGTCCCCCGCGGGTGGTCACGCCCACGGTGACGGCGCCGGCGGGTCCCACGACGCGACGGCCCACGTCGCCGAGATGGCGGCGATCGACGCCGCCCGCTGTGACCTCGGCTTCAACCCCGCCTCCTACTGGACCGATGCGGCCCGCATGGGGGTCGACACCTACGCGGGCGGCGCCATGGCCACGCACGAGGCGCCCGGGCCGATGGGACTGGTCACCGCCGCCGATCCCGACCAGGGTCGCGGCTCGGAGGGTCTGGATCGGCTGGTCTCGGCGACGTCGGCGTCTGCGGGAGGCGAACTGGCGGCTGCAGCGCTCGTCGTCGAGCTGGCCGAGGCGTCGGAGGAGGACCACCAGGCCTGGATGGACTGGTCCGCCCGGACCGCTGCCGCCGGGGGTGGTCACGGCCACGACGCCGCCGCACCCGACGACAACGGCGGCCACGGTGGTCACGCCGGCCCCCAGCCGTGGACGGCGATGATCGACCAGGAGGAGTGCGTGCGGTTGGCCGAGGAGCTGGACCTGGCCCGCGAGACGGCGCTCCGTTACCCGACTGCCGCCGATGCTGTGGCCGGCGGTTGGCAGCGGGTCACGCCGTACGTCCCGGGGATCGCCGCCCACTACATGAAGTTCTCGCTGGTGGACGGGCGCTTCGAGATCACCCAGCCCGAGATGCTGCTCTACGACGGCGACGATCCGGATGCCCGGGTCGTCGGCCTCAGCTACTACATGCGTCACAGCGGTGACGCCGAACCGACCCAGGGGTTCACCGGTCCGAACGACCACTACCACCGCCACGTCGGGCTCTGCAACGGTCCCGGCGGCGTGATCGGCGACTCGACCACGACGGCCGAGGAGTGCGCGGCCCGGGGCGGTCGCAAGTCCGACCGCCAGGACGGATGGATGGCCCACGCCTGGGTGGTTCCGGGTTGTGAGAGCCCGTGGGGAGTCTTCAGCGGTGCCAGCCCCCTCCTCGAGCGGAAGCTCGCCGAGGCGTCGGGAACGAACGACGGCGCGTGTTCGGCCTCGTCGGTCCGCGACCGTTACGACCTGTCTCCGGGAGGCCGTGTCGCGTCGCCGGTCGGGGAGTCGGCCAGCGGCGACTGACCGGCGATGACCTGGCGCAGCCGCTCGGCCACCTCCGGGTCCACCACGCTGTCGGGGTCCCGGAGGGCTCCGAGGGCGGCATGCGAGGACACCAGTGATGCGACCAGGTGTGGGCACGTGGGACACCCATCGAGGTGCGCTTCGACGGCGCGCCGTGACGCGGGTTCGAGTTCGTCGTCGAGATAGTCCGAGACCAGCCGCCGCGCGTCCCAGCACCGGAGCGGGACGTTGCCGATCGCCGCTCGTCGTTCGACACCCTCAGCGAGCGCGCTGACGAGCTGCATGCGGCCCCGCCGCAGCCGCTGCTTCGTCGCCGGGAGTCCGCTGTCCATCAGCTCGGCGATCTCGGCGGCGGTGAGTCCGTCGACGTCGTGGAGCAGCACGACCGTCCGGTGGGTGGCCGGCAGCCTGGCGAGCGCGTCCTCGAGCTCCGCCCTCGTCTCGGCTCGTTCGACGACGGTCGCTCCGTCGACGGTGTAGTCGTCATCCATCCAGTCCCGTTCCACCCGCTCGGCGACGACCTCGTCGCCGAGGAGGACGTCGCGTCGAGCGCGGCGGAATTCGTCGACGGACAGCCGGTACATCGTCGTCCGCATCCAGGTCCGAACCGAGGACCGCCCTTCGAATCGGTCGAGTCGCTCGATCGACCGCAGCACGGTGGCACTCAGCAACTCATCGGCCTCGGCACGGTCCCGGGTCAGGCTGAGGGCGAACCGGTGGAGCGTCGGGATCGCCTCGACCATGTCCTGCCGCCATGCTGCGGCGTGGTCCTGGCCGCCCCAGTCCGACGGATCCGCACCTGGTGACGTCATGCAGGCACCGGGGCCGGGCCGGGTGGGGTTCGGTGCGTGCTCAGTCGCCGTCGACCGGACAGGTCGACACCCCGAACAAGGAGTAGAGCGGACACACACCGACGGCGGCGGTCACCAGCATGATTGCGGCGATCACGAGGAGGACGACGCCGAGCACGCTCGCCGGACCAACGGCCACGGCAACGGCCGCTGCCACCACGCCGATCACGGCTCGGACTCCTCGGTCCACATTGCCTTCGTTGCGACGCATGGCGCCTCCTCTCGTCGACGGTCCCGACGTCCGGGCCCGTGTTCCTGTTACTGAGACGGTCGAGGACGCCGAATGGATACATCGCAGGTGGAGGGTGCCCGTCGGAGTGATCCTCCGGATCGGGCCTGTGGTCGCGATCGTCGCCCGCGACCCCGCTCGGTTGGGTGGAGGGGCGACGCACGAGGTGATCCTAGTGTGGGACCGATCCGGACCCGCCGGTGAGACCCCAGGAGGATCGTGGAACGCTTCGGATTCGTCGGGTTGCCCAACGCGGGCAAGTCGTCGCTCTACAACGCGCTGGCGGGCGGCGGCGCCCTGGCAGCGCCCTATGCCTTCGCCACCGTCGACCCGAACGTCGGCGTGGCGAAGGTGCCCGACCACCGACTGACGGCGCTGGCGGACATGAGCGCGAGTGCCCAGGTCGTGCCGGCGTCCGTCCAGTTCGTCGACATCGCCGGCCTGGTCGCCGGTGCGGCCCAGGGCGAGGGACTCGGCAACCGGTTCCTCGCCCACATCCGCGAGGTCGACGCCATCGTCTTCGTGCTCCGCGCCTTCAGCGACCCGGACGTGCCGGGGTCGGACGACCCGGTGGAACAGCTCGGGACGCTCGAGGTGGAGCTCGTCTACGCCGATCTGGAGTCCCTCGAGAAGCAGATCGACAAGCGCCGGAAGGCGGCCAAGAACGATCCGACAGCCGCGGACGAGGTGGCGGCGATGCAGACGGCCGTGGACCTGCTGGCCGCCGGCACACCCCTCTACCGGGCATCGCTCGACACCGAGGTGCTGGCGGCGCTGCGACCCTTCTTCCTGTTGACCGCCAAGCCGGCGCTGGCGCTGGTGAACCTGGACGAGGCCCAGCTCGAGGACCCCGAGCCGGCTCTGGCCCCGGTTCGGGGCGCGTTCGGGGGCACGGTGCTCGGGTTGTCGATCCAGCTCGAGGCCGAAGCGGCCCAGTTGGACGAGGAGTCCCGGTCGGAACTGCTCGAGGAGCTGGGTCTGGGAGAGGGAGCCCTGCCGGCGTTCCTGCACGCCGCCTACGAGATGCTCGGACTGCGGACGTTCTTCACCACCGGTGAGAAGGAGTCCAGGGCCTGGACGTTCCGTGCCGGCGCCCGGGCCCCGCAGGCCGCCGGCGTGATCCACACCGACTTCGAACGGGGGTTCATCCGGGCCGAGGTGATCCGGTGGGACGAGTTGCTGGAGCTCGGCTCCTGGTCCGCGGCCCGCGACGTCGGCCGGCTGCGCGTGGAGGGCAAGGACTACGAGGTGGTCGACGGCGACGTCGTCGAGTTCCGGTTCAACGTGTGAGGCGCGCCCGCCGGCTGCGGGTGGGCCGAGCGGCCCGGTGCCCCGACCGGTTCGGGCGCGCGAGGGTGCCCGAGTGGCCGAACTGCTGCACGACGGACGGGTGCTCGCACCCGTGGAGTTGGCCTGCGGGCCGTTCGCCCGGGGCCGCGGCGTCCTGGGTCGGGAGCGGCTCGAGGGAGTCCTGGTGTTCCGGTCGGTCTCGGTGCACACCGTCGGTGTCCGGTTCCCGCTCGACGTGGTCTGCTGTCGTCCCGTGCCCGGCCCGGACGACGTCTCGGCGGGCGGGTGGTCGCTGCTCGTCGGGGCCGTGCGGACCCTCCCGCCGGGCCGAATCACCCGGCCGCGCTGGTACCACCGGGTGGTCCTCGAGGCTGCGGCCGGCTCGTTCGGACGGTGGGGTGTGGGCCCGGGCGACCGGATCGGGATCCGGCGCTGAACCCCGGCCCGCCGGTGGCAGCGGAGCGGGGGCGTCGCGATGAGCGGTGGACGCCTCGTCGTCATCGGCACGCCCGTCGGCAACCTCGGCGACCTCTCGCCCCGAGCGGTGGAGGCGCTACGGGCCGTCGACGTCCTGGCCTGCGAGGACACGCGACGAACCGGTCGGCTCCTGGCCCACGTGGGTGTCCCCGCTCCGGAACTGCTCCGTCTGGACGCCACGGTCGAGCGCGACCGGACACCGGCGCTGCTCGACCGGATCCGTGGCGGTGATGTCGTGGGGCTGGTGAGCGACGCCGGGATGCCGGGCATCTCCGACCCCGGGGCCCACCTGATCGGCGCCGCCCGGGCGGCCGACCTGAACGTCGAGGTGGTTCCCGGTCCGGTCGCCGCGGCGGTGGCGCTCGTGGCGAGTGGGCTGGGCTGCGACACCGGCAGGTTCACCTTCGAGGGGTTCCTCCCGCGCCGAGGGCGAGACCGGGCCGAACGGCTGGCGGGCATCGCATCGTCGTCCTGCGTCTCGGTCGTCTACGAGTCACCCCACCGGGTGGCCGACACGGTCGCCGACCTGCGGGGGGTGTGCGGCGGCGACCGTGCCGTAGCGGTGTGTCGCGAGCTGACGAAGCTGTACGAGGAGGTCTGGACCGGAACGCTGGACGCGGCGGTCGACCACCTCGCCGAGCGGGAACCCCGCGGCGAGTACGTGGTCGTCGTGGACGCGGCGCCGCCCGCGGAGCCCGCCCCGGACGTCGACCTGCTCCAGGCGCTCCAGGCCGAACTCGCCGGAGGGGCCACGAGACGGGACGCGGCGCGGACCGTGGCGGAGCGGTTCGGCGTGGGCGTGAACCGGGTGAAGCGACTCGTCGACGACGGAGACGACTGATTGGTCGGGGCCGGACCGTTCCTCTACGGTCGCCGCGTGAGCGCACCGCAGTCCCTCGACGTCGTCGGCATCGGCAACGCACTGGTCGATGTCCTCAGTCACCAGGACGACGGATTCGTGGAACAGCTGGGCGTGCCGAAGGGTGGCATGACGCTCATCGACGAGGAGCGGGCCGAGCAGATCTACGCGCTGATGGGCCCGGCGATCGAGGTCTCCGGGGGCTCCGCCGCCAACACCATGGTCGGCGTGGCGTCGTTCGGCGGTGCGGCGCAGTACCTGTCGCGGGTGCGTGACGACCAGCTCGGTGCTGTGTTCGCCCACGACCTGCGGGCCTCGG
>CAYMKW010000025.1:3956-32236 GCA_964391365.1 uncultured Microthrixaceae bacterium | reverse complement strand
CTCACCGCCCAGGAGGAGGTCGACCTGGCCAAGCGGATCGAGCGCGGTGACCTCGACGCCAAGCAGAAGATGGTCGAGTCGAACCTGCGCCACGTGGTCTCGATCGCCAAGAACTACCGAAACCAGGGGCTCCCCTTCCTCGACCTGATCCAGGAGGGCACCCTCGGCCTCGTGCGTGCCGCCGAGAAGTTCGACTACCGCAAGGGCTTCAAGTTCTCGACCTACGCGACCTGGTGGATCCGCCAGGCGATCACCCGCGGCATCGCCAACACGGGCCGGACGATCCGGCTCCCCGTGCACGCCGGCGACACCCTCGCCCGACTGCAGAAGGCCAGGGCACGGCTCGAGCTCAAGTTCGGCCGTCCCGCCACCCTCGCCGAGCTGTCGGCCGAGGTGGAGATGCCCGAGGACAAGGTGACCGAGGCGCTCCGGTTCGCCGCCGAGCCGCTGTCGCTGAGCGAGCCGCTCCGTGAGGACGGCGACGCCGAACTCGGTGACGTCGTCGAGGACCGGTCGGCCGAGTCCCCGTTCGAGGTTGCGGCCACGGCGCTGCTCCCCGACGAGATCAGCCGACTCCTCTCGCCGCTCGACGAGCGGGAGCGGGAGATCCTCAAACTCCGCTTCGGCCTGGACCGTGGTGAGCCGAGGACGCTCGAGGAGGTGGGGGAGCACTTCAACCTCACCCGGGAGCGGATCCGCCAGATCGAGGCCCGGGCCATGTCGAAGCTGCGGCACCCGTCGTCGGACACCGGCGCCCGGGATCTGCTCGCCGTCTGAGCTCGAGGCCACATCCCGGGCCCTTCGGTCGGGTCACATCCCGGGCCCTTCGGCCCGGTCCCATCCCGGGCCCTTCGGCCCGGTCCCATCCCGGGCCCTTCGGCCCGGTGACCCCACCGTGACGGCCGTCTAGGTTCGACCCCGGATCGGTCCTGCCGGTCGGCCAGCCCCCTGATCGGTGCCCACGAGCGTGTCGCACCCCGAGTCGGGGAGCGATCGTGCCCACGTGCATCATCTGGACGGTCAAGGGCGGTTCCGGTGCATCGGTGGTCGCTGCCGGCGTGGCTCTGGCGGCCGCCCGTCGGGGGCCGACGTTGCTCGTCGATCTGTGCGGTGACCAACCAGCGCTCCTCGGCGTCGACGACCATGAGTCCGCAGGTGTCGCCGAGTGGCAGCGAGCGGTCGATCCCCGTGAGGACTCGCTCCGCCGACTCGGCCGCACCGTGGCCCCGTCGCTCGATCTGCTCACGTCCGGCGCGGACGCACTCCCGGCTGGCGACTCCTGGCCAGCGGTGGCACCTGCCCTGGCGGGCGACTCCCGTTCGGTCGTGGTGGACGCCGGCCACCTGCCCGAGGGAGCGGCCCCCCGGCCCGAGGGTGGCTCGGTGCTCGTCGTCCGTGCCTGCTACCTCGCGCTGCGCCGGCTCGGCGCCCTCCGGAACCGCCCCGATCGAGTCGTCCTGATCGTCGAGCCGGGCCGGGCGCTGGATCGTCGGGACGTCGAGCGGGTCGTCGGCGCTCCCGTCGTCGCCACGCTCGACGTCGATGCAGCGGTCGCCCGCCGGGTCGACGCCGGGCTGCTCCTCCGCAGACCGCCGTCGAGTCTCCTCGCCGTCGGCAGGAGGGTCGGGTGACGGGCAGTCCGCCCACCCTCGCCGACCCGGGCGACATTGACCCCACGACCGCCCGCGCCCTGGCAGCCGTGCGGGACCGATTCGCCCGAGGGGATGCGCCGGCGGACGACGCCCGGTCCGCGCTCCGTGAACTCCTGGCCGCCGAGGAGCCGCTGTGGTCGAGCGCTGCGCTCGACCACTGGTCGGCCGTGCTGGCCCACGACCTGGTCGGACTGGGTCCGATCGAACGGCTCCTGGCCCAGCCCGGGGTCACCGACGTCCTGGTGAACGGTCCCGGTGCCGTGTGGATCGAACGGGCCGGACGGCTGGAGCGGACGACGGTCGTCCTCGATCGACCGCAGATCCTCCGGTCGATCGAACGCCTCGTCCGGCCCCTCGGGCTCCGTGCCGATCGCACCCACCCCGTCGTCGACGCCCGACTCCCGGATGGATCCCGTGTCGCTGCGGTGCTCGAGCCCCTCGCGGTCGACGGGCCGCTGCTGGCGGTCCGTCGCCATCGGGCGGTGACGGTCCCCCTCGATGATCTGGCGGGTCCGTTCGCCCCGTCGCTCCGGCGTCGGGTCCGGGAACGGCGCAACATCGTCGTGTTCGGGTCGACCGGCGCAGGCAAGACGACCGCCCTCAACGCGCTCGTGTCCACCCTCCCGCGCGGGGAACGGATCGTCACGATCGAGGACGTGGCCGAACTCCGGCTCCCGGGCGACCACGTGGTCCGACTCGAGGTGCGGCCGGGGTCGGCGGAGGGTGTCGGCCGGGTCGCGGTCCGCGACCTGGTCCGGGCCGCGCTCCGGCTCCGGCCCGACCGACTGGTCGTCGGTGAGGTCCGTGGCGCCGAGGCCCTCGACACCATCTGGGCGCTCTCGACGGGCCACGACGGTTCCATGACGACCCTGCACGCATCCTCCGCCGACGATGCGCTGCGTCGGCTCGCCACCCTGGCGATGAGCGCCGGCGAACCGCTGCCACTGGCCGCCGTGGAGGCCCAGGTCCGCTCGGCCGTTCACGTGCTGGTCGGCGTCGTCCGCCAGGTCGACGGCCGCCGCCGGGTCGCCTCCGTGCACGATGTCACCGCCGACGGGCCCGTTCCCGTCGGGCCGGAGCGACCGTGATCGTCCTGGCCGTGCTCACGGCGATCGGCGCCGTCCTGGCCCGGCGGGCCGTCGTATCGCGTCGGGCGGGCCGGAAGGCGCGGGCGACCGACCTGGCGGCGGCCACGCTGGCGGGTGACCTGGCCGGCAGCGTGCGCACGGGTGCGACCCTGACCACCGCTCTGGCCGAGACGGCGACCGCCGCCGGTCCGCTCGGCGAGCAGGTGGGCGCCGTCCTGGACCGGACGGGGCGAGGCTGGAGCCTGGACGATTCCGTGGCCGAGTGGGCTCGGGCATCGGGCCGGTCCTCGATCCGCTCGCTCGCCCACGCCTGCCGCTTCGCGGCGGACCACGGTGGCGATCTGGCCGTGGCGCTCGACGGGGTGTCGGTCGCCATCGGCGACCAACTCGAGGTGGCCGACGAGACGAGTGCGCTCGTGGCGCAGGTGCGGACCTCGACTGCGGTGCTGGCTGCGCTGCCGGTGCTGGGAGCGCTCCTGTTCGCTCTGGTGGACCCAGCGGTCGCGCACACCCTCCTCTCCACCCCGGTGGGTGCCGCGTGCATCGTCGTGGCCGGGGTCCTCGACGCCTTGGGACTCGTCGTGGCGCGGTGGCTCGTGGCGCGGTCCCTCCGGTGACTGGCCTGGTGCTCGCCCTGGCCGTCTCGGTCGGCGTCTGGCGGTGCCTGGTCCGTCGGCCCCTCCCACTGCGGGACCCCGGATCGCCAGCTCGGTCGGCTGGGCCCGTTCCGCCCGGGTCGCGCCGGGCCTCACCTCGCCGGGCCTCACCTCGCCGGTCCGTGTGGCCCCGACCGTCCGAACTGGGTGGCCCCGGTGACCGCCCCGGCCGGGAGGTACCTGCGGACCGGATGGAGCTCTCGGCCGCCATCGACCTGCTCGCCGTGGCCGTGACCTCCGGACTCGCGCTCCCGACCGCCGTCACCGCCGTCGGGGTCGCCGGCTCGGACCGAACGTCGCGCTCGTTCTCGTCGGTCGGCGCTGCACTCGACCGCGGGGTTCCCTTCGACTCGGCGATCCGGAGGCTCGAGGCGGATCTGGGCGCCGATGCCCGACCGCTGGTCGCCACGCTGGCCGGGGCGTCCGAGTCGGGCGCTCCGGTCGGGCCGGCCCTCCAGCGTCATGCGGAGCGCCTCCGCCTCCGTCATCGTCGCGACGTCGAGCGGAGGATCCGACAGTTGCCCGTGCTCCTCATCGTGCCCCTGTGCGCGTTCGTGCTGCCGGCGTTCGCCGTCGTCACGATCGTCCCGGTCGGTTGGACGGCCGCTCGTCAGCTCGACCTGGACCTCGTCGATCGTCGGTGACCGCCGACCCCCTCCATCGTTCCCGCAGGAGTCACCGTGCCATCGTCCGTCCCGAACCCGCCGTCGATCGGCTCGTCCCCGTCCGGTCGCCACGTCTGCCGTCGGCGCACCCACCCCCTGCGGGCGGTCAACCATTGGTGTCACCCGCGACGCCTGGTGGCCGGGCTCCAGGCGCGGGCCCTGACCCAGCGAGGACAGGGCACCGTGGAGTACGCGCTGGTGCTGCTCGGGGCGGCGGCCGTCGCGTTGGCGCTGGTGGCCTGGGTCGCCAGGTCCGGTGCGGTGGGTCAGCTGTTCGACTCGGTGGTCGGCCGGGTCCTGCGCTCTGCGGGGTGAGTACTCCCCGACGGGGTCGCCGGTCCGGATCGGCCGCGGGTCAGGCATCGGTGGAGACGGCGCTCGTCCTCCCGGTGCTGGTCGTCGTGGCCCTCGTGGTGCTCCAGGCCGGTCTCCTGGCCCGCGACCAACTCGTGACGATCCACCTGGCGAGGACCGCGGCACGGGCGGCCGCCGTCGGCGGCGCACCGGCCGCGGCGGCGACGGTCGCCCGCAGTGGCGTCGGGTCCCGATCGTCGGTCGGTGTCGCCGGGGACGTCCGTCCCGGTGGGTTCGCAACGGTCACGGTGACCGTTGATCCGACGCGGGTCCCGGTCGTCGGCCGCGGGCTCGGAGGGCTGAGGTTGCGTGAGCGCCTGACGGTGCTCGTCGAGGGTCCGTGACGGTTCGCCCCGGGGCTCAGCCACTCGTGCTCAGGGTTCGTTCCAGGAGCTGTCTCGCAGCCGCCTTGTCGAGCGGTTCGTTCCCGTTGCCGCACTTCGGTGACTGCACGCAGCCCGGGCAACCGTCCTCGCAGGGACACTGCCGGAGCACCTCGGCGGTGGCCTCCAGGTGGGAGCGGGCGACCTCGAAGGCCAGGTCGGCGATCCCGGATCCACCCGGATGGGCGTCGTGGATGCACACCGTTGCCTGGCCGGTGTCCTCGAGCAGCGCGGTCGACACCCCGCCCACGTCCCAGCGGTCGCAGATTGCGAACAGAGGCAGGATCCCGATCGCCGCGTGCTCGGCGGCGTGGAGGGCGCCGGGGAGTTCACCGGGGGTGACGCCCGCCGCCGCGATCAGCGACTGCGGGTAGGTCGTCCACACGGCCCGGGTCCGGAGCACCGACGGGTGGATCCCGTCCTCCGGGCCCAGGTCCACCCGGTCGAGCACCTCGTGGGTGCTCGCATCGCGGATCTGGTAGCCGATCACCTGGGTCGTCACCTCGACCTCGCCCAGGTGGTGGTCCGCGACGCCGATCCCGATGGAGCGGTCCGTGGCCAGGATCGACAGGTCGGTGGTCGAGCGGGTCTGGGTGTAGGTGTCGCCGGGGTCGGGTCGGACCACCACCGTCCTGGCGGCGTGCTCGACCCGCTCCACCCGCCAGGCCCGACCCTGGTGCAGGTAGATCGCCCCGGGGTGTGCGGCCGAGGCCACCCGGGACCGGTCGATGGTGGCGATCGCCACGGACTCGGACCCGGATCCGGTCCGGATCCGGTACTCGCCGCTGGACGCTGAACGCAGGCCGATCGTCGGTGCCGGAGCGCCCCGGCCGGACCAGACGACGAGGGGTCCGTCGTCGGCGCCGTGACGGACCCGGGCGCGCTCGGTGCGGACCAGTTCGGCCACGGCCTCGTCCAGTCCATCACCCCAGTAGCGGTGGTCGGCGGCGCGCAGGGGCCACTCCGCTGCGGCGCACCCGACCTGGGGGACCATCACCTCGGGGTTCGCCAGGTTCACCACCGATCGCTCGATCGGCCGGCCGGTCAGGGCGTCCGGGTGACGGGCCATCCACTGGTCCAACTGGTCCTGCCCGGAGACGAGCACAGCGAGCGACGGCTGGCGTTCCCGCCCGCTCCGGCCGACCTGCTGACGGAACGACGCCGTGGTGCCCGGGTAACCGCTCAGCACCACGGCGTCGAGGCCGCCGATGTCGACTCCGAGCTCCAACGCGTTCGTCGCCACGACGACGCTCAGCGACCCGTCGGCGAGCTCGGCCTCGACCCGGCGGCGCTCGTCGGCCAGGTACCCGCCCCGGTAGGAGCGGACCCCCGCGGCCAGATCGCCCGGCAGCGATCGGCGGAGCTCGTCGGCGACCAGCTCGGTGCTCCGCCGGGCCCGGCAGAACACGAGCGTGCGGAGTCCGGCACGCACGAGTCGCTCGGCGACGAGAGCGGTCTCGCCGTGGAGCGACCAGCGCTCGGCGGCGACCTCGCCCGCCGCCGTGGCCGCCTCGGCCGCCGCCTCCGGGTTCCACAGCACGATCGTCCGCGGGCCTCGTGGCGCGCCGTCCTCGGTGATCGCCGTGACCTGCTGTCCGCAGAGCGTCGAGGCGAGTTCCTCCGGCGTGGCGATCGTGGCCGACGCGAACGCGAACGTGGGCGACGATCCGTGGTGCTCGGCGAGGCGCCGCAGGCGGCGCAGCACGTGGCCGACGTGACTCCCGAAGACACCGCGCAGCACGTGGAGCTCGTCGACGACCACCAGGTCGAGTCGCGACAGGAACCGGCTCCACCGCCCGTGGTCGGGCAGCAGGACCTGGTGGAGCATGTCCGGGTTGGTGACGACCACGTCGCCTTGGGACCGCACCCAGGTGCGCTCCTCCCGACTGCAGTCGCCGTCGAACGCGGCCACCGTGACTCCGGGCAGCCGCCAGCCCGCCAGCGACCGGAGCTGGTCCCGGGCGAGCGCCTTCGTCGGGAACACCATGAGCACGCTCCGTCCGGCGAGCGCCGATTCAGCGGCGGCGAGCTGGTAGCCCAGCGACTTGCCCGAGCCGGTGCCCGTGGCGAGCACCACCGACTCGCCGCGGCGCAGGCCGGCTGCGGCCCGGGCCTGGTGGGTCCAGAGGTCCCGGTGGGGCACCAACTCGGCCAGACCCGGATCGAGTGGTGGCTCCAGGGGAGCGGTCCTCCCGGGCCGGGCCGGCTGGCGGACGACGTGGACGCATCGGGGGTCGTCCGACCACTGCTCGACGAGCTCGTCGATCACCCGGCCGGGTCCGGTGGGCTCGGCAGCGGAGGGTGCGACCATGACGGGGTCGAGGCTACGGGCCCCTGCGCTGCCGGCGGTTGCGGCCAACCCGCCGGGGCCGGCCGACCCGTATGCTCCACCGATGCTGTTCGACGTCACGATCGGTGACCGTGGCGCGTGGTCCGTCGCCCGGGTCGTCGGCGACGTGGACCTGGCGACCATGCCGGCGCTGCGCTCGGCGCTCGATCGCACCGACCCGTCGGCCGTGGTCCTGGATCTGAGCCAGGTCGGGTTGGTCGACCCCCTGGCGCTCGGTGTCGTGCTCTCCGCCCGGCTCCGTTCCACCCGGCGGGGAGGCCGCTTCGTCGTCTGCTGCCCGGCGGGTGCGGTGCGGGACCTGTTCGAGGAGCTGGGACTGGACACCACGTTCGAGTTGGTCGACCACATCGACCTCCTCGACGACACCAACCTCACGGACGACACCGACGACCGGCCGCGCTGAGCGGACCTCAGGTCGGGATCGGACTCAGCCCGTCGGCGACTCGTCGACCGCGTCGGGCGATGCCGGAGGGAGACCGGAGCGCCGGGTCGCCCGGCCGAGCAGGTGGCTGGCAGCGGGGATCGTCCAGAGCTGCAGGACGAGCGCCAGCACCAGCAGTGCCGCTGCACCCCAGGACGGGGCGCGGATCGCAGCGGCGGCCAGCGTCGCCACCAGCGACAGCGTGGCGGGCTTGGTCGCCACGTGGAGCCGGGCGTACACGTCCGGCATCCGGAACATCCCGATCGCCGCGATCAGCGCCAGGACGGCGCCGGCGATCATCAGGGTCCCGGCCACGACGTCGCGGAGCACCTCGATCATCGTCTGGTCCGATCGATGAAGCGAGCGACCGCGACGCTCCCGAGGAACGAGAAGACGGTGAGCAGGATCACGAGGGTGACGACGGTTGGTTGGTAGGACCAGGCCGTCAGCACCGCCAGGGTGTTGATGATCACCGACGTCACCAGGTCCAGGCCGACCGCCCGGTCCGGGACGTTCGTCGAGCGGACGACGTGCGCGATGCTCACGATCCCGGCGGCGGTGAGCAGCACGCTGGCGATGGTGACCGCGACGATCACGGCTCGGCCCCCGGCGTGGTGCCGGTGTCGAGCGGCGTGGAGCCGGTGTCGAGCGGCGTGCTGCCGGTGTCGACCGGTGTGATGGCCCCCAGGACGAGACGCTCCAACCGGGCGACGTCGGCCCGTACGTCGTCGGGGTCGCCCAGGCCCAGGACGTGGACGTCGAGCGACGGGGGTTCGGCGTGCACGTCGAGCGTGAGGGTGCCCGGGGTCAGGGTGATCGAGTCCGCGACGACGGTGGCCACGAGCGGGTCGTCGCTGCGCAGCGGGCAGTTGACGACGCCCGCCCGGAGTCGATCCGGCCGGGGTCGCAGGACGGTCGCGGCGATCGACACCGACGAGGTCACCAACAGCCAGAGGAACGTGGCACCGAACCGCACCGTCGCGATGGGGTGCAGGCGGTGGCGTCGGTCGGGTCGGGGGCACCAGGCGAGCGTCGCCGCCACGACGACCACGCCGCTCAGCAGGTTGCCCCAGCTCACCTCGCCCCACAGCGTGCACCAGACCACCAACAGGAAGACCGCCTGCAGCCAGCGGCGGTGTGTCCTGGCGCCTGCTCCCGGCCGGGTCGCAGCGGTCACGGTGCCTCCGGTGCGCTCGCCGACGTCGACGTCGCGAGCAGGTCGCCGGCGGTCCGCTCCGCGAAGCGGTAGATCGGTCCGGCGAACACGGCCACGGCCAGGGTCAGCACGACGACGACCGCAGTCACGGCCGACATCAGCCGGTGGTGCCGCAGGACACCGGGCCGGTCGTCCGTCGGTGCCGGTCCCCAGAACGCGCCCGTCCAGATCTTCATCATGGAGACGAGCGTCAGGATGGACACGACCAGTGCCACGCCGACGATCCACCACTGGCCTTGGTCCAGGCCGACCGACACGATGCCGAGCTTGCCGACGAACCCCGAGAACGGCGGCAGTCCCGCCAGGCTGAGCGCCGGGACGATGAACAGCACGGCCAGTGCCCCCGATCTCCGTGCGAGTCCGCTCAGCCGGTCGAGCGCACTCGTTCCGGTGTCCTGTTCCACGACCCCGTCGACGAGGAACAGCGACGTCTTCACGGGGATGTGGTGCACGACGTAGAACACGACGGCCGAGACGGCCGCGACGCCACCCAGTGCGATCCCGGCGATCATGTAGCCGATCTGGCTGACGATGTGGAAGCTCAGGATCCGCTTGATGTCGGACTGGGCGATCGCCCCCAGGACCCCGACGACCATCGTCGCGGCGGCCACGACCAGCAGGAGGGTCCGGTTGGTGCCCGGGAACCACTGTGTCTGGGTCCGCAGGATGGCGTAGACCCCGACCTTGGTCAGCAGACCGGCGAACACTGCGCTGACCGGACTGGGCGCCGCCGGGTAGCTGTCGGGCAGCCAGGAGAACAGGGGGAACACGGCGGCCTTCAGGCCGAACGCCACGAGGAGGAGGAGGCTGAGGCCGAGAGCGACCCCGTCCGGGAGCGCTGCCAGACGGTCGGGGAGCTCGGCCATGGACAGGGTGCCGGTCGTGGCGTAGACGAGCGCCACGCCGGTCACGAGCACCAACGACTCGACCACGTTGAGCACGACGTAGGTGGTTCCCGAGCGGATCTGGTCGTCGCTGCCCTCGAGCGTCAGGAGTACGTAGCTGGAGATCAGGAGGATCTCGAAGCACACGAACAGGTTGAACAGGTCGCCCGCCAGGAACGCCCCGCTCACGCCGGCGATCAACGCCAGGTAGGCCGGTGCGTACCACGGTGACCGCTCGTCGCTCGAACCCTGGGCGACGGCGTACACGAGGACCGCCAGCATCATCAGGTTCCCGACCACCAGCATGAGCGCGCCGAGTCGATCGGCGACGAAGGTGATCGAGATGGCGTCGGGCCAGCCGCCCATCGAGGTCGTCACCGGACCGTGGCTGTCCACGTGGACGAGCAGGAGCACTGCCGCCACCGTGAGTGCGGCGCTGCAGACGAGGGCGACCACCCGCTGGATCCGCTGGGACGCGGCGAGGACGAAGCACACCGCGGTCCCGGCCAGTGGCAGGCCGACGAAGAGCGCCAGTCCGCCGTTCACGTCTCGTCCCCGAAGTCCTGGGCCACGTCGGGTTCCGTGGCGATGCGCCGGTCGCTCAGGTCGTCCTCGACGACGTCGTTGCCGTCGATCGTCCAGGACCGGTAGGCCATGGACAACAGGAACGCGACCACGGCCAGTCCGATGACGATGGCCGTGAGGACCAGGGCCTGGGGGACCGGGTCCGTCGGGTCCGAGCCGGAGCCGACGATCGGCGCGTCGCCGGGCCGGCTGCCGGCGGTGAGGATCAGGAGGTTGACCCCGTTGCCGAGCAGCCCGATCCCCAGGATGATCCGGGTGAGCGACCGGTGCAGGACCAGGAACGTCCCCGCGGTGAACAGCACGGCCACCAGACCGGCCTGCGTCAGGCTCACCGGTCCACCTCCGACGTCTCGGACCGGTCGCCCGGTCCGGCCCGTCCTCGGAGCGCCTCGTCGTCGGCCTCGGAGAGCGCGACGAGGATCGCCGCGACCACTCCCGAAACCAGTACGAACACACCCAGGTCGAAGATCGCCGACGACACGACCTTGACCGTCCCGATCAGAGGGACGTCGAGCTTCCAGATCGCCGACTCGAGGAACGAGCCGCCTGCGACCAGCGGCGCCATGCCGGTCAGCACCGCCACGCCCAGACCGACCCCGATCAGCACGACGGGATCGACGGGGAGTCGCCGGAGCGCGTCCGGCCCGTCGGTGAGGTAGCGGAGGACGAGGATGATGCCGACGATCAGTCCGCCGGCGAACCCGCCTCCGGGAGCGTTGTGGCCCCGGAACGTCACGTAGACCGCGACCAACCCCAGCACAGGGGTGAGGCCGGCGACGGTGGTCGACAGGATCGTCGAGGCGGTCGTGTTCGGCCGTGGCGTCACCGCCAGACCTCCGGTGAGCGACCGGAGAGGTCCTCGACGTCGGTCCCGTCGTCGAGCTGCTTGCGGCGCTGCTCGCGACGGGCGGCTGCGACCAGGTTGACCACGCCCGCCCCGGCGATCGCGAGCACGGTGATCTCACCGAGGGTGTCGAACCCCCGGAAGTCCACGAGGATCATGTTGACGACGTTGCGGCCACCGGCCTCGGGTTCGGAGCGTCGCAGGTACTCCTCGGCGACCGTGGGCCCCTGCCGGGCCGTGGAGGCGTGGAGTGCGAACCCGGCGACCGACACGCCCACGACGACCGAGAGGGCGACCCGGATCCAGAGCGGCGCCCACGCCGGGGCGGGGGAGAACCGCTGGGGCAGTCGGGCCAGGACCAGGACGTACACGGCCACGGTGACGGTCTCGACCAGGAACTGGGTCACGGCCAGGTCCGGGGCGCCCTGGAGCAGGAACACGAGCGCCAGCAGGTAGCCGCTGCCGCCCAGGGCGAGGGCCGCACCGAACCGCTGTCGGGCGAGGATCACGCCCAGGCTGCTCAACGCCGTCACCAGACAGATCGCCACCTCCAGCGGCGAGTTGGCGATGGGGAACGAGCTGACGTCGAGCAGGCCGCGGTCGACCGCCAGCGCCGCGCCGGTGGCCGTCGCCAGACTGAGCAGGACGATGCCGAGGTAGAGCGGCAGCGATCCGCTCTGGGTGAATCCGGTGATGCGCCGCGAACCCGACAGCAGGGTCTCGTAGGCCCGGTCGTAGGCGACGGTCGAGGCGCTCCGGGGTGCATCCGCCTCCCGGGTGGCCGGTCGGGTGATCCACCAGAGGCCGGTTCCACCGGCCAGCACCAGGGCGGACAGGCCCAGCGCCGGGGTGAATCCGTGCCAGATGTAGAGGGCACCCTCTCCCGACGCAGGGTCGAGCGAGGCCGCGACCCGGGCCAGGAACCCGCCGACCGGGGTGGCGGCCAGGCCGGCGGCGAGCCCGGCCGCGGCCAGGAGCGCCGGCGGCGCGAGGAGCACCGGCCCGGGAGCGTGCGCGCCCTCGTGGTGCGACTCCGCGTCGCTCGCTCCGTCGGTCACGGCGTGGTCGCCGAGCACTCCGACGGTGAGCCGAGCGGTGTAGGCCACGGTGAGCACGGAGCCTGCGAGCACGCCGACGAGGGCGAGGGTTCCGGTCCAGCCGGCGCCGCCCTCGAGCAGGGCCTCGAGCGCACCCTCCTTGGTGACGAACCCCAGCGTCGGCGGGATCGCCGCCATGGAGGCCGCGGCCAGAGCGATCGTGGCGGCCAGGACCGGCAGACGTCGGACGCCCCGGAGTCGCCGCAGGTCGCGGGTCCCCGTCGCATGGTCGACCGCACCCACCGAGAGGAACCACGAGGCCTTGAAGAGGGCGTGCGCCAGGAGCACCGCCACCCCGGCGAACGTTGTCGCAGGGGTTCCCAGCCCGACCAGGACCATGATGAGACCCAGCTGGCTGACCGTGCCGTGGGCCAGGGCCAGCTTGGCGTCCTGCTGTCGCATGGATCGGACGCCGCCCAGCAGGATCGACGCGACGCCGCACACGACCACGATCGGTCGCCACGGCGCATCGTCGGCGAACACGGGGGCCAGCCGGGCGACGACGACGATGCCCGCCTTCACCATCGTGGCCGAGTGGAGGTAGGCGCTGACGGGTGTCGGTGCCGCCATGGCGCCGGGCAACCAGAACTGGAAGGGGAACTGCGCCGACTTGGTCGCCGTTCCGAACAGCACCAGGACGAGCGCCGCCGGAACCAGCCCGCCGCTCGGGTCGGCGGCCAGCACGCCACTGATGGTCCACTCGTCCGACGCGATCCCCAGCAGGATCAGGCCCGCGAGCAGCGACAGGCCCCCGGCTCCGGTCACCAACAGCGCCCGGAGCGCCGCCGCACGTGCCGTCGCCGACCGGTCGTCGGTGCCGATCAGCAGGAACGATGCCACCGAGGTCAGTTCCCAGAAGACGAACAGCGTGAGCAGTCCGTCCGCCCAGACCAACCCGAGCATCGCTCCGGCGAAGCACGAGAGCAGCCCGGCGATTCGGGCCCGATCGTGTTCGGCCGAGAAGTAGCCGACGGAGAACACGCTCACGAGGGCGCCGATCCCCGACACCAGCAGGCCCATCAGCAGACCGAAGCCGTCCAGGCGGAGCGTGATCGACAGGTCCAGCGCGTCGACCCAGGCCAGTTCCGCCGTGATGGGCGTACCGTCGAGGACGCCCCCGGCGACGCCCACCAGCCAGGCGAAGGCCGCCAGGTGGGGGAGGGTGGCCAACGGGAACGCCGCCGCTCCCAGCCGCCGGTGTCCGACCAGACAGACTGCTGCCGTCGTCCCGTAGGCCAGGAGGAGGAGGAGCATGGTCGGTCGTCGGCGGGGTGGCCGTCAGCCCGGACGCCGAGGCCGATCGCAACCTACTCGCTGGGTTCACGGCCCGGTTCGGGGGCTGTGAACGCCGCGTGAACTCCCCGGCCGGAACGCCGGCTCAGCGGGCGTGTCTGGCCAGTTCGGTTCGGGCCACCTGACGCCGGTGCACCTCATCCGGTCCGTCGGCGAAGCGGAGCGTGCGCAGACCGGCGTACATGCGTGCGAGCGGGAAGTCGTCACTCACCCCGGCGCCGCCGTGGGCCTGGATCGAGCGGTCCACGACGCGCAGCGCTGTGTTCGGGGCCACGACCTTGATGGCCGAGATCTCGATCGCCGCGCCCTTGGCACCGACCGTGTCCATGAGGTGTGCCGCCTTCAGTGTGAGCAGACGGGCCTGTTCGATCTCGATCCGGGAGTCGGCGATCCACTCGCGGATCACACCCTGCTCGGCGAGTGGCCGGCCGAACGCCACCCGGTCGAGGACGCGCTCGCACATCAGGTCGAGCGCCCGTTCGGCGACGCCGATGCAGCGCATGCAGTGGTGGATGCGACCCGGGCCGAGGCGGGCCTGGGCGATGGCGAAGCCGGAGCCCTCCTGACCGATCAGGTTCGTCGCCGGGACCCGAACGTCGGTGAACCGCAGCTCGCAGTGACCCTCCCGGTCCTGGTAACCGAACACCGGCAGGTCGCGGACCCGCTCCAGTCCGGGGGTGTCCATGGGGACGAGCACCATCGACTGCTGCAGGTGGCGGGGCGCCTCCGGGTCGGTCTTGCCCATGACGATGAGGATCTGGCAGCGGTCCGACGCAGCGCCGGAGATCCACCACTTCCGGCCGTTGAGCACGTACTCGTCGCCGTCCCGTTCGATGCTCAGGGAGATGTTGGTGGCGTCGGACGACGCGACGTCCGGTTCGGTCATGGCGAATGCGGAGCGGATCCGGCCCTCGAGGAGCGGGACGAGCCACTCCTCCTGCTGCTCAGGTGTCCCGAAGAGGGCGAGGACCTCCATGTTGCCGGTGTCGGGCGCCGAGCAGTTGATCGCCTCGGGGGCGATGGACCCGGACCGCCCGGTCAGTTCCGCCAGGTACGCATAGTCGAGGTTCGACAGCGGGTCCGGAGTCCACTCGGTGCGGTGGGGCAGGAACAGGTTCCAGAGGCCACGTTCGCGGGCCTCGGCCTTCAGCTCCTCGAGCACCGGCGGGTGGCCGTGGTCGCCGAGCTCGGCCAGTTCGGCCTCGTAGCGCGCCTCGGCCGGGATGACCCGTTCGGCGACGAAGGCGCCGAGTCGTTCGTGGAGCTCGCGCCCCCGTGGTGACATGCCCAGTTCCACCCGGTGCCTCCCGGTTCGTTCGGCGGACCCTGTCGGGTCACCGACGAACGGTAGTACCTCGACGTCGGCCGCTCTGGGTGACGGTGGTGCCACCCTCCGACTACCGTGGCCCCGTGGAGGTGTCCGAGGCGAACGGGGATGCCGAGGCGGTGGAGCCCAGTGGTCCTGCGGGATCGCTCGCGGACCGGATCGCCGCGGTGGTCGGGCGCAGCTGCGCGGCCGTCGGCGAGCACGATCCACACACGGCCCGGCACCTTGACCAGATCGGCGTCGTGGCGGGTGTCGTCGCCCGGGGTCTGGCCGGTGACGCCGTGGTCGACCTGCGCACGGCCGAGTGGATCGAGGTGCTCGCTCCCCTCCACGACCTGGGCAAGCTGGCCACGCCGGTCCGGATCCTCCGCAAGCCCGGTCGACTCGACGATGACGAGTGGGCGATCGTCCGTCGGCACCCGGAGGACGGGAAGGTGCTGGCCCGGGACCTCATCGCCGAGGTCCTGGCCGGTGAGCTGGCCGATGATGAGCAGGACGACGCCGAGCTCGTGGTGGATCTCACCACGAGCATCGTGGAGCTGCACCACGAGACGCTCGACGGCGGTGGCTACCCGCACGGCCTGACCGACGCCGAGATCCCCGTCGCCGCCCGGGTCGTCGCGGTGGCCGACGTGTTCGACGCCCTCACGGCGGTCCGGTCCTACAAGGAGGCCTGGAGGACCACCGACGCCGTCGCCGAGCTCGCCCGGATGGTCGACAACGGTCGCCTGGACGGCCGCTGCGTGGCCGCCCTGGAGCGGTCCACCGAGGAGCTCGAGGACCGGCTCCGGGACGTCCGGCCCGACCGAGGTGTTTGACACGCCCGCCGGTCGGGGTCTTTCGTAGTCGCCCATGGGGAAGCCCCTCGTCATCGTCGAGTCACCGGCCAAGGCCCGGACCATCGCGCGCTTCCTCGGCGACGACTACGTGGTCGAGTCGTCCATCGGCCACATCCGGGACCTGCCGTCGGGCATGGCCGACATGCCGGCGAACCTGAAGGACCGGAAGTGGGAGATCGTCGGTGTGGACACCGAGAACCACTTCAAGCCCGTCTACATCGTCTCGCCCGGCCGCAAGGAGCACGTCCGGGAGCTGAAGTCGCATCTGGCCGACGCCGACGAGCTCTACCTCGCAACCGATGAGGACCGCGAGGGGGAGGCGATCGCCTGGCACCTGCTCGAGGTGCTGAACCCGACGGTGCCGGTTCGGCGGATGGTCTTCCACGAGATCACCCCCGAGGCGATCGAGCACGCAATCGCCAACCCGAGGGACCTCGACCGTCGGCTGGTCGACGCCCAGGAGGGTCGCCGAATCCTGGACCGGCTCGTCGGCTACGGCCTGTCGCCGGTCCTGTGGCGCCGGATCGACAACGCCAGGTCGGCCGGCCGGGTCCAGTCCGTGGCCACCCGCATGGTGGTGGAGCGCGAGCGGGAACGGATGCGGTTCCGTTCGGCGACGTGGTGGGACCTCCGCGCCACCTTCCACCACGAGTCGGGCGAACGGGACCAGACGCCGTTCCCGGCCAGGCTCGTGGAGCTCGACGGCTCCCGCCTGGCGACGGGAAACGACTTCGACCAGTCCGGCGCCCTGACCAAGGACGGCGTCGTCCTGCTCGACGACGCCGCTGCAGGCGCGTTGCGGACGGCACTCGTGGACCGCCCGGTGCTGGTCGATTCGGTCGAGCGCAAGCCGTACACGCGTCGTCCGGCGCCGCCGTTCATGACCTCGACCCTCCAGCAGGAGGCCGGTCGGAAGCTCCGCATGTCGTCGTCGATGTGCATGTCGACGGCGCAGCGACTGTACGAGAACGGGTACATCACCTACATGCGGACCGACTCGGTGACGCTGTCGGACACGGCGGTCAACGCGGCGCGCAGCCAGATCCGCGAGCTGTACGGGGACGCCTTCGTGCCGGACGCTCCTCGTCGGTACACCAGCAAGTCGAAGAACGCGCAGGAGGCCCACGAGGCGATCCGCCCTGCCGGAGACCGCTTCCGTACCCCGGACCAGGTCCGCAACCAACTCCAGGACGCCGAGTTCCGTCTGTACGAGCTGATCTGGGCGCGGACCGTCGCCAGCCAGATGACCGATGCCCGCGGCGAGTCCGTGCAGGTGCGCCTGTCGGCCACCACGGCGGACGACCGCGTCGCCACGTTTGCTGCTTCGGGCCGGACGATCACGTTCCCCGGGTTCCTCCGGGCCTACGTCGAAGGGTCCGACGATCCGGACGCCGCCCTGGACGACCGCGAGACGATCCTGCCCGACATGGACGTCGCCGATCCCATGGCGACCGACGAGTTGGACGCTGTCGACCACCAGACGCAGCCACCCGCCCGGTTCACCGAGGCCTCACTCGTCAAGCGCATGGAGGAGCTGGGCATCGGCCGGCCGTCCACCTACGCATCCATCATCTCGACCGTCGCCGACCGCGGCTACGTCTGGAAGCTCGGCACGGCGCTGGTGCCCAGCTGGACGGCGTTCGCCGTCGTGGCGCTGCTCGAGCAGTACTTCCCGCACCTGGTGGACTATGCGTTCACCGCCCGGATGGAGGAGGAGCTCGACGACATCGCCTCGGGCTCGGCCGATCTCGAGCCATGGCTCCGTGGGTTCTACTTCGGCCGTGATGATGCGCCGCCCGACAGCTCCGACGCCGGGCTCCGCCGGATGATCGACGGCCGGATCGAGGAGATCGACGCCCGGGCGATCAACTCCATCCCCCTCGGGGCCGACGCTGACGGGGTGCCGATCGTCGTCCGGGTCGGTCGGTACGGTCCGTACCTCCAGCGGGGAGACGGCGACGACGTGGAGCGGGCGTCGATCCCCGACGACATCCCGCCCGACGAGCTGACCCCAGAGCGGGCCGTCGAGCTGCTCGAGGCGCCGTCGGGTGACCGCGACCTGGGGGAGCACCCCGAGACGGGACTGGTCGTCCACCTGAAGAACGGTCGGTTCGGCCCGTACGTCCAGGAGGGCGAGTTCGACGACTCCTCGGGCACCAAGCCGCGCACCGCGTCGCTGTTCGCCTCGATGGATCCGGCGACGGTCACGCTGCAGGACATCCTCCCGTTGCTGGCATTGCCCCGTGAGGTCGGAGCGGACCCGGCCGACGGTGTGGTGATCACCACCCAGAACGGGCGCTACGGCCCGTACCTGAAGAAGGGGACGGACTCACGGTCGTTGGAGACCGAGGAGCAGATCCTGACGCTGACGCTGGACGAGGCGCTTCGGATCCTGGCCGAACCCAAGCGTCGGCGGGGCCAGCGCGCGGCCCCACCGCTCAAGGAGCTGGGTCCCGACCCCGACACCGAGAAGCCGATCGTGGTCAAGGACGGTCGGTTCGGTCCGTACGTGACCGACGGCGAGACCAACGCCAGTCTGCGCAAGACCGACTCGGTCGAGTCGATCAACATGGATCGGGCGCTGGAGCTGCTCGCCGAGCGTCGCGCCAAGGGGCCGTCCAAGAAGAAGAAGGCGACCAAGAAGAAGTCCGCAGCCAAGAAGAAGTCTCCGGCGAAGAAGAAGTCTCCGGCCAAGAAGAAGGCCGGGGCGAAGAAGAAGTCTCCGGCCACGAAGAAGTCGGCGGAGGGTGGCTGACGTCGCCCCCGGAACGGCTCCGGCGGAGCCGGTCGGCTGGGTGGACCGCGTCTTCGGCTCGCGCAGGTTCTTCGCGCTCTTCAACGTCCAGGTCATCTCGGCCCTGGGCGACTGGGTCGGCTTCTTCGCCATCACGTCGCTCGCCGCGAGCATCTCGACCCAGCCCGAAGCCGCCATCGCGCTGGTGACCACGGCCCGGGTGGCTCCGGGCCTGTTCCTCGCCCCGTTCATCGGGGTCCTGGTCGACCGGTTCGACCGGCGCAAGATCATGATCGTCGCCGACGTGGCCCGGGCCGTCGTGTTCCTGTGCCTGCCGCTGGTGCAGACGGTCCCGGGTCTGATCCTCGCCAGCTTCGTGCTGGAGCTCTTCACGTTGATGTGGTCGCCGGCGAAGGAGGCACTGGTTCCGTCGATCGTGCCCGAGGAGAAGCTCACGACTGCGAACTCGCTGTCGCTCGTCGCGGCCTACGCCACGATGCCCGTCGCCGGCCCGGTCCAGTTCGGCCTCAAGACGCTCAACGACCAGTTGGCCACGGTGTCGGTGCTGGCGTTCATGGGTCTCGGCCGCAACCTCGGTGACACCCAGACCCTGGCCTTCTACTTCGATGCGGTCAGCTTCCTCGTCTCGGCCCTGATCCTGTCCCGGTTCGTGTTCCGCGGCATGCCGTCCACCGCCGGGCCCGTCCTGTCCGCCAACGAGCACCGGGACCCAGTCGAGGAGGAGCGGTCCTACCTGCGGCGCACCTGGGATGAGATCCGCGAGGGATGGCAGTTCATCTACGTCAACCCGATCGTCCGCGGCGTGATCCTGGGGTTGGCGACGGGGCTGATCGGCGGCGCCATGCTCGTCCCGCTCGGTCCGACGTTCGCCCGGTTCGTGATCGGCGAGGCGAACACGTTCCCGCTGTTCATCACCGCGCTCGGACTGGGCGTCGCCACCGGCGTGATCCTGTTGTCGATGCTGCAGAACCGCATCAACAAGGAGCGGGCGTTCCCGCTGCTGGTCGTCGGTGCGGGGGTCAGCATGTTCTTCGGTGTGTCCATGTCCTCGTTCTGGCCGGCGGCCATCGGGGTGTTCGGACTGGGGCTGTGCGCAGGTGCGGTCTACGTGCTGGGGTTCACGCTGTTGCAGGCCCACACCGACGACGAACTGCGGGGTCGGATCTTCGCCACGATGATGACGCTCGTGAGGCTCTGCGTGCTGCTGGCGCTGCTGGTGGGACCGTTCCTCGCCACGGTGTTCAACGGATTCGCCCGCGCCGCCACCGGCGACCCGGAACCCGAGGTGCCGACGGCCGGCGTGTTCGGATTCGATCTGGCCATCCCCGGCGTGCGGCTGACCCTGTGGTTGGCGGCGATCATCCTGATGGGCGCCGGCGTGCTGGCCGGCCGGTCCATGCAGCTCGGCCTGCGCAGCGGCCTCCGCAACGCGGTGGCCGATCGGACCGGCATGATCAGCCGGGTCGACGAACGGGCCGAGGCGGGGCGGGCGAACCACCCGACCGCCCGGGGTGACGCCGAGTCGGAGACCGACCCTGCCGGGTCGGACGATGATGCCGACCAGGAGGAGTCGTCGTGACCGGCCGGTTCATCGTCCTGGAGGGTGGCGAGGGCTGCGGGAAGTCCACGCAGGTCGGACTCCTGGCCGACGAACTCGGCGCGCTGGCCACCCGCCAGCCGGGCGGAACCGAGCTGGGATCCCGCCTGCGTGCCCTGCTCCTCGCCGCTGCCGACGATCCGGTTCCGCTCGACGAGCGCGCCGAGGCGCTGCTGATGGCTGCCGATCGGGCGCAGCACGTGGCTGAGGTGATCGAACCCACGCTCGCCACAGGCCGGCACGTGGTCTGCGACCGGTACACCCCGTCGACCATCGCCTACCAGGGTCACGGCCGTGGACTCGACGTGGACTGGCTCCGGAGGCTGGCCGCATGGGCGGCCCGGGACCTGCAGCCCGACCTGGTCGTGCTCCTCGACGTGCCGGCCGACGTGGCCGCCGAGCGCCGTGGCGCCGTGAGCGACCGGATCGAGGCCGCCGGCGGGGCGTTCCACCGGCGCGTCACCGAGTCGTACCTGCAGCAGGCCGCTTCGGATCCCGGCACGTGGGTGGTGCTCGACGGGTCCGGTACGGCGGACGAGGTCGCCGCTGCGGTTCGCGCCGCGGTCGCCGACCGGCTGGGGATCTGATGGTTGCCGCCGATTCGATCGACCCGTTCGGCGCCGTCGTCGGTCAGGAAACGGCAGTGGCGTTCCTCCGGTCGGCGGTCGAGCAGCCGGTGCACGCCTACCTGTTCGTCGGACGTCCGGGGGCCGGGAGCCGTGTCGCCGCACGCGCGTTCGGCGGTGAACTGCTCGGCCGTTCGGCCGACGACGGTACGGGCGTCGCGCTGGAGCGGGCCCGTCGCCTCGCCGCGACCGAGTCCCACCCGGCGATGTTCGTCCACGAGCGCGAGGGTGCCTCCATCAGCGTCGATCAGGCCCGCTCGATCGTGGATCGATCCGGCCTCGCCCCACCCGAGGGCGACCTGCAGGTGTTCGTGCTCACCGATTTCCACTTGGTGGCGCAGGCGGGCCCGACACTGCTGAAGGCGATCGAGGAGCCTCCGGCGTCGACGGTCTTCATCGTCCTGGCCGACGAGGTCACTCCGGACCTGGTCACCATTGCCTCCCGTTGCACCGTTGTGGAGTTCCCCCCGGTCGCAGCAGGGGTTGTCCGCGACCGCCTGGTGGCGGAGGGAGTGGACGCGTCGGTGGCCGACGTCGTCTCGCTCGCCGCCGCCGGCGACCTGGACCGGGCACGATTGCTCGCCGGCGACCCTCGCGTCGTCGCTCGCCGCGATGCCTGGTACTCGGCTCCGGACCGGCTCGACGGAACCGGTCACACGGCGATGGTCGTCGCCGACGAGCTCGTCGAAACCCTCGATGAGGTGGCGGCGCCGTTGCACGAGCGCCATGCCGCCGAGCTGGCCGATCTCGACGAGGCGGAACAGACCCTCGGCGAGCGGCGGCCGGGCGAGCGCAAGCGGATGCAGGAGCGGCACCAGCGGGAGGAACGCCGGGTCCGGGCCGACGAACTACGCGCGGGTCTGGTCGCCATCACCGACCGGTACCGGGTCGCCGTCGGGGCCGATGGGTCAGTTGATGACTTCGTCCGTGCCGCAGCCCTGGTCCAGGAACTCTGCGATGCGCTCGTGTTCAACCCTCGTGAGCGCCTCCAGATCGAGTCGTTGCTCGTGCACCTGCCCCCGCTCGGTGGCGCGGCCTGACCACGTGGGTCGGCGCTGCGGCGCCGGGGTGCGGATCGGCCGGTGCAGCCGGTAGTGTTCGACCGTCACGAAAGTGCCCGCCCGGGTAGCTCAGACGGCAGAGCAGCTCACTCGTAATGAGCAGGTCAGGAGTTCGATTCTCCTCTCGGGCTCCAGACGACTCACATCCAGACGGTGGCGAAGTGGTCGACCGATCCGTCAGCGGCCCAACGTTGAAGCGATTGCCTCCAGCGCCAGTGCGATGACTGCGTCGTCGTGCATGAGAGCCCCGCGTCGTCGTGCATCGGTGACAGCTGCCGTCCCGACTCGGTCGGCGAGCTGGAGCGACAGTTCGTCGAGCTCTACGGCATCTACTGGGCTGAATGGAAGTGCTGACCTCGCCCCGGCCGCGTCCACCGCCCCTGAGAGGATGGCTGCCGCCTCGTCGTGGTGCTGCAGAGCGAGGATCCCTGCGATGTGCCGCAGTGAGAGCCACTGGTTGGCCCAGTCGCCGCCGCGGAACCACGTGGTGACGACTTCCTGACAACCGGCGAGTGCCTGGCGCAGGTCTCCCCGTTTGGCACGGAGCCACGTTGCCTCGGTCATCGCGAACGCTCTCATCCAGCGGTTGCCCACGGACTCGGCAAGGGCTGCGGCCTCATCGAGGAGGTCGACTGCCCGAGCCGGCTGATCCGCTGCTACTGCGAAGCCCGTTGCATAGGTGGCCTGAGCGAGGGCGGTGGGACTCGCGGACGAGGCTGCAGCGTCGAGTGATTCCTGAGCGAGCGAGACCCCCAATTGGGGGTCTCCGAGACTCGTGGCGGCGACTGAGCGCATGTAGAGGGCGTGTGCCAGGCGGCCGCGTCGGTCGAGGGATCTGGCGCAGTCGGCCATCCGCTCCATCCAGTCGACTGCAGCGTCGTGCTCGCCCATGTAGAAGAGGGCGTTGCTCAGCACCCGTTCAGGAAGACCACACGGTGTCGCGCCGATCCGTTCGCGCAGCTCGACCGCCTGGTTGGCCAGCGCCGCTGCTCGGTCGAACTCGCCCCTGACGAACGCGCCGTAGCCTGCGACGCCGAGCGCTGTGGGGAGATCCGGGTGGTCGTCGACCAGGTCGCTCCCGACGAGCGTCTCGGCCCAGTCGACGACCTCGTAGCGAATCGAGCGGAAGCCATGCTCTGCCACTGAGGTCACCAGAGTGATCGCGGCCTCACCGTTCCCAACTGCGATCGCAGTGTTGAACGCCGAGCGAATGTTGTCCGTGTCGGACTCGAGGAGCGCCGCCCACGCACGCTCGTCGGGTCCGTCGATCTCAGTTGCGCCGCGCCGGACCCGATCGGTGAACACAGCCACGTGCGCCCGGTGGACCTGCAGGGCATCCGGCCGCTCGGCGAGACGGGCGGCACCGAACTGTCGCAGCGTCTCGAGCTGCGTGTAACGAAGCTGGTCGCCGAGGAGGACCGTGCTGAGCAGCGACTTCGACACGAGGCTCGCCAGTGTCGACGCCGACTGCCCCGTCGCGCTCTGGTTCTCGGCGGAGGTCGCCTCCACCGCATCGAGGTCGAAACTGCCCACGAACACGGACAGCCGAGCGAGTAGGTCCTGTTCGTCGGCGCTCAGGAGCCCATAGGACCATTGCACGACCTCGAGCAGGCTCCTGTGACGTGTCTCCCGACCACGGACCCCCGCCAGGAGCGCAAAGCGCTCGTGGAGGCGGTCGGCAAGCTGCCTCGGCGACATCGAGCCCATGCGTGCTGCCGCAAGTTCGAGCGCGAGTGGAATGCCGTCGAGCTCGGTACACAGCTCTGCGACGGCGTGAGCGTTGCTCTGGTTGAACTCGAACGACGGTGTCGCATCCTGCGCCCGGGCGATGAACAGCGATACAGCCGGTGTCGTCGCAAGGGCCGCCGCCGGCGCCGACACGTCGCTCGGGACCTCGAGCGGGGCGATCGTTCGCACGACCTCACCGCTGAGGCCAGTTGGTTCACGACTCGTGGTGAGCACGCTGAGCGAGGGGCACCAACGGAGGAGGTGGGCGATGACATCGCTCGACTCCTCGATCACGTGCTCGCAGTTGTCGACGAATAGCAGCAACTCCAGCGGGGCGAGCACTTCGGCGATCGACTCCGTGATGGACCTTCCGGCTCTGCGCTCTGCGTCCACGGCGTGCGCCACAGCGGTGGCCACGTCCTCGGGCGTCGTGATGGGTGCAAGTTCGATCAGCCGGACGCCGTCCCGAAACCGGTCGTGGTTGCGCCGAGCCACCTCCAGTGCGACCGACGACTTCCCGACGCCGCCGGGTCCGGTGAGGGTGACCAATCTCGTCTGCCCGACGAGCTCGACAAGGTCCTCCACCACGTCGTCACGCCCAACCAGCGAGACGGTGGCTGCTGGGAGCTGCGAGGTTGTTCCGATGAGCGGCCCCATCCGTTCCAGCCCCACGGGGGGCGCCGTCGATCCGCGCATGTCGTCGCCCACGGCGACCGCGCGTTCCAATTCGACGAAGTCGGGGGACGGGTCGAGGCCGAGCTCCTCCGCAAGGAAGGCACGGAACTGTGTCGCAACCCGCAACGCCTCGCCCTGACGGCCCGAGCGGTAGAGGGCGAGTACGTGTTGGCGGCGCAGTCGCTCGCGCAGCGGCTCCGTCTGGGTCAGACCGTCGAGCTCGCCGACCAGCGTGCTGTCGGCGCCCAGGTCAAGGAGTACGTCCATTCGGTCCTCAACCGCCTGCCACCGCAGTTCCTCCAGTCGGACGGCCTCAGCCGCCGCCCACGGAAGGTCGGAGAAGCCACCGAACGCATCGCCGAACCAGAGCCCGAGGCCCTCATCGAGATGCCCCAGCGCCTCGCGTGGATGCTCGAGCATGAGCCTGCGAGCGAGCGATACCAGCGCCTCGAACCGGTCCGCGTCCACCGCCTCCGGGTTGACGATCAGTGTGTAGCCCGGGGGTCTGGTTTCCAGTTCGACGCCGGTGATCGGATCGAGTTGACGTCGCAGCTTCGAGATCGAGGTCTGCAGCGTGGGCCGGGCGGTGGGCGGTGGGTTCTCGCCCCACAGGACGTCGGTCAGTGCGTCGATCGAGACGACCTGTCGGCGGTTGGCGAGCAAGGCGGCGAGCAGCAGGCGTTGCCGTGGCCCGCCAAGTGGGACTACCCCGCGCGGGCCGACGGCTTCGACGGCTCCCAGCACCCGCAGTTCCACTTCCTGAGTCTGCCGTACCCGAGGACCCGGGGCCGGACGGCGTGGTGCCGTGTCCGCAGCCGTCCGACCGACAGATGACCGAAGGGTGGCTGATGCAGTGAGGGAGGGTGCTCCCGTTGGCCTGAACAGCGGGTCACACGACAACAGGAGAGCGAGATGCGAGTAGCGAAGGAAGACATCCCGGTGGTCCTCTCAGTGCCAGGTGCGACGGCGCGCCAGGTCGGCGGGTTCGGCGAGGTTCCCGGTCTGGGTGAAATGGCTGGCGAGTGGTTCTCGCTCGGTGAGGGCACCGACATTGCTCCTCTCCTCGAGGGACTGGACCGCGACACGTGTGGCGCCCCGCACTGGGGCTTCGTGATCAGCGGCGGACTGGTGCTGTCGTACGCGGACGGACCCGACGAGGTCGTGTCGGGCGGTGACCTCTTCTACTGGCCGCCCCACCACTCGGTGCGGGTCACCGAGGACGCCGAAGTGATCCTCTTCAGCCCTCATGCCGCCCACCTCGCCGTGGTCGACCACATGGCCGAGAAGCTCGGGGTGGAGCGATGAGCACCGCCGACCTCCGGTTCGAGCTCGATGACGGCGTCGACGGCGGCGCCCAGCTCCAGGAAGTGGTACCCCGACTCGGCGCAGCCATCGCCACGGTGACGGCGTCCACCATGGCGCTCCCGACGCCGTGTGCAGAGTGGACCCTCCGAGACCTCCTGAACCACATCGTCGGCGGCGCTGAGATGTTCGCCGACGCCTTCGGTGGTGCCCCGCTCCAGGACATCTCCGGCCGGCTCCCCGACATCGTCGGCGGCGACCCGTTGGGTGCGTTCGGCAGCGCGGCCACCCGGTTCGGCGAAGCGACTCAGGCGCCCGGCGCCCTCGACCGGGTGCTGCCGCTCCCGTTCGGCGCGATGACGGTACGGACGTTCCTGCGGTTCGTTGCGTTCGACCTCACCGTCCACACCTGGGACGTCGCGTCGGTCACAGGGGCGGAGGTGGAGTTCCCCGAGGACCTGCTGCTCGAGATCGAGGCGTTCGCCCATCTCGTGCTCGACTCGGTTCCCCGCAACGAGCTGTTGTGCGCGGAGCCGTTCGAGGCTCCAGCGGGGGCGAGCACACTCGAGCGGATCGTCGCGTTCGCGGGCAGGGACGTTTGATTCCACGCCTACGTTTCACAGGCCGACATCGTGCTTGGGCCGCCCCGGGTCTCGCACTGCCCTCGCGCTTGAGGCGTCGAAACCGTGCACGAATCGTGCGCTTCCACCAGTTGCCGGACAGGTGCATCCCAGTTCCCGCAGGGCATCCAGCCGTTTCGACGGGTTCACTCGTAATGAGCAGGTCAGGAGTTCGATTCTCCTCTCGGGCTCCAACTGGAACTGCGAAACGCTGCTTCGCCTCGACGCACCGGGGCGGCCTGCCCGGGCCTGATGGCGGACCGGGTGTTTTCAGGTTCCGTCGTTCCGGAAGACGACCTTCACCGACGGGTCGGTCATGGCGTCGACTGCGTCGGTGAACGGCACCACCGCGTCCACCAACTCGAGTGGGTCCAGCCGGCCGGCGGCGACGAGGTCGAGCACAGGTCGTGCGGTGGCGTGGGCATGGACGCGTCCGATCTCGTAGCGAATGCCACTCAGATACATCTGCTGAAGCGGGAGCGAGGCGCGTGGTCCGGCGCCTCCGGACACGCTGGTGCAGGTGCCGCACGGCGCGGTGGCACGGATCGCCAGGTCGCGACCGTGGTCGAGCACGTTCGCATCGACCGTGACCGGGAAGGTGCGGGCGAGGTCCTTGCCGAGCTGCTCCCAGCGGCCGCCCGCGTCGATCACCTCGGCACCGAGCCGGTCCGCGATCTGCAGCCTCGTGGAGTCGTCGTCCACGAAGACGACGCGCTCCGATCCCAGAGCGAGGGCCGACATCACCGCGTAGAGACCGACCGACGCGGCAAGGCCACCGACGACGAGCACCGGTGCGCCGGGGAGCTCGGTGAGTGGACCGGCGACGCAGCGGTAGCCGTCGGCCACGTTGTCGGGGATGCCGGCGGCGGCCACCGGGTCCAGACCGTCGGGCAGGGGGATCAGCATCACGTCGGCCCACGGCACCCGCACCAGGTCGGCAAGGGCACCGCCCAGGTCGATGCCGCCGTGCGGGCCGAGGCCGAACGCAGTGCCGGGAGCTACGTGGTCGCACGCGTTGGTGTGGCCTCGCCGGCACGGGTCGCACCGGTTGCAGCTGAGCTGGAACGGCACGATGACCAGGTCACCGACGGACAGGTTCGACACCTCATCGCCGAGCGCGACCACCTCGCCCGCCATCTCGTGGCCCATCACGAACGCAGTGGGCATCGGGTAGAGCCCGAGCGCGATGGCCAGGTCGAGGTCGCAGCGCGCCACTGCCACCGGTCGCACCAGCGCGTCGCGCGGTTCGACGATCTCCGGTGTCGGCACCTCCTCCCACGCCAGCTGCGCCGGCCCCCGGAAGACCAGACCGCGCACCTCAGTTGCCCCGGAGCGCCGCGAACTCGGCCTCACCGAGCGCGAACCCGGCAACGCCCCAACCGCCCTCGGTCGCCTCGGTGAGAACCACCCAGGTGCGTGCTGCGAGCTCGGGCTCGCCAGCGAGCTCGGTCACGATGTTCGTGGCCTCCTCGACGAAACCGAGCTGGCCGGACCGGTCGAGCGCGTTGGGTGGCGTGATGACCTGCACCCGAACCGCGGCGATGTTCGTTTCGGCGGCCGTGTGCACGGCGTGCTGTGGCAGCTCGTGGACGAACGCTGCGGTGTGCTCGCTGTAGGGCGGGGCGACCGGGTTGCCCTCCCAGCGGAGCAGCGCATGCGTGAGGCGTTCACCGAGCTCGGCGTACGCAGTGGCAGGGATCACTCCCTCGGGCAGGTGGACGTCGATCATCGGCATCGGACGCTCCTCGTCTCTATGATGGGTGTCATACGAATCTATGTATGACGATCGGCAGAGTCAATGGTGAAGCGCAACGTGCACGACGACATGGTCCGCGGCGCGGCCGAGTTGCTGGCCGCACGGGGTGTGCAGGGCACCTCGTTCTCCGAGGTGATCGCCCGCACCGGAGCGCCCCGGGGCTCGATCTACCACCACTTCCCGGGCGGCAAGGACGAACTGGTCGAGGCAGCGATCCGCTCGGTGGGCGACGGCGTCACGGCGCTGCTCGACTCGCTCGACGCCGCGTCGCCAGCGAAGTTGGTCGACGCATTCGTGGACGGATGGCGGGCGGTCCTCGTCGCGGGCGACTACGAGCGTGGGTGTGCCGTCGCAGCGTCGTGCCTCGGGTCCGAAGCGACGACCGACCTGCGGACCGTCTCGGGCGAGATCTTCCGGAGCTGGCGCGACGCGCTGGCCAAGGCGTTCGTGCGCTCGGGTGCCACCCGCCGTCGGGCCGAGGACCTGGCGATGGTGTGTATCGCAAG
>CAYMKW010000025.1:0-3856 GCA_964391365.1 uncultured Microthrixaceae bacterium | reverse complement strand
TCCTCCTCACCACACCGGCAACCTCCTGGAAGGTGAAGCGGATCAGGAACAACCCCCGCGTGGAGTTCGCCACCTGTACCCAGCGTGGCAAGATCACCGGACCGTCGTTCACCGGGACCGCGCGGGTCATCCCGGCCGAGGAACTCGCCCCCGTCCTGAGGGCAAAGCGCCGCCGCTACCTCTCGGCGAGTTTCATCCAGCTCCTGCCGAGTGCCCGCGACCAGGTCGGGATCGAGGTCGTCCCCGGCGGGCCCGCCACCCCGGGTGCGTCATGAGTGATCATCTGCGCCCCGACGACGAGGTCGTCGCCGCCTACACGTCGTTGCGCTCCCGGGTGGTCGACCTGGTGCGTGCAAAGCCCGCCGACACCGTCGACCGTCCGGTGCCGCACTGTCCCTCGTGGACCGTTGGTGACCTGCTCGCCCACATGGTCGGCGCCCCCGAGGACATCCTCGCCGGGCGGCTCGACGGTGTTGCCACCGACGCGTGGACCCAGGCGCAGGTCGATCGCCACCGTGGCGAGTCCCTCGACGACCTCGCCGACGCGTGGGTGTCGACCGCTCAGGAGTTCGACGTCGTGCTGCCGATGATCCCCGCGCCGATGAACTCCCAGCTCGTCCTCGACGCCACCACCCATGAGCACGACCTCCGTCACGCGCTCGGCGTGCCCGGTGCCCGCGACGACCTCGCCGTCACGGTCGCCCTCGGCTTCGTGCTGCACACCGCAGATGAGGCGTCGCCCGGCCTTGCCGGGCAGCTGCTCTCGTCCGGCATCGACGACTTCGACCTCCTGCGGGCATGCTCCGGCCGGAGATCCCGCGAGCAGATCGCCGCCCTCGGGTTCGACCCCGATCTCGCAGCGACCATGGTCGCCGGCTCGCCTGTCTCCCTCCCGAGTGCTCCGGTGGACGAGTGACCTCACGGCAGTTCTGGACCCGTTGGCTGCTGGTCGTCCTCTGGGTGCTGTTCGGCTACTCGTTGCTGTTGGTGTTCGGCGGACCGTTCGCCGGACGACTCTTCGCAGCGTTCGGGTTCGGCCCGTCTGGCCCGGCCGACACCACAGCAGTTCGCGAGTACCTGAACCTTCCCTACATGGTGCTGGGGGCGGTGCTGGCGGGGTGGACCTCGATGATGATCAGCGTGGTCCGCGGCCCGCTCCGGGACGGGTCCCCGTGGGCGGTGCCAGCGCTCATCCGTTCGCTCTCGCTGTGGTTCGTCCTCGACACCACGATGTCTGTGGTGCTCGGCCACCCGACCCACGCGCTGTTCAACGTGCCGATCGCTGCTGCGCTCGCACTTCCGCTCGCCCGACTGCGCTCGCACGGTTCCAGCAGCGTGGCGGAATGAACTGATCGAGCCTGCCACTCGTCTGCGGGAACTGTGCTCGAGTCGTGCGCTCGAGCCGCTCGGCACCACTGCCGATCCGTTGTCCTGGGTGTGATCGCAGAGGGTACCTGACCGAATAGTCAGGTATTCTTCCTCGATGGCAGTTGAGACGAACTTCATCGAGGGTGTCGCGGTTCGGACCACCGGGTCGGGGCCGGCGGTCGTCCTGTTGCACGCCAACGGCGGTGACCATCGCGACTTCGATGCCGTTCTCGGTCATCTCGCTGACCGGTACACCGTCCATGCGCTCGATTGGCCGGGGTGGGGGGACAGTCCCGCCGGGACTCAGCCGTCCGCAGTCGGCTACGCAGAGGTGCTCACGCGACTGCTGGGCGAGTTGAGCGACGGCCCGTTCGTCCTGGTCGGCAACTCCGTCGGTGGGTTCGCGGCGATTCGTGCCGCAGCCCAGCGGCCCGACCTCGTTCGTTCAATCGTGCTGGTCGATCCGGGCGGGTTCACCCCCCGTTGGCTGGGCTCCGTGGTGGCCTGCCGGGCGGTCGGATCGGCGCGCCTCGCCCCGATGATGATGCGGACGCTCCCTCGGCTGTACCTGAGGCGCCGCGGAGCATGGGTCGACGAGGTCCGTGCTCGAGCTGTCAGATCCTCGACCGACCAGCGCCTCGTCGACGCGTTCCGTGCAGTGTGGCAGTCCTTCGCCCACCCGGACCATGACGCTCAGGACGCAGCGGAGAGTCTGTCCTTGCCGACGTTGCTCATCTGGGGCCGTCGCGACCCGGTACTGCCGTGGCCGGTCGACGGTCGCCGGGCCAGGCGTGCGCTCGGTCACGCCGAGGTCGTCGCGCTGCCGTGTGGCCATCAGGCTCACGTCGAGATGCCTCACGAGTTCCTCGAGGTCGTCGAACGGTTCCTCGAGCCGCTGCGAACGGACTCCGGATGGAGGTAGCAGGCGTTCCCCGGCGTGGACCCGGAAGTCGAGCGGGGGCGTCGCACCCCACCCACAGTGCGCTGCTCGGCGCAGCCGGCGCTGTCCTCGATCGTGACGGGTTGCACGCGCTCAGCATCGACACGGTCACCCGCGAGGCCGGGCTCGGCAAGGGCACGTTCTACGTCCATTTCGACGATCGGGCGGCGTTGCTCGTCGACCTGCATCGGCGGTTCCACGACAACGTCTTCGACACCGTCACGCAGGCCACTTCGTCGATGAGCCCCGGCCCCCTACGTGCACGTGTCCAGATCCTGTCGTTCCTCGACGCATGTCGAGGCGAGCCCGGTGTGCGGGCGATGCTCCTCCAAGCCCGAAGCGAACCTGCCGTGGCGGCAGAGGTGCGGCGTCGGAACGACCAGGCCGCGAAGTTGCTCGCCACGGATCTCAAGGAGACGGCCGTCCACCCCCTGGAGACTGCCCGACTCCTCGTGGCCGCCACCGCCGAGGTGGCGGTGCACGAGCTCGAGGCCGGCCGACGACTGCCGCGTCTTCGGGCGGCGCTCACCGACCTTGTCGGGACGGAGGGTGCGTCTACCTGATCGGGAGGTCACGGACCGACAACCGGTCCGGGCTGAGCGACACAACCGCACCGCGTTCGAGGTCGTCGGCAACTGACGGAATGTTGGCGAGGAGTAGCGCGGCGACCTCGTCGGGTCGGAGCTCGGCGACGCGGCGGAGGTGGACCACCGAAGGTGCCCGGGTGGAACGGACCGCCAGGAGCATCGGGAAGTTGCTGTCCGCAGTGACGACGCCGGAGTCCTACTCCGCTGCGTACTCGAGCGCCGCCAGCACGTCGGCCTCCTCGAGGTACGGATAGTCGGAGAGGGCATCGTCGATCGAGCTGCCACCTGCGAGCTGGCCGAGCACGGTGCTGACCGTGACCCGCAGGTCTCGGATGCGGGGCATCCCTCCCATCCGGTCCGGGTCGATGGTGATGCGCTCGAACGGCAACCCGTCGGCGTACCGGCGACCTCGGACACGATGGATGGCGAGTTCCGAGAGGCCGTCATTGCCGCTCGGCAACTGTGCTCGAATCGGATGCCCGAGCCGCTCCGACCCACTTGGGATCCCTTGCCCCACAGAGCATCCAACCGATTCGACGGCCCCACTCGTCACGAGCAGGCCAGGAGTTCGATGCTCGTCTCGGGATCCAGCCGTCCTGCTGGGATTCGAACGCACGAGCCGGCAAAGCCGAACGCGGGCCGAGCCGCTGCTTGTACCAGCTGGTACATTCGCCGGGCGTGGGCCAGGACGAAGAACGCGAGCGGCTGCTCGCCGCCGCCAAGGCGGTGGTGCTCGAGCGAGGCGTGGGTGTGAGCAACCGCGAGCTCGCGGCCGCGATCGGTACGAGCCACAGGATGCTGGACTACTACTTCGGCGGCCGACGACAGCTGGTCGCGGCGGTCCTCGACAGCCTGTCGGCCGACCTCGTGGCGCTGTTCGACGCGTCGGCGCCAGCCCCCGGCACGGAGCCATCGCTGGTGGTGCTCGCAGAGGTGGAGGGACCCACAGCGCTCGGCCCGC
>CAYMKW010000024.1:21426-32737 GCA_964391365.1 uncultured Microthrixaceae bacterium | reverse complement strand
GGTGATGTTGGAGGCGACCGGCTCCGTCGACGAGTCGCGGACCCTGCTCAGGCTCGCCGTCGTGCGTTCGGTCACGAACTCGGCCGAGGAGTTCTTTCCCCGACGTTCCTGAGCGGGGCTTCGCTCGATGATCCAGGTCTCGTCGCTCACCTCGAAGGTGAGCTTGACCTCCGTCCTGTCACCCAGAGCGGCGTGGTGGGACCGGATCTCGCCGGACTCCTTGAGGGGCATCGACCCGTAGAGCGCGTAGCTCATGGCGTCGAGGATGGTGGTCTTGCCGGTACCGGTGTCGCCGGCGACCACGAACAGGCCGCGGGGCATCAGTGTGGTGAGGTCGACCTCGACCCGCTCGGGGTACGGCCCGAACGCCTGGAACTCGATGCGCAGCGGCCTCACTGCTCGACCGCCCGGACGCTGGTGTCGACCACATCGGTGAGGAGTTCGAGGATCGCCCCCGTCGGGGGTGATCCCTCGGCGGCCTCCCAGAAGCTGGACACCGCCTGCAGGGGCGGCACCTCCCGGATGTTCTCGGGTGCGGCGACGAGTTCGTGGCCGTCGGCCAGCGGAGCGAGTCGGACCTCGACGACGAACGGGTAGACGTCGAGCAGCCTGGCCTTCGCCTCCGTCACGGTCTCCCGGTCGGTCACCGTCGCCTGCACGAATCCGCCGTGTGCGTGGGGGAACCTGCCCGGTTCGAGGAGTTCATCGATCGTCCCGCTGATCCGGTGCACCGACCGCCCGACCGGGACGGGCACCGCCTCCACGGTGCAGGTTCCGTCGGCGGCCAGGTCGACGATGGTCACCGACTTCGGGTGGTCCTCGGAGAAGGAGTAGGGGAGCGGGGTGCCCGAGTAGCGGACGTGACCCCCCGCGACGGTGACGTCCTGCGGGCGGTGGAGGTGACCCAGTGCGGTGTACGAGAACGCGGAGAACAACTCCGCCGGGACCTGTCCGGTTCCTCCGACCTCGAGGCGACGCTCGGACTCGGACTCCGCCCCGCCGGCGACGAACGCATGGGCGACAGCGAGCGAACGGCCGCACGTGAGGCGCGGCCGGGCGAGCGCCACGGCATCGGTCAGTACCGACTCGTGCGTCCGTCGGCTCCGGCGACGGAGCAGGACGTCCACGTCGACGTCCTCGGAGTCGCCGTGCTCGTCGGCGTCCCGGGCGGCGGGGTCCGTGCCGAATCCGTCGGGGGCGATCTGTGGGTGGAGGAACGGGAGGAGCACCAGGTCGAGCGGACCGTCCGATGCGGGAAACGCGGTGACCTCGCCGATCCGGTCGTACCCGCCGCGGAGCAGCAGCCCACTCTGGTCGAGCAGTTCGGAGTAGGCGGCGACTCGGTCGGCCGCGTCGTGGTTCCCCGTGATCGCGACGACCTTGGCGCCGGTGGCGAGCAGGCGGCGGACCGTGTCCCGGAACAGGTCGATCGACTCCGTCGGGGCGATGGCCCGGTCGTAGATGTCACCGGCGATCACCACCAGTTCGCAGCCCTGCTCGCCGACCAACTCCACGAACCAGTCGCAGAACCGGGCCTGGTCGTCACGGAGCGACACCTCGCCGAACGAACGGCCGAGGTGCCAGTCGCTGGTGTGCGCGATCCTCACGGCGCGGTCGTCCGTTGCTCGATCTGGTGCCTCATCTCCACGAACGCGGACGCTACTCGGGGGGGTGGGACAGCCTGGTCGGACGAAGTCCCGGCGGTGGCCCGGTGACTCGCCTGAGCGGTCGAACCGCATGGCGGGTCCGATCGGGACGCCCCCCGACGTCGCAGTGGCCGGCGTTTGTGGGGCCCGGGGTGAGCGGGAAGACTGCTCGGAGTGCCAGAGATCCCCCTGAGTGTGATCAGCGATGCCGCCGTGGTCGGGCCGCCATCCACCGTGTCGGCGTTGCGCACGGCCCGGCGTCGACGTGAACTCGCCGGCCGCGACTGGGGCGAGTTGGCCTACCGGGTCTACACGACGTCCTTGGGTGCGCTGGTGGCCGTGGTCTTCCTGTCCGGCCTGGTCGGTGACGATCGCCTCGACCCGGAGCAGACGGCGTCGCTCGTCGACTGGCTGCCCGCGTGGATCGCCATCGGCGTGTCCGTGGTCCTCGCGCTGGCGGTCAGGTCCGGCCGCCGGGGTGGCCCCGTGGCGCTCGAGCGGCCCGACGTCGCCCACCTGCTGCTGGCCCCGGTGTCGCGCTCGGCCGTGCTCCGCCGTCCCGTGTCGTCGCTCGTGATCTACGGCGTCGGTGGCGCCGCGATCGTCGGCGGTCTGGCGGGCTCGCTCGTCGACCAGCGGCTGGACGGCCCGGCCGCACCGTGGGTGCTCTCCGGTGCGGTGACCGGGGCGACCGTGGCCGCCGGCGCGCTCGGCGCGGCGCTCGTGGCGGGTGGTCGGCGTGTTCCCGGCCGGTTGCTCTCGGTGGTCGCGTGGCTGCTCGTCGGCTGGTCGGTCGCAGCGGTCGCCAGCAGCGACGTACCGGCCTCGCCGCTGGTCCTGGTGGGCGACCTGTTCGTCTGGCCCGAGGCCGCCACGCCGCTCGCCGTGGTCGCCGTGGTGGTCGCTGCGCTCCTCGTCGTGCTCGGCGCCGCCGGTATCGGTGGACTGTCGATCGAATCGGCCATGCGCAGGACCGCGCTCGTCGGCCAGCTCCGCTTCGCCGTGACCCAGCAGGACGTGCGCGCCGTGGTCCTGCTGCGGCGGCAGCTCGCGTCCGAGCACCATCGTCGGCGGTCCTGGCTGCCGCGTCTGCCCCGGGGACTGGCCGACCGGGCTCCGGTGGTCGCCCGCGACCTGGCCAGCGTCGGTCGCTGGCCGCTGCGACGGATCATCCGGGTTCTGACCGCAGCGCTCGTCGCGGCGTTCGCGGCCCGGGGTGTGTGGGCCGGCACCACCCCGCTGCTGATCGTGGCGGGCGGGGCCGCCTACGTCCTGGGTCTGGATGCGCTCGAGCCGCTCGCCCAGGAGATCGACCACCCCACGATCGCCGATTCGATCCCGGTGCTCCGTGGCCGGCTGGCGCTGCAGCACCTGGTCCAGCCGGTGATCGTCACCGCCGTCGCGGGAACGGTGGGTGCAGCGGTGGCCGTGGGTGTCGCCCCGTCGGCGATCGGTTGGCAGGTCGCTGCGGTGACGCTCCTCGTGGCGGTGCCGATGGGCGTCGCCGGGGCGGCGATCACGGTGGTCTCCGACCAGACGGTCGATGCGCCCGACGCCGGACTGGCCCAGCCCGAGGTGGCCGGACCCCGACTCCTCATCCGGCTCGTCTGGCCGCCGCTGGTGGCCGTGCTCGGCTTCGTACCCCTGCTCGTCGCCCGGGCCGCCGTCGACGGCGGGCGCCCGCCCGTCATGCCCGAGCTGGTCGTCGCCGCACCGTTCCTGCTGCTCGCGGCCGCGGTCGCCGGCTGGGTCCGGTTCCGGGACGACATCCACCGGACCATGGCGGAGTCCATGGGCGGGACCACAGGAGGATCGACGTGAGTGGACGAGACGCGGCGGTCACCGCCGACGGCCTGGCCAAGCGGTACGGCGACGTCGATGCGCTCGCCGCCCTCGACCTGGAGGTTGCGGCCGGCGAATCGCTGGTCCTGGTCGGCCACAACGGGTCCGGCAAGTCGACGCTGCTCAGCATGCTCGCCGGCGTCCTGGACCCGTCCGAGGGTTCGGCGGCCATCCACGGCTACGGCGTGGACAGCGTCCCGGCCCGGCGGCACCGTTCCTGGCTGCCGGACAACCCGGTCCTCTACGACGACCTGAGCGTGCGCGAGCACCTGGAGTACATCAGCCGCATGCACGGCGACTGCGACGACGACGTGAATCGGGATCTGGTCGAACGACTGGGTCTGGACCAGCGGTTCGACGATCTGCCGTCGCAGTTCAGTCGGGGTCTCCGCCAGAAGACGGCGATCGCCGTCGCGTTCTGTCGCCCGTTCAGCGTGCTGCTCGTCGACGAGCCGTTCGTCGGACTGGACGCTGCCGGCCGGTCCGCGATGCTGGAACTCCTCGGGGAGAGCGTCGACAACGGCGCATCGGTGATCGTGGCGACCCACGACCCGGACGTGATCGATCGATTCGACCGGGGCGTGGTGCTGGAGAACGGCGAACTGGTCCACGACGGCCCGGCGGACTCGGTGCGAGCCTTCCTCACCGTCGACGACCAGCGGGGTTGACCGCAGGCGTTCCGGGCCGGTCGCCTGCGGCGGCTCAGGCCCTAGCGTGGCGGCATGAGCAGCATCGACCGATCCCGGCTCGGCGACCTGATGGCGGCCGAGACCCGCACCTTCGTCGAACGACACCCCCGCTCCGCCGAACTGCACGAGCAGGCCCGACGATCGCTCCTCGCCGGCGTGCCCATGAACTGGATGACCCGCTGGCCGGGCCCCCATCCGGTGTTCGTCGAGCGCGCCGAGGGCGCCCGGTTCACCGACGTGGACGGCAACACCTACGTCGACCTCTGTCTGGGTGACACGGGCGCCATGACCGGTCACTCGCTCCCGGTGACCGTGGATGCGCTCACGGGCCAGGCACCCCGCGGGATCACGACCATGCTGCCGAGCGAGGACGCCGTCGCCGTCGGCGACCAACTCCGGGAGCGGTTCGGTCTGCCGGTCTGGCAGATCGCCATGACGGCCACCGATGCGAACCGGTTCGTGCTGCGCCTGGCCCGTCACGCCACCGGACGGCGCAAGGTCCTGGTCTTCAACTGGTGCTACCACGGGACGGTCGACGAGGCGCTGAACGTGCTCGACCCGGGTGGCCGTGTCGTGCCGCGACCCGGGAACACCGGCTGGGCCGTGGACCCCGCCGAGTACGTCGAGGTCGTCGAGTTCAACGACGTGGAGGCGCTGCGTACCGTCCTCGAGCGAGGTGAGGTGGCTGCGGTGCTGGCCGAGCCGGCCCTGACGAACATCGGGATCGTGCCGCCAGACCCTGGGTTCCACGACGCCCTCCGTCGACTCACGCGGGACACGGGCACGCTGCTCGTGATCGACGAGACGCACACGATCTGCCTCGGCCCGGGCGGGGCGACGAGGGAGTGGGGGCTCGAACCCGACCTGTTCGTCATCGGCAAGCCGATCGGCGGTGGCGTGCCGTGCGCCGCCTACGGGATGACTGCGGAGGTGGCCGGTGCCGTCCTGGAGGCGGCGAGTGGCGAGGACGCCGACGTGTCGGGGATCGGAGGGACGCTGACCGCCAACCCCCTCTCGCTGGCGGCGGTCCGGGCGACGCTCGACGGGGCGCTCCGTGACCAGGACTTCGCCGTGAGCATCCCGCTGGCCCAACGCTGGGCCGACGGCGTCCAGTCGGTGATCGACGCCCACGAACTGGCGTGGACCGTGCACCGACTGGGCTGTCGGGCCGAGTACTGGTTCTGTCCGCCGCCCCGGAACGGTGGTGAGGCCGCCGCTGCGATCGACCACGAACTCGACGCGTTCCTCCACCTGTGGTGCCTCAACCGAGGGATCCTGCTCACCCCGTTCCACAACATGGCCCTGTTCTGCCCGGCCCACACCATCGCCGACGTCGACCTGCACACGGAGGTGTTCGGCGGTGCCGTGGAGGCACTCACGGGGTGAGCATGGTCGGCGGCGCGGCGCTCGTCCGGCCGCGTACGATGCGGCGACGAGCACCGGACGGGTGCTCCGGGTCGAGTCCTGAGGGGGCCGAGATGAGCGAGCCGATGCGCTACATGCTGGACGACGACGAGGTGCCGACCACCTGGTACAACCTCGTGGCCGATCTGCCGGAGCCGCCGCCCCCGGCGCTGCACCCCGGGACGCTGGAGCCGGCCGGACCGGACGACTTCGCCCCGCTGTTCCCCATGGACCTCATCATGCAGGAGGTCACCCAGGACCGGTACGTGGACATCCCGGGTGAGGTCATGGACGTCTACCGGCTGTGGCGGGCCACACCCCTGCACCGGGCCCGCCGACTCGAGGCGGCGCTCGGCACGCCGGCCAGGATCTACTACAAGTACGAGGGCACCAGCCCGGCCGGATCGCACAAGCCCAACACGGCGGTCCCGCAGGCGTACTACAACGCCAAGGCGGGAGTCCGGAAGCTGACGACCGAGACGGGCGCCGGCCAGTGGGGCACGGCGCTGGCGTTCGCATGCCAGATGTTCGACCTCGAGTGCGAGGTCTGGCAGGTCCGGGCCAGCTACGACCAGAAGCCGTACCGCAGGGCGATGATGCAGGCGTTCGGCGCCACCGTCCACCCGTCGCCGTCGGAGGTCACCGAGTACGGGAGGTCGTTGCTCGCCGCCGACCCCGACAACCCGGGCTCGCTCGGCATCGCGATCTCCGAGGCCGTGTCGGTCGCCGCCCCGGACCCCGAGGTCCGCTACGCCCTCGGCTCGGTGCTCAACCACGTGCTCATGCACCAGACGGTGATCGGTGAGGAGGCGCTCCTCCAGATGGCCAAGGCGGGTGACACGCCGGACCTGATCATCGGGTGCACCGGCGGTGGGTCGAACTTCGCCGGGCTCACCTTCCCGTTCCTGCGCGAGAAGTTGGCGGGCAACATCTCGCCGGTGATCCGTGCCGTCGAACCCGCAGCGTGTCCGTCGCTCACCAGGGGCGTGTACGCCTACGACTTCGGTGACACCGCCGGCACGACTCCGCTCATGAAGATGCACACGCTCGGCCACGATTTCATCCCGGACCCGATCCACGCCGGTGGGCTCCGCTACCACGGGATGAGTCCGCTCATCAGCCACGTCTACGAGCTGGGGCTGATCGAGGCCGAGGCGATGAACCAGACCGACTGCTTCGCCGCCGGGGTCCAGTTCGCCCGGAGCGAGGGGATCGTCCCCGCACCCGAGCCAACCCACGCGCTGGCCGCCACGATCGCCGAGGCCCTCGCGTGCAAGGAGTCGGGTGAGGAGAAGGTGATCCTGACCGCCCTCTGCGGGCACGGGATGCTCGACATGGCCGCCTACGACAAGTACTTCGAGGGCGGCATGGTCGACTACGACTACCCGAGCGAGCAGGTCGCGGACGCGCTCAGCCGGATCCCGCAGGTGCCGGCCTGAGCGACTCGCCTGCCCCCGTCACTCACTCGACCCCGCCGGATCCACCGGTGGGGTCGGCCCACCCGTCCTGGTGGCGGGTGGCGTTCCTCGCCTGGACCGGATTCGTGTGGGTCGGTCGCGTCCGCAACGCGCTCGGCGACGGGACGCTGGACGGGGCCGACCGGTGGGGCCCGCTCCTGCTCGCCTGCAGCTTCCTGCTGCCGTCTGCGGTGCTGGCGGTCTGGACGATCGCCGAATGGCGGGGTGGCGCGACCGTCGGTCGTCGATCGGCGTCGTCGTGGCTGCTCCTGGCGCTGGTGGCGTGGACGACGATCGTGTGGTTCGTGCGCGCCGCCGACATCGCCTTCGCCGGCGACCGCGAGCCCGCCTTCGTGGCGGTCCACGTGGTGCTCGCCGTGGTCTCGATCACGCTCGGTCTGCTCGCCGTCCGAGGTGATCGGCGTTCAGTCGCGGGTCGCTCCTGAGGGGTTTCCGGAACCAACGCGTTGTTCGTTGGGGGTGAGTGCCACATGTCCGTCCGGGGATGTCACACGAGGTGGTTCCGATGGTGCATGATGCACACGTGGCTTCGGCCATGGATGCGTCGTCCTCCCATCCACCCTTCCTCTCCCATGGACGGCGTAGCCGAGGATCGTCGCTCACCGGCTTGATGGGGTCCGGTGCGCGGCGGTCCTCAGCACTTCCTCCCGCCGGTCGACGACCGTCCCGGTCGGTCGAGGCGGCCGGTGCTCAACCGTCGGCGTTGACCAGGTGGTCCGCAGCCAGTCGGAAGTAGGACCGGAACCCTGCATCGAGGCTCGACACGTCCTCGTCGGAGAGTCCGAGTGCGGTGCGGTCGAGTCCGCCCATGGTGTGGTCGAGCGCGTCGAGCATGGCGGCGAGCCAGTGGTCCCTCGCCCGGGCATCGATCCGGTACGGGGCGTGACGCATGCGGAGTCGCGGGTGGCCGCGCTCCTCGGAGTAGGTGCCGGGTCCTCCCCAGTACTGGGCCAGGAACATCGACAGCCGCCGGGTCGCCGGCCCCAGCTGCTGCTGGTCGGGGTAGAGGGCGAGGAGGGTGGGATCGTCGCGCACGCGGTCGTAGAAGCGCCCGGCCAGGTCGTCGAAGAACGGCTGCCCGCCGACGGAGCGGTAGACGCTCGCCACGTCGGCCGGTTCGCTGCTCCCGGCAGATGCCGCGGCGCGCCCGGGTGCCGAGACGGGGATGCGCAGTCCGGTGGGCCCGGCAGCATCGGTCGTGTCGTCCGACGGGGTGGGCCGCTCGCTGGTCACGGGGTCATGCTGCTCCCCGGAGCGGGCGGCCGCCAGCCGCGTCCCGATGGTGGGTCCCCGGGCGGCCTGGCGGTAGCATCCGCGTCCGTGGGTCAGCCTGTCTCCGTCATCGAGAAGCGATCGAGTCGACCGGGTGTGGTGCGGTTCGAGATCAACCGGGTGCTCACCGGAACCGGGCACGAGCGCTACCGCAAGGACCGTCCGGTGGTGGGGGACCGTCCGCCGGACGTGCTCGCCCGCCGACTCTTCGAGCGTGGCGGTATCGACCAGATCCACGTGAACTCGAACGTCATCACGGTCGACCTGTCGAAGGGTGCTGACGACACCTCCGGCATCGCCGAGATCATCGGCGACCTCTACACGTACTACCGGCCCGGGGTCGAGGTGCCGACGCCCGAGTCCTTCGGTGCTCCGGCCGAGGCCGACTGAACCACTCGGGAGACCGGTCACCCACTTGCGGTCGACCGAACAGGTGTTCGATACTGCTCCTCGTGAGCGTCGAGCGCCCGGAACGACTCGCAGCCCTGCGTGAGCTGATCGAACAGGTCCAGCCGGTCGTGGGCGCGCACGAGCGGACCCTCGAGGTGGACCCGCCCGTGCGGGAGCTGCTGCCCCTCGGGGCGTTGCAGCGGGGCACGACCGTCTGGGTGGGTGGTGGTGCCGGGGCCACCTCGCTGGCCATGGCAGTGGTGGCCGGACCCAGCCGGTGCGGGTCCTGGGTCGGTTGCGTGTCGGTGTCCTCGTTGGGTTGGGCGGCTGCGGACGAACTCGGTGTCGACCTGTCACGCGTGGCGGTGGTCCGCGCCGACGGTTCGGACTGGGCGACGGTCGCCGCCACGCTCGTGGACGGGTTCGACGTGGTGCTCTGCGGTCCCGATCACCGTCCCGACCGGCGTGAGGTGTCCCGGCTCGCAGGACGCGCCCGCGAACGCGGGGCGGTCGTGGTGGCCCTGGACGACGCCCCGGACGCCCGGGCGTGGCCGGGAGTGGACCTGCGTCTCCGCGTGGACGCCCGGGCCCCCGGACGTTGGGACGGTGCGGGCCGGGGGTGGGGGGCGCTGCGGTCGCGGGAGATCACCGTGGTGGCGTCGGGTCGTCACGGGGCGGACCGCTCCCGGCGGGTGGAACTGCTGCTGCCCGGTCCGGACGGTGTCGCTGCATCCGCTCCGGCCGGCGGTATCGGACCCGGGATCGAGGTGACGTCACCCGTCCCGGTCGGGTCGGGCCGGATCGTGCCGTTCCGGGTCCGGTCGGCCTGAGCGGCGGGATCGCTCCGGTGGGCACCCCGTCGCTGCGATCGCTGGCCGTGGAGGTCCCCGACTTCCCGGCCGTGGCGCTGGGTCGACCGGCGGATGTCCCGGTTGCGGTGCTGCGGGGCAACCGGGTGGTGGCGGTGTCCGTGGCGGCCCGGAGTCAGGGGGTGGTGCCCGGGCTCCGGCGTCGTGAGGCCCAGTCCAGGTGTCCGTCGCTGGAGCTGCACGCCCACGACGACGCCCGTGATGCCCGCTCCTTCGAGCCGGCACTGCAGGCCCTGGAGGACCTGGCGCCCCGGGTGGAGGTCGTCCGGGCCGGACGGTGCGTGGTGCCGACCCGTGGGCCGTCCCGCTACCACGGTGGGGACCGCGCGTTGAGCCGACTCGTCCGGGATCGGGTCCGGAGTGCCCTCGGTGTGGACGTCGACGTCCGGGTGGGTGTCGGCGTCGCCGACGGTCCACGGGCGGCCCAGGTCGTGGCGGTGGAGGCGGCCCGATCCGGCGAGCCGGTCGTGGTGCCCCCCGGGGCGACGGCCGACCACCTCGCCCCGCTGCCCGTCCGGGCACTGGAGGACGTGTTGGACCCGGACGCGGTGGCGGGCCGGGTCGGGGTCACGTCCGGCGGGACACCGGGTGGCGAGCGCTTCGCCGACCTGCTCCGCCGGCTCGGCATCCGGACGGTGGGCCACCTGGCTGCGCTCCCGGCGCCCGACGTCTCGGCCCGGTTCGGTGGTCTCGGTCGGGCCGCCCACCAGGTGGCGACCGGTCGCGAGACGGTCCCGGCCGACGTCGTGGAGGCGCCGGTGGACCTGTCGGTCATCGGTGACGTGGACCCACCGGCGGACCGGGTGGACCGGGTCGCGTTCGTCGCCAAGGTGCTCGCCGACCAACTCGACGACCGACTGGGTGGCCGGGGGTTGGCCTGCACCCGGGTGCTGGTGCGGGTGGAGACCGTCGACGGGGAGCAACTCGAGCGGCTGTGGCGGCACGAGGGGGTGCTCACCCCCTCGGCGATCGCTCAGCGGGTCCGGTGGCAACTCGACGGGTGGCTCCGCTTCCGACAACGGTCCGGCCTGTCGGAGGGTGGCGTCTGTCGCATCGGGCTCGTCCCCGATCAGGTGGTGGCGGATGCCGGCCGCCAACTCGGACTCTGGGGTGGGTCCGACGACTCCACCGAACGGGCCCTGCGGGCGCTGGCCCGGCTCCAGGGTCACCTGGGAGCGGACGCCGTGCTGGTCCCGGAGTGGGCGGGAGGTCGATCACCGGGCGAGCGGGTGCGTGTGGTTCCGTTGGAGGGGGTCGACCTCTCCGGGCGGGCCGAGCCGCCGGTCGCCCCCTGGCCGGGGTCGTTGCCGGCGCCGTCGCCCAGTCGGATCTGGTCGACGCTCCGGGAGGTGGAGGTGCTCGGGATGGACGGCCTCCCGGTCCGGGTCAGCGGGCGGGGCCACCTGAGCTCGATGCCGGCCCGTTGCCGTCTGGACGGTCGGACGTGGGTGGCGGTGCGTTCGTGGGCCGGCCCGTGGTGCAGCGACGAGCGCTGGTGGGACGCCACCGCGCACCGCCGTCGGGCCCGGATCCAGGTCGTGGTGGGCGATCCCGACGACGATCTGCCGGGGGAGGCCGCCCACCTGCTCGCCCTCGAGTCGGGGACATGGTGGCTGGAGGCCACCTGGGACTGACCGTGGCTGGAGGCCACCTGGGACTGACCGTGGCTGGAGGCCACCTGGGACTGACCGTGGCTGGAGGCCACCTGGGACTGACCGTGG
>CAYMKW010000024.1:856-21326 GCA_964391365.1 uncultured Microthrixaceae bacterium | reverse complement strand
CCACCTGGGACTGACCGTGGCTGGAGGCCACCTGGGACTGACCGTGGCTGGAGGCACTGGCGGGATTCTCAGTCGGGGCTGCCGCAGGAGCGTCGTACCTGAGAGACTGGTCGGGTCGCCGTTCCGACGAGCGGAACGCCGGTCGTGACCGGACCACGAACCAGACAGGAGCACCACCAGCATGGCCGACGCCCCCGAAGCCCGGATCCTGATCGTGGAGGACGAGGAGGCGCTCGCCGACGGGGTCGCCAGGGGGCTGACCGCCGAGGGCTTCGAGGTCACCGTCGCCCACGACGGACTCACCGGCCTGGAGCAGGCCCGCAGCGAGGACATCGACGCGATCGTCCTGGACATCATGTTGCCGGGCATGAACGGCTACAAGGTCTGCCAGACCCTGCGCGACGAGGGGGTGGGCACGCCCATCCTGATGCTCACGGCGAAGGACGGCGAGTACGACGAGGCCGAGGCGCTCGACACCGGCGCCGACGACTTCCTGTCCAAGCCCTTCAGCTTCGTGGTGCTCGTCGCCCGCATCCGGGCGCTCCTCCGACGTTCGGCCGACGGCCGCGGCCAGCCGCTCGTGATCGGTGACCTGACGCTCGACCCGATCTCGCGGACATGCCACCGGGGTGAGACCCTCATCTCGCTCACGACGCGCGAGTACGAGCTCCTCGAGGCGCTGATGCGCCGACCGGGCCAGGTCATCGACAAGCAGGACCTGCTCGAGAAGGTGTGGGGCGAGGACTTCGAGGGGGACCCCAACGTGGTCGAGGTCTACATCGGCTACCTGCGTCGCAAGCTCGATCGGCCCTTCGGCCGCAACGACATCCGCACGGTCCGGGGTGCCGGCTACCGGATCGGGAGCGAGGACCGTGGCTGAGTCCGAGGCGCACGGGCGGATCTCGCTCGGCGACCGCTGGCGTTACTCGGTCCGCTTCCGCTCGACGGCGATCGTCGTCGTCATGGTGGGGGCATCGCTCGCCGTCGGGTTGTTAGTCATCGACCAGTGGTTGACAACTGCGCTTCGCAACGACGTGACGAGCCGGAGCGGTCGGGTGGTCGAGTCCATGGCCGACGCTCTGGTCCAGGGTCAGGTCCCGGCCGAGTTGTTCTCGTCGCCGGCCGAGTTCCAGCAGCGGATCGGTGCCGGCACGGGGGTCGGACCGATGGGGTCGCTCGACGACCTCGAGGACGTGATCTCCTCGACGTACTTCTACCTGGACGGCCCGGCGTTCTCGCAGCTCAAGGTGCGCGGCGTCGACGCCCAGGGTCGACTCGTGCTGTTCGGCCGGGACGGTCCGATGCTGCCCTCGCCCGACGAGGCGTTCGAGGTGACCCGGACCGTGCCCACCCGGTGGGGGGACCTGACGATCCACGCCGTGTCGTCGGTCGGTGACGTCGACCGTTCGGTGGCCGCGTTCCGCAACGTGCTCGTCCTCATGTTCACGGTGCTGACCCTGGCCGCCGGCTACCTGACCTGGAAGATGACCGGCGTGGCGCTCGGCCCGGTGGCCAACATGACCAGCCGGGTCCGTCAGATCACCACCACCGGGAACCTGGAGGCGCGGGTGGACGTGTCGCCGATCGGCGACGAGGTGACCGACCTGGGCCAGACGCTGAACGCCATGATCGCCCGGGTGGAGGCGGCGGCGGAGCGCCAGCGGGAGTTCGTCTCCGACGCCAGCCACGAGCTCCGTTCGCCCATCTCGTCCATCAGGGCCCAGCTGGAGTCGGCGCTCCGGTCCCCGGACGGTGTCGACTGGCCTGACGTGGCGGCTGTGGTGCTGGCCGAGGACCTCCGCCTCGAGCACATGGTCAACAACCTCCTGGCGTTGGCGAAGATCGAGGAGGGCCGCATCCTGCCCAGGGCCGAGGTGGACCTGGACGAGATCGTGCTGTCCCAGCGATCTCGCATGACGGCGATGCCGCTCGACCTCTCGGCGGTGTCCGCCGGGCGGGTGTGGGGCAACGAGGACGAGCTGACGAGCGTGGTGCGCAACCTCATGGACAACGCCGCCCGCCACGCCGGTTCGCAGGTGCAGGTGTCCCTACAACAGGTCGGCCCCTGGGTGGTGCTCCGGGTCGATGACGACGGTCCGGGGATTCCCGTGGAGGATCGCTCCACGGTGTTCGAGCGGTTCGCCCGGCTGCAGGCGGGCCGGGCTCGTGACGCCGGCGGTGCCGGGCTGGGTCTGGCGCTGACCAAGCGGATCGTCGAGCAGCACGGCGGCCGGATCTCGGTGGAGGACAGCCCGCTCGGCGGCGCCGCGTTCGTCGTCGCCCTCCCGTCGGCCGCCTGGACCATGGGACTCGACCCGGAGGCCTCGACCGACGTCGGTGAGGACCTCGACCCGGACTCCGACGACGGCGGTTCCGGTGACGGGACCCCGACGGATTCGGGTCAGGGCGTGCCGGCGGCGACGGGAACCTGAGCCCCGTCCGGTCGGGTCCGGCGCTCGACGAGCCGCTCGAACGCCGCGGTCGGTAGTGGCGGGGCGTACAGGAACCCCTGGACGACGTCGCACCCGGCCTGGGACAGGACGTCCCGCTGGGCCTCGGTCTCGACGCCCTCGGCGATGGCGATGATGCCCAGGTGGTGGGCCATGGACACGATGGTCCGGGTGATCGTGCCGCTCCGGCCGTCGCGCAGGTCGCTGACGAACTGCCGGTCGATCTTGAGTGCGTGCAGCGGGAGCGAGTGCAGGTAGGACAACGACGAGTAGCCGGTGCCGAAGTCGTCGAGGGCGATCAGGAAGCCGAGTTCGTCCAGTTCGGCGAGTCGCCGCGCGGCGCTGCGCAGGTCCTGGACCAGCAGGCTCTCGGTGATCTCCAGCTCGAGGCGCTGGGGCGGGACGCCGGCCTCGGACAGGACGCGTGAGAGCCGCTCGACGTACTGCGGATGCTCGAACTCGGTGGCCGAGACGTTGACCGCCACCCGGACGTCGGGCGGGAGGGTGCCGGTGTCGATCCAGCGTCGGAGGTCCCGGGCCACGGTGGTGAGCACCAGATCGCCGATCGCCACGATCGACCCGCTCGACTCGGCGGCCGGGATGAACACCGACGGCGGCACCGGCCCGCGGAGCGGATGGTGCCAGCGGAGCAGGGCCTCGGCTGCGGCGATCTCGCCGGTCCGCAGGTCGAACAGTGGCTGGTAGTGGACATCCAGGTCCCGCTGGGCGATGGCGGTGCGGAGGTCGTGCTCGACGGCGTGACCATGGCGCCCGGAACCGCCCGCACCCCGATGGAACTCGACGGCGTGGTGGGCGTCCGAGCGGCTCGCGGTGAGCGCACGGCCGGCGGCGGCGAGCAGTTCGTCGGCGGTCGAGGCGTCGCCGGGTGAGCGGGCGACTCCCACCGAGGCGGTCAGTCGGACCTCCAGGCCGTCGACCTGGAACGGCTCGCTCAGTCGCCGTTGGATCTCCTCGGCGAGGCGTCGGAGCCGGGCGTCGAAGGCCAGGCTGGCGCCGTCGGCCTGGTGCACGACGAGGAACTCGTCGACGCCGATCCGGCCGATCTCGACACGGCGTTCACCCAGGTCGCGGAGGCGTCCGGCGACCTGCACGAGGATCGCATCCCCGGTGGCCGTGCCGAACGACTCGTTGATGGAGCGGAACGCGTCCACGTCGACGTGCAGCACGCCGACCCGGACGGCACTGACCGCCCCCCGGACGTCCTGGGTCAGCGAACCGACGATCTGGACGATGCGGGACCGCGATGCCAGCCCGGTGAGCGGGTCGGCTCCGAGGAGCCGGTCGACCTCGGCGGCCGCGGCCCGACCCGGTGTCTCGTCGCTCAGCACCAGGACCGCACCGGCGGTGGTGCCCGGCTCGTCGCTCGGGAGCGGGTGGGCGGCCATCCGGAACCACGGTCGTTCGCCGCGGACGTGGCGGGGCGTGAGGAGTGGCCCGTCGCAGCTCCGCGCCGTGCGGAGCGCTCCGACGGGTGCCGACGTCCTCGGGTCGGGCGAGGCCCCGTCCTCGAGGACCAGGTCCCAGGGCGGGTCGTGCACCGTGCGGTCCAGGAGCTGGCGTTCCTGGCGCCCGACGAGCCGACAGAACGCTGCGTTCACCGAGGTGATGCGGCCGCCTGCATCGACGAGCGCCACCCCCTCGTCGAGCGTGTCGGCGACGACCGCCCAGTCGGTCGCCTCGGCGCCCGGTGCGGCGGGCGGGGCGGGCCGGACGCGTGAGCCGACGACCAGGACGACGGTCCGGCCGTCCAGGAGGTGACGGCTCAACGACAGTTGGACGGGCACCGACTGCTCGCCGCTCCGCACGTGCGAGGCCAACGGGTGTCCTCCGTCGTCGAGTCGCTCGCAGAGGTGCGCCCAGCGCTCAGCATCCAGGCGGGGCTCCAGGAGGTCGCACACGCTCGTGCCCTCGGTCGCCTGCGGGCACAGGGCCCAGGCGGCGGCGTTGGCGGCGACGATCGCGCCGGTCCCGGTCTCGGCCAACCAGGCCGGATCCTCGAGGTGGTCGAGGAGCGCCACGACGAGGCTCGACGCCGATGCACTCACCTGCGTGCTGCTCCCACCTGGCCGTCGCTCCTCGGGGCGGCGCCCGCTCCCGGGTGCCGCCCGTCAGGCTACGACCGTCCCCTGACCGCCCGGTGGATGGCGCCGGCGGGCGCCGGGTCGTCGACGGTCAGGTCGCCGGGATCCTCCCGGCGTCCCGGGCGGCGTCCGTGGCGGTGGCGAGCTGGTCGTCGATGAGCTGGAGTCCGGCCGACCAGAACGCCGGGTCGCCCAGGTCGCAGTCCACGATCCGACCCAGTGCCTCGGGCTCGGCCGAGCCGCCGGAGCGCAGCAGCTCCAGGTAGGCGGGCACGAACGAGTCGCCGCGCTCGGTGTAGCGGGCGTAGACGGAGAGGGCGAGCAGCTGCCCGTAGGCGTACGCGTAGACGTACCCGGGCGTGCCGATGAAGTGCGGGATGTAGCTCCACCAGCTCAGGTAGCCGTCGGTCAGCTCCACGGCGTCGCCGAGCATCTGGCGCTGCGTCGACCCCCACAGCTCGCCGAACCGGTCGGTGGACAGCTCGCCCTCGTCGCGTCGGGCCGTGTGCACCGCATCCTCGAACCGGTTCATGGCGACCTGCCGGAACACCGTGGCGATCGAGTCCTCCAGCGACGCGGCCACCAGTGCGAACCGGGCGTCGGGGTCGTCGATGCGCTCGAGGAGCGCCGCGTTGGTCATGGTCTCGCCGAACACCGACGCCGTCTCGGCGAGCGTGAGCGGAGTCGACTGGTGGAAGACGCCCTGTTCCCGCGACAGGTAGGCGTGCACGCCGTGGCCGAGCTCGTGTGCGAGCGTGAGCACGTCCCGGTTGCGTGAGGTCCAGTTCAACATGACGTACGGGTGGTGCGACGGGACGGTGTAGGCGCAGAACGCGCCGGGCTGCTTGCCCGGTCGGACCGGGGCGTCGATCCACTGCTCGTCGACGAAGCGTCGGGCGATCCCGGCGAGCTCGGGGGAGAAGCGGTCGTAGGCGTCCAGGACCAGGTCGGTCGCCTCGCTCCAGCCGATGGTCGACTCGTCATCGGCGACCGACGCCATGCGGTCGTAGTCGGCGAGGTGGTCGAGCCCGAGGACCTGGGCCTTGAGCGCGTACCACCGCTGCGGGATGTCGTATCGCTCGACGACCGCGTCCACGAGCGCCTGGACGGAGTCGTCGCTGGCCTCGTTGGCCAGGTTCCGGGCCGAGATCCAGGACGGGTAGCCGCGCAGACGGTCGTCGGTCGCCTTGTCCAGCAGCAGGGTGTTGAACACGTACGCCCGTGTGCGCAGGCCCGGGGCGAGCCCCTCGGTCACGGCGGCCGCAGCCGTGGCCCGGATCTCCCGGTCGGGGTGCTGCAGCAGCGACAGCCACTGCTCCAGGCCGACCGTCCCGCCGAGCGACTCGGGGAGCTCGACCTGCACCGCCGAGGTCAGGTCGTTGAACAGACGCACCCAGGCGCTCGTCCCGCTGGGCTCGAACTCCGCCAGCACCCGTTCCTGCGGTTCGCTCAGGAGATGGTCCCGGTAGCGGCGGGCCGAGCGGAGGTGGTGGGCGCAGAAGTCCAGTCGCGGATCGGCGAGCAGCTCCTCGGCCCGCTCGTCGGGGAGGGCCGCCCACTCCAGGTCGAAGAAGACGAGCTGGGCCGCCATCGCCGCCGAGCGTTCCTCCACCACCATCAGGGCGGCGCCCCGTTCGGGGTCCTGCACGTCCTCGGTGAGTCGCAGCATGACGTAGTTCCCGACCCGGCCCTGCAGCTCCGCCAGCTCGGCGAAGTGACCCATGGCCCGGGCGAGGGCCTCACTGGACAGCTCCGCCACGGTGCCCTGCAGGTTGGCCAGCGATGCGGCCAGCTCATCGGCCCGGTCGAGGAGCTGCTCCACGGTGGCGCCGTCGAGCAGCGGCTCCAGGTCCCAGGCCACATCGGCGGCGGTCGTGTCCGGATCGGGGGTGGTGGCGTCGGTCGTGGTCACGACGTCAGGCTACGGGCACCGGCCGACACCCGGGTGGCATCATCGAACATGTGTTCGATAGCGTGGGGGAGTGGGCTTCACGAATCCGAGCATGCCGTGGACGGAGCTCGAGCGCCGCCTCTCGGACCGTTCACCCGTCGACCGGACGGCGGGTGCTGACGAGCGTCCGGGTGACGGCAGCGACGCCCCGGCCTGGTCACGTCGCAGGGGCGAGTACCGGCCGCCGCCCGACCTGGGTGGCGGCGGTCCGGCCGGTGGGGGGTCCGGCTACGCCGAGTTGCACTGCCACTCGGCGTTCTCCTTCCTGGACGGGGCGTCCCTGCCCGAGACCCTGGTGGAGGAGGCCGCCCGATTGGGGCTGGACGCGTTGGCGCTGACCGACCACGACGGTTGCTACGGCGTGGTGCGCTTCGCCCAGGCCGCCCGGGCGGTCGGGTTGCCGACGGTGTTCGGCGTCGAGCTGACCCTGAACGCCACCGGGCCGCGGGCCGGCCCACCGGACCCGAGCGGCGAGCACCTGCTGGTCCTGGCGCGTGATCCCCTGGGGTACGGCCGGCTCGCAGCGCTGGTGTCGCAGGCACAGATGGCGGGGGAGAAGGGCCGGCCCCGCCTGTCGTTCGCCGAGGTGGCCGAGGCGGCGTCGGGTCGGGCGAGGGGCCACTGGGCGGTGCTGACCGGTGGCCGCAAGGGGGCGGTCCCGATGGCGCTGGTGGACCGGGGCCCGACCGCGGCCGAGGGTGAGCTGCGCAGCCTGGTGGCCGCGTTCGGGGCGGAGCACACGTTCGTGGAGCTCTGGGACCACGGTGACCCGCTGGACTCGGCCCGCAACGACGCCCTGGCGGGACTGGCCGTCCGGCTCGGCGTGGAGCCGGTCGCCACGAACGCGGTGCACTACGCCACCCCGGCCGACCGCCGGCTGGCCTCGGCGCTCGCCGCCGTGCGGGCCCGCCGCAGCCTGGACGAGATCGACGGCTGGCTCCCCGCCGGGTGGCAGGCGCACCTGCGCTCGGCCGACGAGCAGCGACGGCGGTTCGCCCGCTACCCGGGGGTGGTGGATGCCGCCGGTGCCCTCGGTCGGTCCTGTGCGTTCGACCTGTCGCTCGTCGCCCCGGAGCTGCCGCCGTACCCCTGCCCCGACGGCCCCGACGGGGCGCCGCTCACCGAGGCGGCGTTCCTCCGCCTGCTGGTGGAGCGGGGCGGCGAGCGGCGCTACGGGCCCCGCCACGCCGAGCAGGTCCGTGGCGCCTGGGACCAGCTCGACCACGAACTCGACCTGATCGAACGCCTGGGGTTCTGCGGCTACTTCCTGGTGGTCTGGGACATCGTCGAGTTCTGTCGCCGTTCCGGGATCCTCTGCCAGGGGCGGGGGTCGGCGGCCAACTCGGCGGTGTGCTTCGCGCTCGGCGTCACCGCCGCCGACGCCGTGCGGCTGGGTCTGTTGTTCGAGCGGTTCCTGTCACCCGAACGCGACGGCCCGCCCGACATCGACCTGGACATCGAGTCGGACCGTCGGGAGGAGGTCATCCAGTACGTCTACGAACGCCACGGCCGTTCGCACGCCGCCCAGGTCGCCAACGTGATCACCTACCGGGCCCGCTCGGCCGTCCGGGATGCCGCCCGGGCCCTGGGGTACGCCCCCGGCCAGCAGGACGCCTGGTCCCGTCAGGTCGACCGGTGGAGCGGTGTGCCCGCCGTGTCGGCCTCGCTGGTCGGGAGTCCCGGTGGGCGAGGTGGCCGGGACGGCCCCGGTGGGCGAGGTGGCCGGGACGGCCCCGGTGGGGTCGACATCCCGGCCTCGGTCCTGGAGCTGGCCGCACAGTTCGAGGACCTGCCGCGGCACCTGGGCATCCACTCGGGGGGCATGGTCATCTGCGACCGGCCGGTGGTCGAGGTCTGCCCGGTGGAGTGGGCGAGCATGGCCGGGCGTTCGGTGCTGCAGTGGGACAAGGACGACTGTGCCGGTGCCGGGCTGGTCAAGTTCGACCTGTTGGGCCTGGGGATGCTCTCGGCCCTGCACCGCTGTGTCGACCTGGTTCGTGACCACCACGGCCTGGACGTCGACCTGGCGACGATCCCCCAGGAGGACGCGGTCTACGACATGTTGTGCCGGGCCGACTCCGTCGGGGTGTTCCAGGTCGAGTCCCGGGCGCAGATGGCCACGCTGCCGCGCCTGCGGCCCCGGTGCTTCTACGACCTGGTGGTCGAGGTGGCGCTGATCCGGCCCGGTCCCATCCAGGGAGGGTCGGTCCACCCCTACATCCGTCGCCGACGGGGTGAGGAGCCGGTCACCTACCTGCACCCGGCGCTGGAGCCGGCGCTGGCCAAGACCCTGGGTGTCCCGCTGTTCCAGGAGCAGCTCATGCAGATGGCGATCGACGTGGCCGGTTTCACGCCGGCCGAGGCCGACCAGCTGCGCCAGGCCATGGGGTCCAAGCGGTCACCGCAGCGCATGGCCGAGCTGCGGTCCCGGTTCGATGCCGGCCTGGCGGAGCGGGGGATCGTGGGCGATGTGGCCCAGGCCATCTGGGACAAGCTCGCAGCGTTCGCCAACTACGGGTTCCCGGAGTCGCACTCGGTGAGCTTCGCCTACCTGGTCTACGCATCCGCCTGGTTCAAGCTCCACCATCCGGCGGCGTTCTGCGTGGCGTTGGTGAACTCCCAGCCCATGGGGTTCTACTCGCCCCAGTCGCTGGTCCAGGACGCCCGCCGGCACGGGGTCGAGGTGCGCGGCCCGGACGTCCAGCGCTCCGCCGACGTGGCGACGCTCGAGCCCGGTCCCGGTGGGGCCGATCCCCCGGCGGTGCGACTGGGGCTGGCGTCGGTCCGCGGTGTCGGTGCGGAACTGGCCGAACGCATTGCCGACGGAGCGCCCTACCGGGACCTGGAGGACCTGGCCCGTCGGACCGGTGCGGACCGGACCCAGCTCGAGTCGCTCGCCACCGCCGGGGCCTTCTCCTCCCTGAGCGACCGGGACGGCCGGCCGCTGGACCGTCGTCGGGCGCTGTGGGCGGCCGGTGCGGCGGCGCAGGCCCGGCCCGACCGGCTCCCCGGGACGAGCGGTGTGGTGGACGCCCCCCGGTTGCCGGGCATGGATCCGTGGGAGGAGGCGGTGGCCGACCTGTGGTCGACGGGGGTCACGCCGGACGGGCACCCGTTCGGGCTGCTGCGCGACGACCTGGACCGACGCGGGGTCACCCCGGCCGCCGAGCTCCGCAGCGGTGGCGACGGCTCCACGGTGCGGGTCGCCGGGGTGGTGACGCACCGCCAGCGACCGGCGACGGCCCGGGGGATCACCTTCCTCAGTCTGGAGGACGACACGGGGCTGGTGAACGTGGTGGTCTCGGTCGGCTGCTGGGAACGTCACCGTCGGGTGGTGCGCGACGCCCCGGCGCTCTGCATCCGGGGGCGGCTGGAGCGCAGCGTGGACGGTGTGGTCAACGTGGTGGCCCACCGGATCGAGGCGCTCCCGGTGACGGTGCCGGCCCGGGCCCGCGATTTTCGGTGACGCGCTGCCGGGGTCGCCGTTAGCATCGCGGCGACTCGACCCCCACCACGAACGGAGTCCGCCGTGACCATCCACGGGACCCTCTTCCAGGAGTACGCCGAGACCACCGGCGCCGACCCCTTCACCCTGCAGAACAAGAAGATGCTCAAGGTGTTCATGCAGTACGGGCCGGTCATGGCCAAGACCGGCTCCATGGTCGCCTACCAGGGTGACGTCCGGTTCGCGAAGGCCGGCTCGGGTGGCCTGAACAAGATGGTGAAGTCCAAGCTCACGGGCGAGGGCGTCGACCTGATGACCTGTGAGGGGTCGGGCGAACTGTTCCTGGCCGACACCGCCTCGGAGATCCAGGTCTTCTACCTGGAGAACGACTCGATCTCGGTGAACGGCGCCAGCATCCTGGCGTTCTCCTCGTCGATCGAGTGGGACATCCACCGGGTCGGTGCCGGGGCGTCGATGACCTCCGGGAACCTGTACAACGTCGTGCTCCGGGGCACGGGCTACGTGGCGGTGACCACCAAGGGCGATCCCGTCGTGCTCGACGTCGCCGGCGCGCCCACCTTCGCCGACGCCGACGCCGTCGTCCTCTGGACGGCGGGTGTGTCCATGGACGTCCGGGTCGACACGGGTGGCATCAAGTCCCTGATCCGCGGTGGTTCGGGGGAGCTGCTCCAGATGGCGTTCGGTGGCCAGGGCTTCGTGATGGTCCAACCGTCCGAGAGCGTCATCATCGGGGGCGCCCAGGCGAACCAGTCCAGCGGTGGTGGTGGCATGCTCGGCGGGTTGCTGGGCGGGTAGGGGCGCCGTCGGGCGGCCGAGGTCGCGGGTCGCGGTCCCCGCGGTCCGAGCCGGGCCCCGACGGCACCACGGCGGGAATCAGCGGCAGGATGGCGCGCGTGCGGAGCGTTGGCGGAGCGAGATGGATCGGAGCCGCAGTCGTCGCGGCTGCGCTCGTCCTGAGCTCGTTCGGGCAGGTTGGACCGGTGCAGGCCGAGCCGGGCCGGCCCTCCGACACCGTTCCCGGCCAGCGGCAGCGAGCCGAGGCCGAGCTGGACCTGCTGCGGGCGACCCAGGCCGAGGTCCTCGCCGAGATCACCCGGCTCAACGACCAGGTGGCGACCCGCCGGGTCGAGGCGGACGCCGCCCGTCGCCGAGCCGATGAGGCCGCAGCGGCAGCGGCCGAGGCCCAGCAGCGCGCCGATGCTGCGGCGGCCGTCGCCGACCGCAACCGTGGTGAGTTCCGGGACTACGTGACGGAGTCGTTCATGCGCCCGCCGGCGCAGGACCTGCTGGCGCTGCTGACGCTGCCGACGGAACAGGACAACTCCCACGTCGTGGGGATGGTCCGTGCGGTCGCCGATCGGCGGAAGGCCACGGCGCAGCGGTTCGCCGACGAGCAGGCCGCCGCCACACGGGCACGTGACGTGTCGGCCGCCGCCGAGGCGACCGCCCGCGGCGAGGTCGCAGCGGCCGAGGCCGCCGCCGGCGAACTGGAGGCGGTCGTGGACGAGCGATCGGCGGTCGCGGCCGACCTCGAGGACCGGCTCGAGCGGCAGCTCGCCGAGGTGGAGTCGTTGCGCGAACTCGACGCCCGTGCGGCCCGGGAACTGGCTGCGGCCGAGGCGGCGGTGCGCTCCGCCGCCGGTCCCGGAGGTGCGGGCACCGGGTCGGGTCGCTCGTCGGGGGTGGCCGCCGGACCTCCGGTGGGGCCGGACCAGATCACGGTCGTGCGAGGGATCCCCATCCACCGGAGCATCGCCGCCAACCTGGAGTCGATGCTCGCCGCCGCATCGGCGGACGGCGTGCAGATCTCGGGGAGCGGTTACCGGAGCAGTGCCCGGCAGGTCCAGCTCCGTCAAGCCCACTGCGGATCGACGCCCTTCGACGTCTACGAGAAGCCGGCGTCGCAGTGCTCGCCACCGACGGCCCGCCCCGGTCGCTCCATGCACGAACGGGGGCTGGCGGTCGATCTGACCGTCGGCGGGCGGGCGATCACCACCCGGTCGTCGCCGGCGTTCCGTTGGTTGGCGGACAATGCGTCCCGCTTCGGGTTCTTCAACCTGCCGTCCGAACCCTGGCACTGGTCGGTCAACGGCTCGTGACCTCGGTCGGCGCCGGAGGCCGACCCCCTCACCCGACCGTCGACGACCACGTCGATCGGGTCGCGGCGAGCTGATCGGCGGGCACCCTGACCACGCCGACCCGGTCGGCGAGCTCCTGGCCGGCGTCGGAGATGACCAGCTCGATGAGTCGGACCGCGGTCTCGTTCGTCGTCGCGACGTCACGATCGACGTAGAGCCGGAGGTCGCGCTGGATCGGGTAGGTGCCGTTGGCGATCGACGTGGCGTCGGGAGCGACGCAGGTCCCGTTGACGAGCACCTGGACCGGGCGCCCCTGCTCCTCGGTCCTGGCCAGCTCGGCGTACCCCACGATGCCGAGCGACGCCGGGCCGGCGATCGACTCGGTGATGGTCAGGCCGCTCGACGGTGACGGCGTGATGTCAGCACGGAGTTCGCTCGAGGCCCCCCGCTCCGTGGCCAGGGGCTCCACTGCGAACTCGACGTAGGTGTCCACCGTTCCGGACCCCGATCGCGGTCCGAACACGGTGAGGGGCACGTCGGTGTCCGCCAGTGCCAGGGCCGGGGTGGCGGGGTCGATCTGCTGCGCCAGCGCCTGTGCGGCCGACCAGTCGTCGAAACCGGTCGACTCGGGGCCGGTCGCCGCGTACAACTGGGTCGGGCTGAGGCACACCGGGCCCGTGTCAGGAGCGGTCACCAGCGCCACGGCGTCGAGGCCGACGCTCAGCTCGACCGGCTCGACGCCGGACTGCTCGCAGGCTCGGCGTTCCCGGTCGTTGATCGGCCGGGAAGCGGCAGCAACCTCGACGAGCCCGTCGCACAACCTGCTCAGACCCTCGCCGGTGCCGGTGAGGTCGAGCACCACCTCCGCGCTCGGTTGCTCCGACAGGAACGCTCCGCTCGCTGCGCTCAGGTAGGTGCGGAGCGTCTCCGAGCCGGCGATCCGCACCCGGTCGTCGAGAACCTCGCCGCTGCACGAGGACAGCGTGATGCTCCCGAGCAGGACGATCGCGGTGACGGCGTGGGCGAGCCGGCTGCGGGCCCGTGGCCGGTCGCGCCGCCCGACCGGACCGGAGCCCCGGCGAGGGGTCGTGGGGTGGTCGCGGTCCACGCCTCCTACCATGACACAGCGTGACGTGGTTGATCTCACTGCCCGGGTTGGCGTTGCTGGCGATCTCGCTGGTTGCGTGGGTCGCGTTCGCCGCCGCCGCCAACCGGTGGATGCACCTGCGGAGCAAGGACGGAGCCGGTGAGCGGGCGGGCCTCGTTGCGGCGGCGTACATGACGGCGCTCGGCAGCCTGTTCGCAATCCTCACGGCGTTCCTGATCAACGCCGAGTACACGTCGCTCCGCCAGACCAACACGCTCATCTCCAGCGAGTCGGCGGCAGCGAGTCGGCTCGCCTACAGCAGCGAGGGCCTGCCCGCGGCCGACGTGGAGCGGGTCCAGGACCTGCTCGTCACCTATCTCGAAGCCGTCGAACGCGACGAGTGGCGCGCTCTGGCCAGCAACGAACCCGAGAACTCCCGAGCGTTCACCGCCCTGAAGGACCTCAAGTCGGCGGTCTTCGACATCGCCACGTCGTCGTACGCCCCGACCGCCTCGACGGACGGCATGCAGGACGCTGTGAGCTCGTTGACCTCCATCCGCCGGGAACGCGTGGCCATCGCATCACAGGAGCTCCCGGTCGCGCTGGTGGCGCTGAGTGCCCTCGCCGGCGTGGCGCTGGTCATCAACGCCCTGGTCGTGACGTTGCGTGCCGGGCCCCGGTACACCCTCGTGGCCTGGGGGATCGTCGTTGTCGTCGCACTCGACCTCGCCGCGATCCTGGCCATTGCCGGACCGTTCCGTGGCGCGTTCCAGGCGTCGAAGGCGCCCATCGCGAGCCTGGCGGGTGAGCTGCGTGACGGGAGGTACATCCCGTGGCTGCCGGGCGACTCGCCGGAGCCGCCGAGCCGGTCGTCCGAGGACTGCCCGTCCGCCGGCGAGGCGGTTGCGGCCGTCGAAGCGGCCGGTGGATCGGAGCCCCCGACGTGCATCGAGATCGGGATCGGAGAACCGGTGCGCATCGGCGTCCTGGCGTGGCTCAGCGGCGACAGCTCGGCGGGTGAGGATGCGCTCCTCGGATCGGAGCTCGCAGTCGACTACCTCGACGGTCGATTCGACGGGATCCCCGGCCAACTGCTGGGTCACGATGTGGTGCTGTCGGTCGCGGATGAGGGGTGCACCCCCGAGGCGGGTCGGCGTGCCGCTGCGGCGGCGGCGTCCGAGCCGGACCTACTGGGCGTTGTCGGAACGACCTGTTCCGCCGCAGCGCTCGACGCTGCTGACCGCGAACTGTCGGAGCGGTCGATCCTGCTGGTGTCACCGGCCAACACCGCCCCCGGACTCACGACGGACGAGCAGCACGAGCGGTTCTACTTCCGGACGATCTTCAACGACATCATCCAGGGCTCGGTCGTCGCCGACTTCGTCGGTCGGACGGCGGGGAGTCGGCCGGTCGCTGTCGTCTCCGATGGCAATCCGTACTCGGAGGCGCTCGCGGACGTCTTCGATCGGGAGGTCCGCAGGTCCAAGCGCAGTCCGGTCGTCCGGCTCCGAACCACCTCGGGCAGCGACGTCCCGTCGCTCGAGGGCTCGCTCGAGCCGTCGGTCGTGGCGGACCGACTGGCCGAGGTCGTACCGTCGGCGGTGTTCCTGCCGACCTTCGATCCACGGTGCACCGAACTCGCCCGTGAGCTCCGGGCCCGTCCGTCCCTGGCCTTCACGACGATCATCGTGGCGGAGGCCTGCCAGAGCACCGATCTGCTCGATGTGCTCGGCGCATCCGCCGACGGGATACTCGCATCGGGTCCGGACGTCAGCGGTTTCGCCGAGGGCGCCTTCTACTCCCAGGCACTGCGCCCCGGACTCGAACGGCAACTCGGTGGACCGCCGGTGGGCGTGTACCACACCTACGCGTTCGACGCGACCAACGTGCTCCTCAGTGCCCTGCGCCGGGCGGCGTTCCGCCTGCCGGGCGGCGCGCTCCGGGTGGACCGGGAGGCGTTGCGGGCGGCGATGCTCGACGTGGACGGCTATCCGGGAGTATCGGGCCAGCTCACGTGCCGGCCGAACGGTGAGTGCGCCCAGGCGGCGCGGATCGCGCTCTACCGGGCGCCCGCCTGGCCGGTCGCCCGGGTCGAACCCCCGCCTCCCGAGTTCTCGCAGACGAAGACGCTCGCCTCGGTGGTCGGCACCGGCTGACTCCCGAAATGAGGGCGGGTCACTGCCGCAGGCGGGCGAGGAGTCGGAGCATCTCCAGGTACAGCCAGATGAGCGTGACGAGCAGTCCGAACGCGCCGTACCAGTCCATGTAGCGGGGGAGTCCGGCCTTGGATCCCTGCTCGATGAAGTCGAAGTCGAGGATCAGGTTCAGTGCTGCGACGCAGACCACCACCAGGCTGATGACGATGCCGATTCCACCGCCGCTCCAGAAGCCCTCGGCCACCCCGAACAGGTTCAGGATGAACACGCCGAGGTACATGAACGCGATCCCGAACGTGGCGGCGATGACGCCCTTGACGAACTTCGGCGTGGCCCGGAGGATCCGCAGGCCGTAGAGGACGAGCATGACCAGGAACACGCCGAACGTCGCCAGCACGGCCTGGGCGACGATGCCCTGGAACCGGGCTCCGAAGAATGCCGAGATGGCCCCCAGGAAGTAGCCCTCGGCGGCGGCGTACAGCGGGGCGGTGATCCGGGCCAGTTGCGGCTTGAACGCCGTGAGGATCGCCAGACCCAGTCCCACGAACACGGATGCGAACAACAGGATCGGCTGGTTCGGGGTTGCGCTGAAAACCGGGTCCCCGGCGGTGTCGATGCCGGCCTGGGTCACGGTCACCGACTGCCATCCGAAGAACGCCGTCACCAACAGGACGCCGAAGAGGACGCCCGTCGCCGCGGCGACACCGCCCATCGTCATGACCTTGCCGTCGGCGGAGCGCTGCTGCAGGTGGGCACCGCGCTGTGAGGTCATGGCGGCGTCCGCAGCGGCTGCGGTCGTCGAGCCGGCGCCGGCGGCCCGGGCGTTGTTCCACTCGTCGGCGGGGGAGCCGCTCCCGACGTGGAACGCCTGGTCGTTGAGGATCGGATTGCGGGACATGTGCACCTCTGGTGTGGTGACCGGCCGCCGACCCATCGGGTCGACGCCCCGTCGTGAACGACCCCAATCTAGTGGTGCCCGGTCCACACCCGGGTCGCGCCGAGCCGCCGTCCGCCCGGCGTCGCCGCCTATCCTGAGGACACCCTATGGACGAACGCCCTCGAAGTCTCCGGGCCATGCTCGCCGAAGCCAAGGATGCCTCGGAGATCATGGTCGACCTGGCCTACGCCGCCGTCTACTTCAACGATCCCGGGATGGCCGACGAACTCGGCCAACTCGAGGAGCGGATGAACGACCTGGTGCAGGAGATGCGGGCGGTGTGCATCCTCGCCGTGCGCCGACCGGCCGAGGCCGAGGGTATGGCCTCGGTGCTGCAGGTCATCTCGGCCATCGAGGGGATCGCCAACGCCGCAGTGGACATCTCCCGGCTCGTCACCCACCGCCTCGGCATTCCCGACGAGCTGATCGCCGATCTGTCGAACGCCGAGGAGGTGTCCCACCGGGTGTGGATCCGTGAGGGGTCGCACATGGCCTACCGGCCGCTCAAGGACCTGGAGATCCCCGTCCAGTGCGGCATGCGGGTGGTGGCGATCCGCCGGGACCGTTCGTGGATGATCGAGGAGATCGACGGCGACATCGTGCTGGTCCCCGGCGACGTCCTGTTCCTGCGCGGCTCGCCGGCGGGGATCGTGCGGCTCCACGAGTTGGCGGCCGCCCCGACCTGGGAACCGCCCGAGGTCTCGCCGCCCGATTCGCTCACCGACCTGGACCGCGCCGTCGACGTGCTCGTCGAGATGAAGAACATCTCCGAGGCGGCGGTCGGGCTGGCCTACTCGGCGCTCGCCCTGCAGGACGTGGGCCTGGCGGCCGAGGTCAACCACCTGGCCGAACGGCTCGACGGGATGAAGGACCAGCTGCAGCTGTGGGTGCTCCGGGCCGCCAAGCAGGACGTGGATCCGGCGCCGCTGCGGGGGCTGCTGCAACTCGCCTCGGCCTCCGAGGAACTCGGTGACCAGGCGAGTGCCATGGTGTGGCTCATCACCGACGACTACGAGGTCCACCCGATCGTGAAGGTGGCGCTCGGTCAGGCCGAGGTCGTTGCGACCAGGGTTCCTGTGGCTCCGGGGTCGGTGGCCGACGGCCGCCGGTTGTCGGAACTGCACTTCGACATCGAGCCCGGCTTCCAGGTGCTGGCGATCCGCCGCGACAACCGCTACCTCTACCGGCCCCGCGGCTACGTCGTGCTGGCCGCCGGTGACGAGATCATCGCGATCGGACCCCACGAGGGCCGCGACCGGCTGGGCGAGCTGTGCGGCTGGCGGTTGGTCGAGGACGACGACGACCCGACCGGACAGGTGCAACTGGTGCCGCTCGAGTCGACGCCGGCGGCCCGGTAGCGGGGCGCTACCCTGCGGCCGTGACCGAGCCGCTCCGACTGCTGTGCGTGCACGCGCACCCCGACGACGAGGCGTCCAAGGGCGCGGGAACCGTGGCGAAGTACGCGGCCGAGGGGATCCCGGCCACGCTCGTGTGCTGCACGGGCGGTGAAGCGGGCGAGATCCTGAACGAGGCCGTCGACACACCCGAGAACCGGGCCCGCCTGGGCGAACTGCGGCTCGAGGAACTGGCCGCATCGGTGGCGATCATCGGCTACGACCGACTCGACCTGCTGGGCTACCACGATTCGGGCATGCCCGATACGCCCGTGAACGAACGCGACGACAACTTCTGGAACGCTCCACTCGACGAGGCGACCGAGGCGCTGGTCCGGATCATCCGTCGGGACCGGCCGCAGGTGGTGGTGACCTACGGCGATGACCAGCGCAACTACGCGCATCCGGACCACCTCAAGGTCCACGACGTGTCGGTGGCCGCGTTCGCACGGGCCGGTGACCCCGATTGGTACCCGGATGCCGGCGTGCCGTGGGAGCCGTCCAAGCTCTACTACTCGACCTGGTCCAAGCGCCGCATGCTGGCCCTGCACGAGCGGTTCGGCGAACTCGGACTGGAGTCGCCGTTCGATGCGGAGTGGCTGGAGCGGGTCGAGCAGTTCAGTCAGGACGACCGCATCACCACCCAGGTCGATGTCGGGGCGTTCTACGGCGTCCGGGAGGCGGCGCTCAAGGCGCACGCCACACAGGTGGACCCGGCCTCGCCGTTCTGGTTCGGGCTGCCCGGGGACGATGTGGTGGCGTTGCACCCGTGGGACGACTACATCCTGGCCGAGTCCCGGGTGCCGACCGACCTGCCCGAGGACGACCTCTTCGCCGGTGTCGCAGGGCGGTAGCGTCGTCGCGTGGCATCGCTCGTCGAACGTCTCGGCCTCGACGCCGACACGCGTGTCCTGATCGTCAACTGTGACGACCTCGGCCTGTGCCACGCGGCCAACGAGGGGGTCTACGACGCCCTGCACGACGGCCTGGCCACCTCGGCGTCGCTGATGGTGCCGGCGCCATGGGCCCGCGAGGCGAGGACCCGCGACCGCGGCGACGACATCGGCGTGCACCTGACCCTGAACGCCGAGTGGGAGAACTATCGGTGGGGGCCGATCACGGTGGGGCCGTCGTTGCTCGGCGGTGACGGCGGGTTCCCGGCCACGGTGGATGACGTCTGGGACCACGCCGATCTGGACGAGGTGCGGCGGGAGTTGCGGGCCCAGGTGGAGCGGGCGGTGCACTGGGGTTTCGACATCACGCACCTGGACTCGCACATGGGCACGCTGCAACTGCGGCCCGAGTTCTTCGACGTCTACCTGGATCTGGCGGTCGAGTTCGGACTGCCGTTGCGATTGTCCGGGGCGCGGACCGAGCGGGTGGTGGGGTTCCCGTTCCGACAGCTCGCCGCCGAGGAGGGTGTCGTGTTCCCCGACCATCTGGTGATCCCGCCCCCCGGGCCGACCCGGCCGGCGTTCGAACGCCTGCTCGGTGACCTGCGTCCGGGGGTCACCGAGATCTTCCTGCACCCGGCCGCCGACCACGCGGAACTCCGGTCGCTGATGCCGGCGGTGTGGTCCGAACGGGTCGACGACCATGCGCTGTTGTGCGCCGATCCGGCGTTCCGGGATCGGGTGGAGTCGTCCGGGGTGGTGTTCGGAACTTGGCGGGCACTGCGCGACCTGCAGCGAGCGGGCTGATCGACCGGCCCGGCGAGCGCAAGGTCAGCGTCGGAACGGCGGGTCGGCTGCGCAGGCAGTCCAGAGCCCGGTGCCTGCTGACTTCGCCGCTCGCGATGCCTCCTGGAGGGTCGAGGTGAAGGCGACGTTCGGCTTGTAGACGAACGACTCGGCGTAACCGTCGGCGACCATCGCCCGGTTGACGAACAGCTCGTCATCGCCCCGGAACACATAGGCGAGCAGCCGGTCGTACTTGTCCCGTGGTTCGACGTCGAGCTCGAGCCGGACGGCGGTCCCGGGTGGGATCAGCTCCTTGAGGTGCTGGGACGCCTCGGGTCCGTAGCACTCGACGGGCGAGTCCTGCTTGACGCTCTCCGGGGTGTCGATCCCGATCATGCGGACCCGCTCGTCGGTGCCGTCGACCCGGGCGACGATGGTGTCGCCGTCGACGATCCGGACGACCGTGGCGTTCGGGCCGCTGGCGTCCGAGGGGTCGCTCGCGGTGTCGGTGCATCCGGCGCCGGCGGCCAGCGTCAGTGCGACTGCAGCGACAGCGACGCGGGCGGCTGGGCGACGTGAACGGTGTCCGAGGGTCGGGATCGAGCGTGGTCGACGGGCCCGCCCGGCGAGGTCAGACACGCTCGATGATGGTGCCGGTGCCCAGACCGCCTCCGCAGCACATGCTGATCAGGGCGCTCGACGTGTCGCTCCGCTCCAGCTCGTACAGCGCCTTGGTGAGCAGGAACGCCCCGGTGGCACCGAGTGGGTGGCCGAGGGCGATGGCCCCACCGTTCGGGTTGGTCCGGTCGAGGTCGGCACCCGTCTCGCGGGCCCAGGCGAGGACGACCGACGCGAACGCCTCGTTGATCTCGAACAGGTCGATGCTGTCGATGTTCCGGCCGGTGCGGGCGAGGAGCCGCTCGGTGGCGTCGATGGGGCCGGTGAGCATGAGCACCGGGTCGACGCCGACCAGGCAGGTGTCGACCACCTTGGCCCGCGGCGTGAGCCCGAGGGCGGCCGCCTTCTCGGCCGACATCATGAGCACGGCGGCGGCGCCGTCGGAGATCTGGGACGACGACCCTGCCGTGTGGACGCCGTCCTCACGGGCGACCGGCTTGAGCTTGGCGAGCCCCTCCGGTGTGGTCTCGCGGAGGCCCTCGTCGCGGCTGA
>CAYMKW010000024.1:0-846 GCA_964391365.1 uncultured Microthrixaceae bacterium | reverse complement strand
ACGCTGGCCAGAAGGGGAGTCCCCGGAAGACAGGTTTTGAATCTGAACAAGATCATCGTTGCCAATCTGAACTCACCGGAATTTGAAAACCTGGCTTCCCACCATCCCGGTGTCCGGATTCAGACCGCCCTTGAGCCGGATCTGCTGAACATCTCCGGTCGGCTCGCCGTCCTCGCCGAGCACGGGCGCATCGATCGGCAGCACCTGGCCGGCGAAACGATCCTGGTCCCAGGCCTGAGCGGCGAGCTGCTGGCTCCGGAGAGCGAAGGCATCGGTGTCGTCCCGGGTCACACCCCACCGCTCGGCGATCCGCTCGGCCCCCTCGAACTGCGAGGTGATCTCGTACTCGGCGAAATAGCTCTTGGGGATCGGGACGCCCAGCCCCAGCTTCTTGGAGGAGTTGGAGCCGATCGGCACCCGGCTCATGGACTCGACCCCGCAGGCGACGACCACGTCGGGATCGCGCCCGACCAGGGCGCAGTACTCGTCGAGGGTGTCGGTGGCCATGGTCAGGATCGGCGTCTTGGCCAGCTCGGCGAGGAGCTGGGCCCGCGTCTCCGCCTTGACCTGCAGGCCGGCGCGGCTGCCGGCGAGCAGCTCCTGGCGGACGGTGGTGAAGCCGGCCGCCGCCACCCCGGCGGTGCGGGCGTTGGCGATCTGGGCGCGCTCGGCCACCGCCTCGGCCATGCCGGCCTGACCGCGCCGCATCAGCCCCAGGGCCGAGCCGGTCAGGGCCAGGATGAGGACGGCCAGGGCCACCACCACCTTGGTGCGCAGACCGACGCGCATGCTACTTCGCCAGCGGCACGAAGTCGCAGTTTTCGATGATCTTCTGGCCCTCGGCCG
>CAYMKW010000023.1:16757-33091 GCA_964391365.1 uncultured Microthrixaceae bacterium | reverse complement strand
GCGGTGTGACCTCGACCGCCGAACCCAGATCGGTGCGCCGCTCCCCCGCTGCGGTGTCCAGGACGACCACACCCCCGACCCCGGCGGCCGCAGCGGCGGCGACGTCGTCGAGCCCGGCAACCGGCCGGCCGTTGACGGCGGTCACCACGTCACCCTCGGCCACGCCCGATGCAGCGACGGCGCCGTCGGGTCGGGTGGCGCCCACCGCCACTCCCCCGCTGGTCTGGAGCAGGTCGAGGTCCTCGCCGATCGTCCCGATCACCTTGACCCGGCGACTCAACTCGACGGGGATGGTCAGCGACTCGCCGTCGCGCTCCACCACCACGTCACGTGAGCCCGGCTCGGTCGCCGCCACCACCGAGCGGAAGTCCAGGAAGGAGCCGACCGGTCGGCCGTCGATGCTGCGGACGGTGTCACCCGGCAGGATTCCCGCTGCCGCTGCGGCGCTGCCCGGTGTCACCTCGGCCACCGTCCAGCGATCCGCGTCGGCGCGTCCGATGATGGCGAACTGGACGACGAGCAGCACCAGGGCGATCGCGAAGTGCATGGCCGAGCCGGCGACGGCGACGCCCGCCCGGGACCGGAACGGCGCCTGCCGGTAGGTGCGGGGCTCGTCGGCGGGGTCGACCTCCTCGAGGTTGTTCATGCCGATGATGCGCACGTAGGCGCCCGCAGGGATCGCCTTGAGTCCGAACTCCGTCTCGCCGCGGCGGGTCGACCAGATCACCGGACCGAACCCGACGAAGAACTCGGTGACCTTCATGCCAGCCCGCTTGGCGGCCACGTAGTGGCCGACCTCGTGGAGCACCACCATGACGACGATGGCCAGGATCACGATGAGGATGGGGAGCCCGCGGGTGACGCCCAGCAGCACGAGCAGGGCGCCGAGGACCCCGAGCCGCAGCGCCCGGCTCCACGGCGAACCGACGATCCCGGCCACATCGCTCGCCTCGGTCGCGAGCTCGCTGGTCGCGGCGTCCGAGCGGGCCGCCCCGGCCGGCTCGTCCGTCGCCGGCGGCAGGTCGTCGATGCTCACGACGAGACCCCGACGGCCAGGAGTTCCTCGGCCGACGCGCGGGCGCGGCCGTCGGCGTCGAGCACTGCGTCGAGGGAGTCGGCCGCAGCACCGTCCCAGCGGTCCATGGCCGCTGCGATGACCCCTGCGATGTCGGCCCAGGCGATCGCTCCCGAGAGGAACCCGTCCACGGCGACCTCGTTGGCGGCGGACAACCAGGCCGGCGCAGTGCCCCCGCTCCGTCCGGCCTCGTACGCCAGGTCGAGACCCCGGAAGGTCGCCCGGTCCGGCGGCTCGAACTCGAGGGTGCACGCCCGGGAGAAGTCCATCCGTCCGAACGGCGTCCCGATCCGGTCGGGGTACGCCAGCGCGTAGCCGATCGGAAGCCGCATGTCGGGCATCGAGAGCTGAGCGATCGTCGCCCCGTCGGTGAACGTGGCCATGGAGTGCACGATCGACTGCGGGTGGACGACGACGTCGATCCGGTCGTAGTCCACACCGAACAGCTCGTGGGCCTCGATCACCTCGAGCCCCTTGTTGACCAGCGTCGACGAGTCGACGGTGATCTTGGGCCCCATGCTCCAGGTCGGGTGGGCGAGGGCCTGCTCGACCGTCACCGACGCCAGGTCATCGGCGCTGCGACCCCGGAACGGGCCACCGGACGCCGTCAGGACGATCTGGGCGAGCCGCCGGTCGCCGTCGGCGGAACGTAGGCACTGGTGCACCGCGCAGTGTTCACTGTCGACCGGAACCAGCTCGGCGCCGGCGGTCAGACGAGCCTCCGCGACGACCGGTCCGGCGGCGATCAGCGACTCCTTGTTGGCGAGCGCCAGCCGGCGGCCGGCGCGGAGTGCCGCCAACGTGACGGGCAGACCGGCGAACCCGACCACGCCGTTGACCACGACGTCGGCGTCGGTGGAGACCGCCGCGAAGGCGTCCTCGCCCGCCTCGAGCGCCACGCCGGGCGGAAGGAGGTCCCGCAGTTCGACGGCGAGCGACTCGTCGGCCAGCGCCACGACGTCGGGTCGGACGGCGTGGGCCTGCTCGGCGAGCGTCCGTACCGAGGACCGGGCGCCGAGCGCCGTGATCCGGAACCGGTCGGGCTCCGAGCCGACGACGTCGATGGTCTGGGTCCCGATGGAACCGGTGGAGCCGAGCACGGCGACGGAGGTCATGCGACGCTCACTCTAACGACGCACCCGACGGCCGCCCCGTCGACCACCGAGCGACCGCTCAGGAACCATCGGAACGGAAGCGGTCCGGGCCGGACGACCCGGCCGCGTCAGCCGATCGCCCGGATGTCGGAGGGGTCAGCCGATCGACCAGACGTCGAAGAGGACCGTCACGAAGTAGGCCACCGGCAGGACGAACAGCAGCCCGTCGAAGCGATCGAGCACACCGCCGTGAGCCGGGAGCACCGTACCCATGTCCTTGATTCCCAGGTCCCGCTTGACGAAGGACTCGCAGAGGTCGCCGAGCGGTGCGACGAGGGCACAGAGCAGGGCGAAGATGAACACCCTGGGGAAGCTGCCGCCGATGGGGGCGATACCGAAGAACCCGACGACGACGACCACGGCGACGAGGGCGGCGACGAACCCGCCGATCAGGCCCTCCTGGGTCTTGTTCGGGCTGGCGGCCGACAGCTGGGTCCGACCCATGTACTTGCCGACGAAGTAGCCGCCGACGTCGCTGGCCACCGATGCGATCACCGCGGCGATCAGCACGCCGATGCCCGGGTTCGACGTCAGCGAGGGGTCGGCCGCCTGCATCTGGCGCCCCAGCCCAAGGAACAGGGTGGCGAACGAGCCGAGCAGGCCGATCCACATGAACCCCAGGAGGGTCACCCCGAGGTTGATCACCGAGCGTTCGCCCGGCGCCACCCAGAGGAACCACAGCAGTCCGATCACGATCGTGAGCGGGAGCACCACGGGGAAGGCGGCCAGGCCGGAGAAGTAGGTGGCGAGGAGCAGCCCCAGGATCCCCACGACACCGACCAGCGTCGCCGGCCGGAAGCCTCGCTGTTGCACGGCGGTGAAGTACTCGATCGCTGCGGCGCCGACGACGACGCACGCCAGCACGGTCGTGGCGAGTCCGCCGAGCTTGAAGCAGACGAGTCCGATCGCCACGAGCGCGACCCCGACGGCCACCGCAGTCACCAGGTTCCGGTCACCACCGGATCCGCCTGCTCCGCCCGTGGGTGCCGGCACGCCGGACCTGCGGTCGTCGTCATCCGGCTGGTCCTCGGACTCGCCGCTGAACCCCCGATCATCGCCCGGCTCGTCGACGTCGACGTCGACGTCGACGTCGGCCCGGTCTCCGCCGTCGGCCTCGCCACGACGCCCGAGACCGGCTCGGACGCGCGAGAGCGCCGAGGGCCGCTCGGCCTCCGGCTCGGACCGGCGGCGACGGCTCACCCGCTCGGGCTGGCCGCTCTCGTCGTCGGGAGCGAAGGCCAGGAACGGGTCGCCCTCGGCCTCGCCGGAGAAGAAGTCGTCGGGGTCGCCCTGGTCCGTCTGGCCGGCCAGCGCACCGAGCTGGGGACCGTCGCTGCGGAGGTCGTCGAAGTCGGTCTCGGCGCCACGCTCACGCTCGTCCCGCCACCTGGGCTGGGACCCGGTCACGGGCTCCGCCTCCTCGCCCTCGGCGATGACGGTCTTGGGGACCTGTCCGGTGGGCGGTTCGGTCCAGTGCGGGAGGACGAACGCGTCCTCGGACTCGTCGAACTCCGTCCCCGGCGCATCCGAGAGCCCGTAGCCGTCGTCGGGAGCGCCCCGTTCGTCGTCAGCAGTCATGCCTGCAACCTCCGCTGCGTCCATCCCGATGGATCCGGGTGCTTCGTCGTGGACCAGCCGGGCGTGACCCGGGTGGTCCTCCTCGATGGTGTCGGGGGCCGGTCCGTCGACCCGCACGACCGGAACCGCCCCGAATCGTTCACCGGGGAGCGTCCGGCGGGTCGGGTGCTCGTCGTCCGAGGTCGAGATCGTCACCGTGGGCAGGTCCGGCCGGGGGGCCGGACGGTCGGGACGGTCGCCGAACCCCTGCTGTCCGGGTCGACGACGGACGGCCACACCGTCGCCGTCGGACGGGGTGTCCTCGGCCGCCAGGACCCGGACACCCTCGTGCACGGTGGATGGTCCGGCGTCGGGCCGGTCGCCGCCCTGATCGGGCTCGTCGTTGACGTCGTCGTGGTCGTCGTGATCCGTCATGGTGATCCAGCAGCGGAGCCGATCGGCTCAGCTCTCGAGGAGCTCCGCCGTCTTGGTCTCGAGGGCCGCGTCGATCTCGGCCTCGTGCGCCTTCGTGAGCTTGTCGAGTTCGGCCTCGGCGCGGCGCAGGTCGTCGGAGGACAGCTCGCCGTCCTTCTCGAGCGCCTCGAGGTCCTTGCGGGTGTCCCGGCGGGCGCCCCGCACGGCGTTGCGGCCGTCCTCGGCGCGGTTCTTCACGAGCCGGACGAACTCCTTGCGCCGCTCCTCGGTCAGCGGCGGGAACGCCAGTCGGATCGCCACGCCGTCGTTGGAGGGGTTGAGACCCAGGTTCGCGTCCTGGACCGCCCGCTCGATCGCGGGGATCGACCCCTTGTCGAAGGGGGTGATCACGAGCATGCGGGCGTCGGGCACCGAGAAGCTCGCCAACTGCTGGAGTGGCGATGAGCTGCCGTAGTAGTCCACGGGCAGCTTCTCGACCAGGGCCGGCGTGGCCCGGCCGGTCCGGACGCCGGCGAACTCGCTGCGGGTGTGGACGACGGCCTTGGCCATGCGTTCCGTCGCGTCCTCGAGCGCTGCGTCGATGTACTCGCTGCTCACGCCGACCAGCCTCGCACACCGGGCCCGGGCACGCCCGGACGATCGACGGTCACGACACCACCGTCCCCACGTGTTCGCCCGCCAGGATCGGCACCAGGTTGTGGCCCATCAGGTCGAACACGCAGATGGGAAGGTCGTTGTCCATGCACAGGGTGATGGCTGTGGAGTCCATGACCTTGAGGCCCCGGTTCAGCACCTCGATGTAGCTCACCTCGCGCAGGAGTTCCGCAGACGGGTCGCGGTTCGGGTCCGCGGTGTAGACGCCGTCGGTCCCGTGCTTGCCCATGAGGATCGCACCGGCCTCGATCTCCACCGCCCGCAGCGCCGAGGTGGTGTCGGTCGTCATGAACGGGTTCCCCGTTCCGCCGGCGAAGATCACGACCCGGCCCTTCTCGAGGTGCCGGATGGCGCGCCGCCGGATGTACGGCTCGGCGACCTGCGCCATGTGGATGGCGCTCTGGACCCGGGTCGGCTGGCCGAGCCGTTCGAGCGTCTCCTGCAGCGCCAGACCGTTGATGACGGTGGCGAGCATGCCCATGTAGTCGGCCTGGGCGCGGTCCATGCCGGCGCCCTCTCCGGTCATTCCCCGCCAGATGTTGCCGCCTCCGACCACGACGGCGACGTCGACGTCGAAGCGCTGCTTGACCTCGACCAGCTCACGAGCCAGTTCGGTCACGACCTCGCCGTCGATCCCCTGCCCGCCCGAGCCGGCGAACGCCTCGCCCGAGAGCTTGACGAGCACCCTGGACCAGCGGGGCTGGACGAGCTCAGCGACCACGTCGGGTGCCGTCACGACGAGGGCTCAGGACCCGATCACCGCCTGGACGAACCGCACGATCGTGGCGTCGCCCAGGTGCTGTTGGACCGTCTCCTTCTCGCCGAACATCCCCTGCTCGGGCAGGACCCGCTCGGCGTACCAGGCGTTGAGGCGACCGTCGACGATCTTGGGGATCGCCTGCTCGGGCTTCCCCTCCTTGCGGGTCAGTTCCTCGGCCGAGGCCCGGGCCTGCTCCACGAGCGTCCCGTCGATCTCGTCCCGGGACAGCGCCGTCGGCCGGGCGAAGGCGATGTGGAGCGCGACCTCGTGGGCCGCCGCCTCGTCGGCCCCGGAGACCTCGATCAGCACGCCGTTCGTGCCCCGGCCGTCCTGGGTGTGGAGGTAGGCGTCGAGGACGTTGCCCTCGGCCGCCTCGAACCGGGCCACGGCGCCGAGCTCGATGTTCTCCTTCTTGGCGATCCGCAGGTCGTCGAGTCGGGACTGCAGCCCGGCCACGGCGTCCGGACCGTCGGCGAGCACCGCATCCGCGAGCGCCTGGGTCAGGGCGACGAAGTCGTCGGCCTTGGCCGAGAAGTCCGTCTCGGACTTGAGCTCGACGAGCGCAGCGACGTTGCCGGTCCGGGAGATGGCGACGGCCCCCTGATTGTTCTCCCGGTCCTCCAGCGTCGCGACCTTGCTCAGACCCTTCTGGCGGAGCACCTGGGCGGCGCGCTCCATGTCGCCATCCGCCTCGGTCAGGGCCTTCTTGCAGTCCATCATCCCGGCGCCGGTCGCATCGCGCAGCGCCTTGACGTCCTGTGCGGTGAACTCGGGCATCAGGCTCCCGCCTCCTCGGTCTCGGCGGTTGCCTCGGCGGCGGTCTCGGCGACGACCTCGGCCACAGCGGTCTCGGCGGCCTCCTCGGCCCCGGCGGCGGCCACGTCGGCATCGGCGATCGCCTCGTCGGTCACGGTCGCCGAGTCGTCGGGGGCGTTCCGGGTGGCGAGCACCCGGGCCTCCCGCTCCTGGGCGGCAGCCGCGGCCTCGGACCGGGCGCGGGCCTGCTGCGCGGCGTGCTCGGCGACCTCCTCGGCGGAGCGCTCACGCGGCACCGACTCGGGGTGCTTGTGGGCCCGCATCTGGCGGCCCTCGATGACGGCGTCGGCGACGACCCGGGTGAGCAGGTCCCCGGAGCGGATGGCGTCGTCGTTGCCCGGGATCACGAACTGGATGACGTCGGGGTCGCAGTTCGTGTCGACGACAGCGACGACCGGGATGCCGAGCTTGTTCGCCTCGGTGACGGCGATGTCCTCCTTCTTGGTGTCCAGGATGAACACCGCGTCGGGAAGACGGGCCAGGTCACGGATTCCGTTCAGGTTCCGCTCGAGCTTGTCGAGCTCGCGCTGCATGAGGAGCGCTTCCTTCTTGGGCATGGCCTCGAACTCGCCGGAGTCCCGCATGCGCTGGAACTCCTGCATCTTGGCGACCCGCTTGGAGATCGTCTCGAAGTTGGTGAGCATGCCGCCGAGCCACCGCTGGTTGATGTACGGCATGCCGCACTTCACGGCGTAGCCCTGGATCGGGTCCTGGGCCTGCTTCTTGGTCCCGATGAAGAGGACGGTCCCGCCGTCGGCGACGAGGTCCCTGATGAACAGGTACGACTGCTCGATCCCCGAGAGCGTCTGGTGGAGGTCGATCAGGTAGATCCCTCCGCGCTCACCGTGGATGAATCGCTTCATCTTCGGGTTCCACCGGCGGGTCTGGTGTCCGAAGTGGACACCGGCCTCCAGCAACTGCTTCATGCTGACGACTGCGCTCACGGCGCTGCTCCTTCCCCCTCGGTTCGGCGAGACCCGGTCCTCGCGCCCCGTGGGGCGACCGAGAGGATGGACCGGGCGAGCGTGTGCGTTGGACTGACCGACGACCCGGGTCTCCGGGTCAGCCGAGGAGCATAGGGCCGAGGCCGGACCCGGAGCCAGCGAGCGGACGCTCAGCGGGTGGGCACCAGCACGGATCGTCGGGGGGACTCGGCTGCGAACAGGGTCGCCGGGTCCAGGTACTCGCCGTTCCGTCGCACGCCAAGGTGGAGTCGCTCCCCGGTCGTCCCGAGGACGGTCGAGGCGTCCACGACGGTCCCGACGCGGACACCGATGGTCGCCAGACCGGTGAGCGACGACCGGAACCCGCCCGGGTGAACGACGCTGACGACGAGGCGACCGGCGACCGACCCGGCGAAGGCGACCACCCCGGGTCCGATCGACCGGGCGGGGGCACCCCGACCGGTTGCGTACTCCAACCCTCGGTTGCCCGGGGCGAAACGGTGCGCCGGGGCCCGGAAGGGGTCGGCGACGGGGGCCGACACCGGCGGCCGGAAGGGACCGCGTCGGGCTCCGGCGACATCCGTCACCCCGGAACCCCGGGTCCGGCCCGCAGGTGCACCGGGCATGAACCCGGCGCCGCCGTCACCGATGGCCCCGACCGGTGCTGCGACGACGAGGGCGGATGCCGATGCGAGCAGAGCGACGAGCACGGCCCGGACGATGTGCGCTGGCGGTTCGGGCCGTCGATCGGGCCGCTCCGGCGGGAACGGACTCAGACTGCGTCGTCGCCGACGCGGGAGCGCAGGTGCAGGAGCGACTTCGTGTGGATCTGACAGACACGGGACTCGGTCACACCGAGCACCCGGCCGATCTCCTGCAGGGTCATGTTCTCGTAGTAGTAGAGCGTGAGCACGAGCTTCTCCCGCTCCGGGAGGGTGTTGATCGCGTCGCCGAGCAGCTGGCGGGTCTCGGCGGCCTCGAAGGCCCCCATCGGCGAACCGCTCGAGCGGTCGGGGATCGTGTCCCCCAGGGTCATCGAATCGCCGCGCTCTCCACCGCCACGACCGGACACCGATTCGTCGAGCGCCGCCAGACCCACCTGGGAGATCTGCATCAGGGCCGTGCCGAGTTGCTCCTCGCTCCACTCGAGCTCCTCGGCCAGTTCCGCGTCCGTGGGAGGTCGGTGGTGGATCGCCTCGATCTTGGCGTAGGCCTGCTCGATCTGACGGACCTTGGAGCGGACCGACCGAGGCACCCAGTCGATCGAGCGGAGCTCGTCGAGGATCGACCCCTTGATCCGGCTGATCGCGTAGGTCTCGAACTTGAACCCCCGCTCGGGCTCGAACTTGTCGATCGCATCGATCAGTCCGAACATGCCGTAGCTCGCCAGGTCGGCCTGCTCCACGCTCTGCGGCAGACCGGCCGCCACACGACCGGCCACGTACTTCACGAGGGGCGAGTACTGCACGATCAGCGCGTCCCGAGCGGCCGGGTCGGCGGTCGACTTGTACTCCGCCCAGAGGGCGACGAGTTCCTCCGCTGCGGGATCCGGCCGGTCGACCGTCGAGGTGTCGGAGCTCACGGGTTCCGCTCCCCGTGCGATGCACCGGCCCGGGGGTGTGCCACCTCGACGACCCGCCGCAGACGTTCACGACTGACGTGGGTGTAGATCTGCGTCGTCGACAGGCTGGCGTGGCCGAGCAGTTCCTGGACAACCCGCAGGTCCGCTCCCCCGTCGAGCAGGTGGGTGGCGAAGGTGTGTCGGCACCGGGGAGCGCCGGTCGAGGATGCGGCGGACGTCCCGGGGGGCGAGCCGATGGCCCCGTCGGTTCGTGAACACCGCCGGACCCGGCTCCCCCGGGAACCGCGCCGACCATGCGGCGCGACCGCGATCGATCCACGCTGCGAGCAGCCGGTCCGTCGGGTCGGTGGTCGGCACCACCCGTTCGACCGAACCCTTGCCCCAGACCGTGAGGGTGGCGGCCCGACGATCCCATGAGTCCACATCGAGGCCACAGAGTTCGGCGACCCGGAGACCGGAGCCGTAGAGCAACTCGACGACGAGACGGTCGCGCGCTTCGATGAGCGGATCGTCGACCGGCGTCGCCGGGTCCTCCAGGATCTGGTGGAGTTCATCCGCACGGAGCACCCGCGGGAGACGGGCCGCTCCGCTCGGCGACGAGACCCCGGCGGTCGGATCGACGCTGACCACGCCGCTGCGTGTGAGCCAGCCGGCGTACCGGCGGAGCGAAGCGGCCCGGCGGGCGATCGTCCGCGGTGCCAGGCCCCGGGTGGTGAGGTGAGCGAGGTAGGCGCGCACGTGCGAGCGGGTGAGCTGCGCAGGCCGGTCGACGCCGAGTCGAGCGACCCAGTCGGCGAAGGACTCGACGTCCCTGACGTAGGCCGCACGGGTGGATTCCGCAACGGCGAGCGAGTCGGCGAAACGCGGCAACGACCACACGGATCGTGGCGCTGAATCCGTCCCGTGCTCACCGTCCACGTCGACTCGTTCCTGCCGGCAGTCTGCAGCCCCCGGGGATCCGGACGGCCGCGCGTAGCGTACCGAACACGACGGGTGGCAGCATCCACCCGCTCCGTGCCCAACCCACACCGGCGCCAGCGGGCCTCATCGGGGTCCGCCACCTGAGGATCGGAACCACACCGTGCCGCAGCCAGCCGCCCGGTCACGGGATCGTTCCGAGGTCGACTGCCCGACCGGAGGTCCCGAGACGCTCCACGAACCCGTCGCGCCGCACCACCCAACCGGACCGCTCGAGTCGTTCGAGTTCCCCGACCAACGACCGGAGCGGCAGCCCGCTCGCAGCGACGAGGTACTCCACGGACTCGGGCCGCCAGCCGAGAACGTCCAGGACGATTGCTGCGTCGCCGGTTGGAGCGACACGGTGGTCCGGTCGGGGCGCCGTGGCGCTGAGGGCACCACCCAGCGCCACCAGAACGTCGTCGACGCCCGAACAGACCGCCGCACCGTCGGAGATCAGCGCGTTGCAGCCCGCCGACGTCGGAGCGTCCACGGGGCCGGGCACGGCGAGGACCGTCCGGTTCCTCAGGACGGCGTGTTCCACGGTGGACATCGAGCCGCCGGTCACCGCCGACTCCACCACGACCACCACCTGGGCGAGTCCGGCCACGATCCGGTTCCTGACCGGGAACCTCCACGGCTGGGCGCCGATCCCCGGCGGCAGCTCGGAGCAGAGCAGCCCCAGCGTGGCGACCCGCCGAGCGAGCGGCAGGTTGGATCTGGGGCAGGGCCGATCCGGACCCGCCCCCACCACGGCCGCCGGGCCGGCCCCTCCCCGGCAGGCCCCGGCGTGGGCCGCAGCATCGATCCCGAGCGCGAGTCCCGACACCACGCAGACCCCGTTGGCAGCCAGGTCCCGCCCGAGATCGTGGGCGACCCCACGGCCGTACGCCGTCGCCCTCCGGGTTCCCACCACGGCGACGCAGGGCCGATCGAGCGTGGCCGGATCGCCGAGCGTGAACAACAGGACCGGGGGGTCCGGGTCGGATCGCAGCGCCTCGGGGTAGCCCGGACCGCCCAGGGAGACGACCCCGACGCCGATCCGGCGGAGCCGGGCCCAGATCTCGGCAGGGTCGATCGTCCGGGCCTGCGTCGCCCACCGTTCGATCTGCGTGCGGGGTGGTTCCGTCCGAGCGGCACAGACCGAGGCGGGTAGCCGACCGTTCCGCAGGCGCTCCCAGGTCTCGACGGGGTCGCCGAGCGCAGCGAGACGCCGGAGGGTGGCCGGGCCGACGAGGTCGAGGCCGGCCATGGCCGCCAGGTGGGCCTCGTGTGGGAGCGGGCTCACGCCGGACCGCCCGGGAGTGCGTCGGCAGCCCGGAGGCACTCGGCCATCAGCAGGTCGTCGGCCCCGACCGGAGCCTCGTCACCGGTGAGGTCGAGGAGGGTGAGGGCCACGGCCCGGAGGCGCTGGGACCCGCGGACGGTCAGCCTCCCCCGGTCGAGGCGGTCCCGGAGCAGGCGGACGGCCTCATCGGTCAGCGGCGCGTGCTGTTCGAGCGCGGCGCCGCGGAGGGCCCGGTTTGCCGGCACGCCCCGTGACCTCGCCCGCTCCCTGGCTGCGGCCACCCGACGCTGCACGCCGGCGGAGGACTCGGCCTCGCCCCGACCGCCGAAGAGGCTGGCCGGATCGGGCGGGTCCAGTCGGACGCGCAGGTCGAAACGGTCCAGCACCGGTCCCGACAGCCGGCGCGAGTACCGCTGGAGCTGGGCGGGGCCGCAGCGACATCGTGGGTCGGGAGCGAACCCGCACGGGCAGGGGTTGGTGGCGCCCACCAGCAGGAACCGGGCAGGGAGTCGAGCCGACACGGCCGCCCGGACCACGTCGACGACGCCCGACTCGAGCGGCTGGCGGAGGGCGTCGAGATGCGAGGCGGGGAACTCACCGAGTTCGTCGAGGAAGAGCACGCCTCCGGTCGCCAGGCTGATCTCACCGGGCCGCAGGACCCGGCTGCCGCCACCCACCAACGCCACCACCGAGGCCGTGTGGTGCGGCGAACGGAACGGCGGACGGCGGTGGAGGCCCCGGGGGCGCTGTCCGGGGCCGACGTCGGCACCGGCCGCCGAGCGGACCCGGGCGACCTCGAGCGCCTGTGACTCCGAGAGGTCGGGCAGGAGCCCGGGCAGGCGTTCGGCGAGCATCGTCTTGCCGGCTCCGGGCGGACCAACGAACAACAGGTGGTGACCGCCGGCGGCCGCCACCTCGACCGCGAGCCGGCCGATCGGGTGACCGTGGACATCGGCCAGGTCCGGTGACCATCCCGGCCCGTCCGTCACCTGCTCACGCCGCGGTTCCGGATCAGGATCGGGCCAGGCGGTCTCGCCCCGCAGCGACTCGACCAGCGCCCGGAGCGACGTTGCACCTCGAGCGGTGGGCACCACGAGGCGCACCTCATCGAGGTCCTCGAGCGGAACGACGAGGGGACGGTCGGCCAGAACCTCGGCCAGGGGGAGCGCTCCCACGATCCGGCGCACCGATCCGTCGAGGCCCAACTCCCCCAGGAACGCCGCTCCGGCGACGCACTCGTGGTCGATCTGCCCGCTGGCCACGAGCAGGGCGAGGGCGATCGGGAGGTCGAGCACCGGGCCGTGCTTGCGGAGGTTGGTGGGGGCCAGGTTGACCGTCACGCGTTCGGGTGGGAAACGGAACCCGGCGCTCAGGACGGCAGCCCGGACCCGGTCGCGGGATTCGCGACAGGATGCGTCGGGCAGGCCCACGACGGTGAAGGCCGGCAGTCCCCCGGCGACGTGCACCTCGACACGGACACGATGACCGTCGATGCCCTGCAGGACCGCTGACGCAACGCTCGCGAGCATGCTCCACCCCCGGGGTCGGGACGTCGGGCAGCTGTGCTGCGAGCCGAGCCAGCCGGGGCTCGTCCGGGATCGACCGTAGCGAACGGGAGTCAAACCGGAAGGCCGCGACACGGGGCCGCGGTGCCCGCTCCGGTCCGGCCGGGGACCCACTCCCGGCACCGACCGGCGATACTGGTGGGGTGACGCATCCTCTCGGCGGGCCGACCGCCCCCTGTGCAACCGCCGACGGACCGGGCGGCGGCTGATGGGACTGGACCCCACCCGGAAGCACCGGACCGGCCGAGCCGACGTGGTGTTCGTCGTGGCCGCGCTCCTCGCGGCGGCAGCGGTCCTCGTCTGGGCGGTGTTCGGGTGAGCGGTGTTCGGGTGAGCGGTCCGGGCGAGGTCCTGCGGACCGGGGGCGAGTGAGGATGGAACGGGACCTCACCGCGACCGCCGAGTGCGAGGTCCGGCGGATCCAGCCCTACCAGGCCCACAAGACCTACGTCTGCCCGGGCTGCAACCGGGACATCCCGGCCGGAACGGGCCACATCGTGGCGGTACCGATCGACGCCCCCGACCTTCGGAGACACTGGCACCGGGGGTGCTGGGACCAGCGGATGCGTCGCGCACCCCGACGCTGAACCCCTCGACCGGCGGGACATCACCTCCGCCGGCGGCTCAGCAGGCGTGCTCGACCACCGTGATGCGCCCGCCGAGCACGGCGGCGACGTCGATGCGCAGCGAGTCCGGACGGAACGGCGCCTCACTGCGCCAGCGGGCCGCGAGCGCCCGCAGCCGGCGCTGCTTGTCGAGGCCAACCGCCTCGAGCGGGTGACCGAAGCGGGTCGTCGATCGCGTCTTGACCTCGCAGACCACCACGTCGGAGCCTCGGGCCAGGATCAGGTCGAGTTCACCGAGGTCGCAGCGCCAGTTGCGTTCGAGCACCCGGTAGCCGCGCTGTTCGTACCAGCGGGCGACGCGGTCCTCCCCGTGGCGGCCGAGGCGCGCCGAGTCGTAGGCCACCATGCCGGCGACCCTCCGTTCAGCAGTGCCGCCCGATGGCGGCGTCAGGGGGAAGGGGCGACCGGACCTGCCGGCCGCAGGGGACTCAGTCCCGCTTCTCCTTGACCTTGGCGGCCTTCCCGACCCGGTCACGGAGGTAGTAGAGCTTGGCCCGGCGGACGTCGCCGCGGGTGACGACCTCGATCCGGTCGATGATCGGCGAGTGGACCGGGAACATGCGCTCGACACCGACCCCGTAGGACACCTTGCGGACCGTGAAGGTCTCCTGCAGGCCGCCACCCTGACGGGCGATCACGACGCCCTGGAACACCTGGACACGCTCCTTGTTGCCCTCGACCACCTTCACGTGCACCTTCAACGTGTCACCGGGATGGAACTCCGGGATGTCGGTGCGCAGGCTCGACTGATCGATCAGGTCGGTGGGGTTCATCGGAGCTCCAGTCGTGTCGCCGGTCCTGGGGCCGAACCGCCGCGTCGACGGCTGACGGCGGCCGTACCGGCCGTACCGGCCGATGTCGACCGGGAACGAGGCATCGTAACGGAGCCGACCGTGGGAACGAAAGCCGACGACGGGCCGGGCGGCCCGTGGGTTCACTCCGGGGGCCCGGGCGGGTCGAACTCCCGGAGGAGCTCGCGGTCGGCCGGGGTCAGGCCGCCGCGGCCCTCGATCAGGTCCGGGCGACGGTCGAGGGTCCGACGGAGCGACTGGGCACGGCGCCAGCGGGCGATCCGACCGTGGTCACCCGAACGGAGCACCTCGGGGACCTCCCAACCCCGGAACTCCGCGGGCCGGGTGTACTGGGGGTACTCGAGCAGACCCTCGCCGAAGCTCTCCTCGTCGGCGGACGAGCGGTTGCCCATCACCCCGGGGAGGAGCCGCGTGACCGCCTCGACGACGACGAGCGCCGCCACCTCCCCACCGGCGAGCACGTAGTCACCGATGGACAGCTCCTCGTCGACCACGTGGTCCAGGACGCGCTGGTCGATCCCCTCGTAGCGGCCGCAGAGCAGCGTGAAGCCGCCCGATTCGGCGAGGCGACGCGCCGTGGCCTGGTCGAAGGTCCGACCGCCCGGGCCGAGCGCGACCACCGGTCGGGGCGGGTCGATCGCCTCGATCGTGGCCAGGACCGGTTCCGGCCGCAGGACCATGCCCGCTCCCCCGCCGAAGGGGGCGTCGTCGACGGTCCGGTGGACGTCGGTGGTGGCGTCGCGGAGGTCGTGGACCCGCAGGTCGACCTCACCTCCGGCGACGGCCCGGCCGAGCAGGCTGTGCCCGGCGAACCCGGCGACCAGCTCGGGGAAGATCGTGATGACGTCGATGCGCACGAGCGGGCTCACCCGGCGTCGTCGGTGAGCTCGAACAGGCCGTCCGGGACGTCCACGAGCACCTCGCCGTCCTCCGGCCCACTCACGACGAACACCACGGGGACGAGCGCCCCGGAGTCCAGGACGAGGAGATCGGCGGCCGGATTGGCCTGGACGGCTGTGACGACCCCCCGGTCCACCCCGTCGGCCGACCTCACGGTGACACCGACGAGTTCATGGACCCACAGGACGTCGTCCACGTCGAGCGGCTCACCGAACAGGACCAGCCCGCGCAGGGCCTCGGCATCCTCACGCCGTTCGCTCCCCCGGAACCGGACCAGCCAGCGATCGCCGTGCGGCCGGGCTGAATCGACGACGAGATGCCGGGCCGACGGGTCGTCGGGCCCGTCGGGTGCGTCCGCCCCCGGTCGGACGCCGAGGAGTTCCGCCGACGGAGCGACCCGTTCCAGCCGATCGGTGCTGAGCGCGACGACCACCTCGCCGCGCAGGCCGTGGACCTTGGCGATCCGGCCGACCTCGAGCACGACCGTCAGTCGATGAATTCGATGTCGACGTCGATGCCGTCGCGGGCGGCCGCCGCACGCGTCACGGTGCGGATGGCGTTGGCCATGCGGCCGCGCTTGCCGATGATCCGGCCCATGTCGCCGTCGGAGACCCGCAGGTTCAGCTGCGGTCGGGGTGAACCGTCGACCACCTCGACGCTCACGCCGTCGGGGTCGTCGACCAGGGAACGGGCCAGGTGCTCGAGCACCGCCGCCGCGTGGGTGGGGCCGTCGGGGTTGATCTCGTCGCTCACGTCGCCCCGCTCAGCCGGCGCGCTTCGAGGACTGGAACTCGTCCCAGGTACCCGAGATCTGGAGGAGCTTCTGGACCCGCTCGGTCGGCTGGGCGCCGTGGCGGAGCCAGTGGAGGGCCTTCTCCTGGTCGACGTTGATCAGCGACGGCTCCTGACGGGGATCGTAGGTTCCCACGATCTCGATGAACCGGCCGTCACGCGGCGACCGCGCGTCGGCCGCGACGATCCGGTAGGTCGGCTGCTTCTTCTTGCCCATCCGCATGAGACGGAGTCGTACGGCCACGATGCGCTTCTTCCTTCGTCGGGTGTGGGGTGGTCCCGGCGACGTCCGACGACGCCGGGGTGCTCTCGTTCGGGACCCACCATCGGTGGAGCACGGTCCCGCGGTGCGGGCCTCACATGATGCTCGCCGCGGCGGGACGGCCGCAAACCACGGACGGCGGGACGGCCGCAAAC
>CAYMKW010000023.1:5621-16657 GCA_964391365.1 uncultured Microthrixaceae bacterium | reverse complement strand
GATGCTCGCCGCGGCGGGACGGCCGCAAACCACGGACGGCGGGACGGCCGCAAACTCCAGGCATCGACCCGGACGGTGTCAGCCCAGATCGTCGAGGCCCCGACCACGACCCGGGAGCTGGGCCTCCATCTCCTCCAGGCTCGGGAGCGAGAACGCCGCCTTGTCGATGGGCGTCGGCCCCTTGGCCGTCACCCGGCCGCCACTCCGGCCCTTGACCTTCCCCTTCCGCCCCTTCTTCGCCTTGCGGCCCCGCTTGGGACCGCCCATCTGCTGCATCATCTGGCGCATCTGCTTGAACTGCGTCACCAGCTGCGAGACGTCGGACGAGGAGGTGCCCGAACCCCGGGCGATGCGGGTCCGACGGGACTGGTCGATCAGGTCGGGGTCGGTCCGTTCGCCCGGGGTCATCGAGCGGATGATCGCCTCGATCCGGGCGATCTGGTGGTCCTCGATCTCGACGTCGCGAACCTCCTTGGGCACGCCGGGCAGCATCCCCATCAGCCCGGAGATGGGGCCCATCTTCTTGATCGCCTGCATCTGGTCGAGGAAGTCGTCGAAGGTGAACGTGCCGTCGAGCAGCCGGGCGGCCGCCTCCTCGGCCTGCTCCTCCTCGAAGGCGGTCTCCGCCTTCTCGATCAGCGTGGCCAGGTCGCCCTCGCCCAGGATCCGCCCGGCGAGACGGTCCGGGTGGAACAGGTCGAAGTCCTCGAGTTGCTCGCCGGTGGACGCGAAGGCGATGGGCCGGCCGACGATCTCCTTCACCGACAGGGCCGCGCCGCCGCGGGCGTCGCCGTCGAGCTTGGTCAGGATCACGCCGTCCAGCTCGAGGGTGGCGTGGAAGTTCTCTGCCACCGTGACCGCGTCCTGGCCGGTCATGGCGTCCACGACGAGGAACGTGAAGTCCGGCTGCACCTCGTCGGAGATCCGACGCACCTGATCCATCAGCTCGGCGTCGATGGCCAGACGGCCGGCCGTGTCGACGATCACGACGTCCCGGCCGAGTCGTCGGGCCTCGGCGATGGCCCCCCGAGCCACCTCGACCGGATCACCGTCGCCCGAGGCGACCACGTCGTCGGGAGCCGAGTGGACGGGCACGCCGACCCGCTCGGCGAGCGTGCGGAGCTGCTGCACGGCCGCCGGACGCTGGAGGTCGGCGCCCACCAGCATCGGGTTGCGACCCTGCGACCGGAACCACCGGGCGAGCTTGGCGGAGTTCGTCGTCTTGCCGGAGCCCTGGAGGCCCGCCATCAGGACGACGGTGGGCGGCTTGGAGGCGTAGGTGATCCGCAGCGTCTGGCCGCCGAGCGTCTCGGTGAGCTCCTCCAGCACGATCTTCTTGACCTGCAGCGCCGGGTTGAGGGCCTGGGAGAGGTCCTCGCCCACGGCCCGCTCGCGGATCCGACCCTGCAGGGACTTCACCACGGCCAGGTTGACGTCCGCCTCGAGCAGGGCCAGGCGGATCTCGCGGAGGACCTCGTCGACGTCGGCCTCGGAGAGGCGACCCTTGCCCCGTAGTCGGGAGAAGATCCCGTCGAACCGGTCGGTGAGTGACTCGAACATGGTGCCCAGAGGCTACCGGTCGCGCCGACGGCCCGCCGCTGCCCGGCCGGCCCGCCGACGGGGCTAGCGTCCGCTCGTGCACATCGACGTGTTCTCCGACGTCGTCTGCCCCTGGTGCGCGCTGGGCGCCCGCCGACTGAGGTCCGCGCTCGCCGAGTTGGATCGGACCGGCGTGCTGCCGGCGGACCGGGTCACGGTCCGTTGGCGGGCCTTCCAGTTGGACCCCGACGCCCCACCGGGACCGCAGGACCTGCGGACGTCACTCGAACGGAAGTACGGGCCCGGTTCGTTCGACGCCATGACGAGCCGGCTGACCGCGCTGGGGGTCGACGAGGGCATCGACTACCGCTTCGACCTCGCCGTCCGGGTGAACACGTTCGACGCACACCGGCTGATCTGCTGGTCCGCCGGGGAACCCGCGGGGCAGGACCCGCTCGTGGAGTCGCTGTTCCTGGCGTACTTCACCGAGGGCGCCGACGTGTCCGACCACGACACCCTCGTGCGGATCGCCGGCCGGGCGGGCCTGGACGAAGGCGCCGCCCGGACGGTGCTGGACGGGCAACGGTTCGCCGACGAGGTGGCCGCCGACCGGCAGCGGGCACGCGAGTCCGACATCACCGGCGTGCCGGCCTTCGTGATCGACGGCCGGGCCCTGATCCCCGGGGCACAGGATGTCGAGACCTTGGTGCGCATCCTCGCCCGCCAGGCCGCCCGCGCCTGAGGCCCGCCTGAGACCCGCCGGAGGCAACCAGCTTCAGGCGAGTACCACGACCGGGTCGCCCGTCGACACCCTTCCGGGGCGCAGCACCGCGGCGTAGGCGCGTGAGGTGCCGGGGTGTCGGTCGTGGGAGATCCGTTCGTACCGGCCGTCGCTGAAGCAACCGGCGATGGTCGCGCACGGATCGGCCCACCCCGTGAGTTCGAGCACCGCCGGTTCGACGGAGGCACCGACCGCGAACCTGAACCCCGGTCGCAGCACCGACCAGTCGACCCCGGACAGCGTCAGGTTCTCTCCGGCGGCACCCGGCCGGAGCGGATGCCCGTCGGCGGCGAGCTGCTCGACGACCTCGAACGACCAGAGCGACACCGCCTGGTGCGGACGACCGTGGTGACGACGCACCCGCTGGCGATCGCCGACGCACCCGGCGGCAACCACCTCCACGGCGTCCACCGGACGCTTCGGCACGCCGCCCTCGGACACGTTGAGCGACACCACGCTGCCCCGGGCGTCGGTGGCGACCTGAGCCACGACGGCCCGCGCCGCAGCCGAGAGCTCCCGGTCCACCGACTCGACGGCGGCGACGAGCGGATCCGAGGGGTCCACCAGGTCGAGCAGCGGCCGGGACGGTCGACCACGACCGACGTCGGTCAGCGCCGCCGCCACGACGTTGGCGAGGTCGTCGATGGTGCTACCCGACCCGCCGGCCGCCGTCAGGCTGCGCGCCAGGGCATCCAGGGAGAACTCGGCGGCGGCCGGGAGCTCGTCGACCCCCTCCAGCGTCCAGCGCCAGCGGGCCGGCGCCGACCGGACGGTGCCGGCGGCGTCCTCGACGCTCATGCCGCCGACGTCCGGGACGAGCGGCAGCAGTCGCAGCGAGTCGGACGGCGGTGGGCTCACTGACGGAACACCGGTCGGGCGAGGCGTACGTGCTCCACTTCCGTTCCGACCGGCCGCTCAGTCCCGGTCGAACAGGGCGTCGACGAACTCGTCGGGATCGAAGTCGACCAGGTCAGCGGCGGTCTCGCCCAGACCGACGAGCTTCACCGGGATGCCCAGCTCGGAGCGGATCGCGAACACGATTCCTCCCTTGGCGGACCCGTCCAGCTTCGTGAGCACGACGCCCGTCACATCGGTGGCCTCGGTGAACTGCCTGGCCTGCTGGAGACCGTTCTGGCCGGTGGTGGCGTCCAGGACCAGCAGCACCTCGGTCACCGTGCCCTCGCCCTTGTCGGCGACCCGCCGCACCTTGGCGAGTTCGTCCATGAGGTTGCTCTTGGTGTGGAGCCGGCCTGCGGTGTCGGCCAGGACGACGTCGACGTTGCGCGCGGTCGCGGACGCCACGGCGTCGAAGATGACCGCCGACGGGTCGCCGCCCTCCTCACCGCGGACGAGCTGCGCGCCGCAGCGGTCCGCCCAGGTGCCGAGCTGCTCGGCGGCCGCCGCCCGGAACGTGTCACCGGCGGCCATGACGACGGTCGTCCCCTCGTCGGCCAGCCGGCGGCCGACCTTGCCGATCGTGGTGGTCTTGCCCACGCCGTTGACGCCCACGAACAGCCAGATCGTGGGGCTGGTGTCGGCCCGCGCCAGGTCCACCGGCCCGGCGAGCCGTGCCTTCATCTCGTCCTTGACCGCCCCGACCAGGTCCTCCGAGGTGGTCAGGCCCCGCTCCTTGACGGTGGTCCGGATCGCCGTGAGCAGCTCCTGGGTGGGACCGGCACCGACGTCGGCGAGGAGGAGCGCCTCCTCGAGCTCGTCCCAGGTCTCGGCGTCGATCGTCGACCGCGACAGGATCGAACCGACGTACCCGCTGACAGCTCCCCGGGCCTTGGCGAGACGGTCGCGGAACGACGGTCGGACCAACTCCTCGACCCCACCGTGCTCCGCCTCCCACTCGGCCTCGGCGGCCTCGGCGGCGGCGATGTTGGCCGCAGCCTCCTCGTCGGTGAGGGGTGGGCCGACGACCTCGACGGTGGTGCCCAGGACGGGACCGACCGTCTCGGTGACCTGGACCTCGGGCTCGAGGAGCTCCTCGGGCCCGACCTCCTCACCCTGGAGTTCACGGGGTTCGGTCACCACCGATCCGGCCTCGGGGACCTCGTCCGGACCGGACTCCAGCACCTCGGTGCCGCGTCGGCGGCCGACCAGGGTCACCGACGCCACGACGACGAGGACGAGGACCGCGAGCAGCAGGACGAGCAGGATCTCCATGGCCCGGGACACTACAGGCGCCCACCGGACCGACCATCGGTGACCGCCCCCGCCGACGGACCGCACGATCCTGAACAGCGGATCAGGCGCCCCGGCGAGCGTGCGACGGCGAGGTCGCTCCCCCGACGTAGCGTGTCAGCGTCGTGCGCACGTTGCGCTCGGCCGCAGGCGGACGGAGGACCGGGTGGAGTCGGATCAGGCAGCGACGGCAGCGGCGGCGAGCAGCGTGCAGCACCTGCTCTTCGAGATGAAGAAGGTGATCGTCGGCCAGGATCGCGCGCTCGAGCGGACGCTCGCCTGCCTCCTCGCCAACGGACACTGCCTGTTGGAGTCGGTGCCCGGTCTGGCCAAGACCCTGACGGTCGAGACGCTCGCAACGGCGGTCGGCGGCACCTTCACCAGGATCCAGTTCACGCCCGACCTGCTGCCTGCCGACGTGGTCGGCACCCGGATCTTCCGCTCGTCGAGCGAGACCTTCGACGTCGAGCTCGGACCCGTGTTCGCCAACTTCCTGTTGGCCGACGAGATCAATCGCGCCCCCGCCAAGGTGCAGTCGGCCCTGCTCGAGGCCATGGCCGAGCGCCACGTGACGATCGGCGGCGTCCGTCACGACCTGGATTCGCCGTTCCTGGTCCTCGCCACCCAGAACCCGATCGAGTCCGAGGGCGTCTACCCGCTTCCCGAGGCGCAGCGTGACCGCTTCCTCATGAAGGTGGTGCTCGACTACCCCACCCCGACCGAGGAGGTGGAGATCGTCCAGCGGATGGGGACCACGCCACCCACGGCGTCCCAGGTGCTCGAGCTCGACCGGATCCTCCAGCTGCAGGCTGCCACCGAGGACGTCTTCGTCGACCGGGGCGTCCTCGAGTACGCCGTCAACCTGGTCCTGTGCACGCGGACGCCCGAGAACTTCGGCCTGCCGGAGCTGCGGACCTTCATCGAGCTGGGTGCCAGTCCCCGGGCATCCATCGGACTCGTGCGGGCCGGGCGGGCCCTCGCCCTGATCCGGGGCCGCACCTTCCTCACCCCCCAGGACGTCTTCGACGTGGCGCCGGAGATCCTCCGTCACCGGATCCTGCTCTCCTACGAGGCGCTCGCCCAGGACGTGGACGTCGAACAGGTCCTGACCCGGATCCTGTCGACCGTTCCGGCACCGCGGGTCGGCGAGCCCGCTGAGGTCGTCGGTGCCGTCACCAACGCATGGGACGCGGTGCCATCGGCCGCGGGCACCGGCGACGGCGCCGGATGGGGCCAGCCGACCTCGTGAGCGGACTCTCCGGCACGCTCGGACTCGTCGGCGATCGACCCGCCGAGGAGATCCTCCGGCGACTCACGCTGGACGTGTCGCGCCGGCTCGACGGGATGCTCCACGGCGACTTCGAGGGCATCGTCCCCGGACGCGGCAGCGAGCTCGGAGAGACGCGCACCTACGAGCCCGGTGACGACGTCCGGCGGATCGACTGGAACGTCACGGCGCGGATGCAGGCACCCCACCTGCGCGAGACCATCGCCGACCGCGAGCTCGAGACGTGGATCATGGTCGACCGGTCGTCCAGCCTCGACTTCGGCACCGTCACCTGCGAGAAGCGGGACCTGGTCCTGGCTGCGGCCGCCGGGGTCGGCCTGATGTGCGCGCGGGGCGGCAACCGCGTCGGAGGCGTCGTCGTGCGGGGTTCGACGAGCGACACCGTTCCCCCCCGGCAGGGGCGCAAGCACCTGCTCGGGCTGCTCTCCCGCATCCAGCACACCCCCCGGGCCGACGAGTCCGGGCCGGCGGATCTGGGTGGGGCGCTCCGACGGCTCGGCGCCATGGCCCCCCGCCGGGGGTTCGTGGCCGTGGTCTCCGACTTCCGTGGCGACCCGGACCGCTGGCGGACCGCGCTCGGGACCGTTGCGCTGAAGCACTCGGTGCTCTGCATCACGGTCGTGGACCCCCGGGAACTCGAGATCCCGCCCGTCGGTCTGGTCCAGTTCCTGGACCCCACGACCGGCGCCACCCGAGAGGTGAACACCGACGACGCAGAGGTACGCGCCCGGTTCGCGAGGCTGGCCGCCGACCATCAGGCCGCCGTCGCCGGAGCCGCCCGGAGCGCCGGTGCGGACCACCTCGTCCTGCGCACCGACTCCGACTGGCTGATGGACCTGGCCACGCACGTCGGCGACCGTCGCCGACGAGCCGAGACCGCTGCGGTCAGGCGGCCCCGATGAACTCCGCCGCAGCCTGCCGGGCGGCGACGACCCATCCCCGGGAGGAACGACCGTGACCCAGTGGTTCAGCGAACCGACGCGACTCTGGCTGCTCGCCGTGGTGGTGGCCCTCATCGGCCTCTACGTCGCGGTCCAGCTCACCCGACCGCGGTACACCGTCCGCTTCACCAGCCTCGACCTGTTGGATCAGGTGGCACCGACCCGGCCGGGTTGGCGACGCCACCTCGTGGCCGGGACGTTCGTGGTGGCCCTGGCATCGCTCGTCGTGGCCTTCGCCCAGCCGGTGGCGATCGAGCGGGTTCCGAGGGAGCGGACCACGATCATGCTGGCCATCGACACCTCGCTGTCCATGGCGGCGACGGACGTCGCACCCAACCGGCTCGAGGCGGCCCAGGTGGCGGCCAAGGAGTTCGTCGACCAGCTCCCGGAGAACCTCAACGTCGGCCTGATCGGATTCGCCGGAAGCGCCCAGCTGCTCGTTCCGCCGACCCAGGACCACGAGCAGGTCAAGTTCGCCATCGACGGGCTCGAACTGGAGAAGTCGACCGCCATCGGCGACGCCGTGCGGCTCTCGCTCGAGGTGGTCGAGAACCAGGCCGTCGGTGTCGAGGAGGGCGGTGTACCGGACGCCGCCGTGGTGCTGATCTCGGACGGCGAGACGACCGTCGGCCTTCCGACCGCGGACGCCATCCCGCTGGCGGTCGACGCCGGCGTGGCGATCACGACGATCGCCTACGGGACCCCCGACGGCGAGATCACCGTCGACCAGGACGGGAACGGGGTCGGGCAGCGGACGAAGGTGCCCGTCAACGTCGAGGAGCTCCGCACGCTCGCCGAGGGCACGGGTGGGACCGCCTACACCGCCGAGAGCGCCACCGACCTGCAGTCCGTCTACTCGGAGCTGGGTTCGACGGTGGGTTTCGACGAGGAGGAGACCGATGTCTCCTACCGGTTCGTCGGTATCGGACTGGTCCTGCTCCTGGTGGCGGCGGCGCTGTCCCTGCGCTGGTTCAGCCGCCTGCCCTGACCGGAATCAGTCCAGAACGGCGGCGGCCCGCTCCGAGACGACCTTGGTGGAGCCGCCGGGTTCCATGGTCACGCCGTAGAGGATGTCGGCCGCCTCCATGGTCCGCTTCTGGTGGCTCACGATCAGCAACTGGGCCGAATCGCGGAACTCGGCGACCAGGTCGAGGAACCGGTGCAGGTTCACGTCGTCGAGCGCCGCCTCGACCTCGTCCATCACGTAGAAGGGCGACGGACGCGAGCGGAAGACGGCGAACAGGTACGCGAGCGCCGTGAGCGAGCGTTCGCCGCCCGAGAGCAGCGAGAGCTTCCGCACGTTCTTGCCCGATGGCCGAGCCTCGATCTCGATTCCGGTCTCGAGCAGGTTGTCGGGGTCGGTGAGGGTCAGGCGCCCCTGACCGCCCGGGAAGAGCGTCTCGAACAACGACGTGAAGTTCTCGCTGACGTCGGCGAAGGCCGCTGCGAACACCGACACGATCTCCTCGTCGACCGCACGGATCACCTTGGCGAGCTCCCGCCGGGACTGCCGGACATCGTCGAGCTGGCCGGTCAGGAACTCGTGTCGCTCGGTGAGCTCGGTGAACTCCTGCAGCGCGAGGGGGTTGATCGGACCCATGACCCGAAGTTCACGCTCCAGTTCGCGCACCCGGGCCGGAGCGGTCGTGCCCTCGGGAAGCGGGGGGCACTCGGCCTCGACGGCCACGTCGGGCCCGCAGTCGTGATCGGCTCGGAGCGACTCGGTGGCCGCCTCCAGCCGCATCCTCGCCTCGGCGTCGGCGACCTCGAGCTGCTGGGACCGTCCCCGAACGGACTCGAGCTCCGACTCGGCCGCCGTCCGTTCGGCCCGGAGTCCCTCGAGCAGTTCGGACGCGGAGCGGGCCGCCTCCGACTGCACCCGGCGCTCCTCACGGAGTTCAGCGACGTTGGCGGCGACCACACCCGCCAGCGACTCGACGACCCCGGACAGACGCCGGAGGGCCACGAGCCGGGCCTCCAATTCGGATCGACGGTCGGCCGCGGCAGCGCTCTCGACCTGGAGGTGTTCGAGCCGCTCGTCGATCTGGGACCGTCGGGACTCGACGTAGCGACGCCGCTCCTCGACCCCGGCCGCCCTGACCTCGAGGTCCGTCCGCCGCGCCGCCACCGTCGCTGCGAGCGACTCGAGCTCGTCGCGGGCCGAGGTCATCCTCCGGGCCTGTTCGTCGATCTCGGCCTCGGCCGCCTCGAGCTCCGGCAACCTGGAGTTGAGCTCGGCGAGCCGCTCCGACTCCCGACCGGCGCGGGCCACCAGCTCGTCGGCGTGCGCTGCGAGGGCAGCTGACTCCTCATCCACCTCGGCCCGGTCACGTTCGATCCGGACCAGCGCGTCGGCGATGGTCCGAGCCCGGGCCCGGAGGGCCTCGAGGTCCCGCTCGGCCTGCTGTTCGCTGCGCCTCGCAGTGTCCAGCTCGGCGCGGGCCGCGGCGACCGCTGCCAGTGCGTCCCGTCGCGCCAGCGCGGAGCGCTCCGCACGTTCGACGGCCTCGTCGAGCGCCGCCCCGGTGGCGCCCGAGCCGGCGGCGCGCAGGCGCCATCCGGCCACACCGAACCGGTCGCCGCGTCGTGTCACGACGACAGCCGTCGGGTCCGAGGTCGAGGCCTGCAGCGCGGCCGACCAGTCGCCATCGACCAACACGGCCCGGGCGAGGAGTGCGTCGAGCAGCCGGGCGACACCCGGTGCAGACGAGCCGGCACGGGTCGACGGTCGGACGTGGTCCCGGATCGCAACGCCCACACCGGGACGGTCCGGCTCGACGGCCGCTGCCCCCAGGGCCAGCACTGCCCCGGCATGGTCGCCCTCGACGAGTGACCGCAGCCCCCGACGGGCCGCATCGACGTCCGAGACCACGACCGCTCCGAGCGCCTCGGCGGCAGCCGCCTCGAACGGCTCCTCCCATCCGTCGTCGACCTCGACGAGTTCCGAGAGGGTCCCGAGGACGCCGTCCAGGCCGGCGAGCCGGGTTGCTCCCGCCCGGTCCCTCGCCTCGTCGAGCGCCATCGTCAACGCCTCGACCCGAGCCGACCAGGCCGAGTGATCCGCAGCGGCATCGGTGGCGGCGGACTCGGAGGCGGCCAGCGCGTCCGCAGCCCGCCGGGTCGCGACCCGGAGTGTTTCGAGCTCGGTGGCCGAGGACGGCTCGAGCTCTGTTGATGCGGCCTGCTCGTCCAGGAGCGACACGTGCTCCGACCCCAGGCGCTCGGCCCGCTCGCCGAGCGCCGAACGGCGGGCCTCCAGCCGACTCCGGTCACCCTCCGAGCGTTCCACGGCGGTCGTGAGGGCCGCGATCTCGCCCCGGACCGCCGCCGCCTCACCCGTGGGCACGACGACACCGTCGCCCCAGACCTCCTCGAACCCCCGTCGTCGGTCGACGAGGCCCGCCTCGTCACGCAGGAGCTCGTCGGACTCGCGCTCGAGCACCTGCCGCTCCCCGGCGATCTCCTCGGCCTCCCGCCGCAACGACGCCTGCTCCGACTCGAGTGATGCCACGACCGCTGCGTCCACCGAAGCGGCGAGGTCGCGTTCGGCACCCCGGACTCGCTCGACGAGGAGCGCGCCGAGCCCGCGACCCCGCTCCTCGAGACGCTCGTACCGCACGAGCGAGTCACCCAGGTCACGGCCGCCCATGGCGGCGAGCTGGGCCTCGGCGGCGAGGAGCCGGGCGTCCAGGTCGGCCAGTGCGGCGCGCAGCCGACCGTCGTCCTCGCGCAGCTGCTGCTGGCGTCGGGTCGACTGCTCGAGCACACCTCGGAGCCGGAGGATCTCCCGGCCGGCCACGTGCAGGCGGAGTGCCGAGAGCTCGGCGACCAGGTCACCGTGACGACGGGCCGCCTCGGCCTGACGCTCGAGCGGCCGGAGCTGGCGCCGAACCTCCCGGAGCAGGTCCTGGACCCGGGTCAGGTTCTGCTCCGTACCCTGCAGTCGGCGCTCGGCCCGCTCCTTGCGGCGACGGAACTTCAGGACGCCGGCGGCCTCCTCGATGATGAGGCGCCGCTCCTCCGGCCGCGAGTTCAGGACGCCGTCGATGTTGCCCTGCGAGATGATGACGTGCTGCTGACGGCCGACACCGGAATCGGACAGCAGGTCGGTGATGTCGAGCAGGCGGCACGGCACCCCGTTGATGGCGTACTCGGAGTCCCCCGACCGGAACAGCAGCCGGGAGATCGTGACCTCGGTGAAGTCGATCGGCAGCATCCCCGAGGAGTTGTCGATGGTGATCGCAACCTCGGCCCGACCGAGCGGGGGTCGCTTCGCCGACCCGGCGAAGATCACGTCGTC
>CAYMKW010000023.1:0-5611 GCA_964391365.1 uncultured Microthrixaceae bacterium | reverse complement strand
CCCCAGGACCCAGCCGATGGCGTCCACGACGTTCGACTTCCCCGATCCGTTGGGACCGACCACGACGGTCACTCCCGGTTCGAGCGTGAGGGTGGCGGCGTCGGCGAACGACTTGAAGCCCTTGATCTGCAGCGTCTTGAGGAACACCGTGCTCCCGGACCGGACGGCCGACCTGCGGGTGGGCGGTTGCCCCGTGCCGCTCGGTCCCCAACCGGTCGTCAGTTGTGTGGTCTGGTCGTGGTCGGGACCTCGGGTCCCGACCGGTACTGCGGGCCGGCGCCCGCAGCGCGTTACTGCGGGCCGGTTCCCGCCGCGGTTGGCTACACCTGGGTCTGCTCGCAGAAGTAGGTGTAGCCGCTCCCGTAGCGAACCTTGACGATGGGCCCCCGCGCCCGGGGGCTCATCTCGCCGTCCCGCTTGTAGACGGTCAGGTGCTGGCCGTAGTCGCCGGGCGACCCGTCCAGACCCACCCATCCGTCGGGGCCGATCGAGGTGCCACCGTACTTGATCGCCTCGTGGACGGTCTCCACCACTGCCCGGTAGAGGCGCCGGATCTCCTGGGTGTTGAGGCCCGATGCGATCCGGTCGTAGCGGAGACCGGCGTGGAAGAGGATCTCGTCGGAGTACATCGGCCCGATCCCCACCAGGAAGGTCGGGTCCATCAGCACCGCCTTGAGTCGGTCGTCCCGCCGCAACAGCGCCTCCCCGAAGGTCGTCCACGAGATCGGCTCGTCCGCCGGATCGAGGCCCAGTCCGACGACCTCCGGGTGGCGCTCGGCGAACTGCTCGTCGTCGAGCAGTTCGACCGAGGCCTGCCGCTTGGGGTCGACGATGCGGAGTTGGCCACCCTGGGTGAAGGTGATCACCATCGCGGTGCCCTTCTCGACGGCCTCCTTGTTCTGCTGGCGACGGAGCCGGGTGGTCTCACCGAGCTGGATCACCAGCCGGCCCTCACCCTCGACTCCGATCAGGAGGAGTGTCCCCCGGCGACCGGCACCCGTCAGCTTGGCGCCGGTGAGCGCCGTGGACAGCGCCTTCTTCGTCGGGTGGACGACCAGGCCGGCACCGGGCACCTCCACCCCCTTCACCTTCTTGCCGTTCAGGTCGCGGTCGAGCTCGCGCCGGAGCAGCTCGAGTTCCGGTAGTTCAGGCACGCCTGTCTCCCATCTCGGGTGGTGGGGTCCCGCCGGTCCCGTCGTCGATCGCCATCGGGGCACCGTCGGCCCTGTCGTCGTTCACTTCACCGTCACCGGCATCCCGCCGCTGGCCGATGGCGGCGTGGAGCAGATCGGCCACGTCACGGGCGGCGGCCTGCTCGGCCTCCTTCTTGGTGCGACCCTGGCCGCGACCGACGAACCCGCCGGCCCGAACCACGGCGTCGAACCGCTTGTCGTGCTCGGGGCCGGTCTCGCTCAGCTCGTAGCGGGGCAGGTCGCCGCCGTGCTGGGCGGCGAGCTCCTGGAGTCTGGACTTGGCGTCGGAGTCCACACCGCCGCCGAGCACCTCGAGGATCCGCGGCTCGAGCAGGTCCAGCACGACCGACGTCGCAGCCACGATGCCCCCGTCGAGGTAGACCGCGCCGAACACCGCCTCGATGGCATCGGCGAGGATCGAGGTCTTGTCCCGGCCGCCGGTCAGGTCCTCGCCCCGACCGAGCAGCAGGGACGCACCCAGGTCGATCCCGCGGGCGGCGGCGGCCAGCGCGGTCGCGTTGACCAGTTCGGAGCGGCGACGGGCCAGTACGCCCTCGCTGCTCTCGGGAGAGGCCCGGAACAGGTAGTCGGTGACGACCACTCCGAGGACGGCGTCGCCGAGGAACTCCAGCCGCTCGTTGGACTCGACCCCACCGTGCTCGGCGCACCACGACCGGTGGCGCAGGGCGAGTTCCAGATGGGCGCGGTCGGCGAAGCGATAGCCGAGACGGTCCAGGAGGCCGGAGTGGAGTTCGGTGTCGATGGTCGGGCCCGTCGCTCGGCTCAGAGCCTGGCGTGGACGTAGTCGACGGCGTCCTTGACGGTCACCAGGTCCTCCAGGTCCTCATCTTCGATCCGGAAACCGACGCTCCGCTCCCCCAGCTCGTCCTCGAGCGACTCCACCAGTTCGATCAGCGCCAGGGAGTCGGCTCGGAGGTCCTCGGCGAAGGAGTCACCCTCGTTGATCTGCGCAGCGTCGATCTCGAGGATCTCCGCCAGTCGGTCTCGGACCAGTTGGAGGACCTCGTCCCGTGACATGGGACCCTGTTGCACGTGCGTTTCGGCGGGCACGACTGCTCCTGACTCGGTTGGGTCGTTCACCGGACCCCGACCAGCGCCGTGACGCCACCCTGCGGTGCCGTCCGCGCCCGTCGGCCGGCGGTGGGCGCACTGTAGCGGGGGCCGCCTCGGGGGCGGGTGGACCCGGAACGGGCCCGAACGCCGTCCGTGGCCACCGGAGTCCGGCTCACCACGGTGCGCGGTGGCTGAGGGGGTCCGGCCGGACGGACCTCAGTCCAGATCCAGCGCTTGGCGACCGTGGTACCAGCCGCAGTTCGTGCAGACCACGTGGGGCTGCTTCACCGAACCGCAGCGCGGGCAGGTGCTCCGAGCGGGCGCACGCAGCGTCCAGTTTGCCGCCCGGCGACTCCGGCTCTTCGACTTCGAGGTCTTCTTCTTCGGGACGGCCATCGTGCACTCGCGTGTGATCGGGGTCAGGGTGGATTGCTCACCGGGCCCAGGGGCCCGGCACGGCGACGGAACCAGGTCCCATGAGCCGACGGGAGAGACTAGCCCTCGTCGGGGTCCCGGTCGAAGCGGAGCTCATCGAGGGCCGCCCAACGGGGATCCGACCGTTCGAGTCCGGCCTCGCCCTCGATCCGCACGGGGAAGCTGTCCGGTTCCGGACCCGGGCAGTCCGAGCGGCACAGGGGGGCCAGCGGGAGCGCCAGGACCACGGCGTCCCTGACCGTCTCCGACAGATCGACCGCGTCGCCGTCGAAGGCCAGCAGCTCGGCGCCGTCCGGATGGTCGGAGAAGACCTCGGTGACCTCGGCGGAGAGTTCGCCTCCGGTGGGCTCCAGGCAGCGTCGGCACTCTCCGGTCCACGGGGCCCGGAACTCGCCCTTCACGGTCACCCCGTCGGACTGCGACTCGAGGTGGAGCACCACCTGTGCCTCGGCATCGGTTGGCGTCGATGCCGAGCCGACGCCCAGACCGCCGACCGGGACGGTCCGCTCGACCGTGGAGCGGTTGCCCGGACGTCGCCGCAGCTCGGCGACGGGGATCCGCAGGGGTTCGGAGCGGGAGCTCACAGCTCCTGGTCGAACACGGTCGGGCCGTCGTCCCGATCCTCGTCGTCCAGGTCCGAGAGCTCGGCCTCCTCGATCGTCGGTGCCGCCAGCCGGGACCGACCGGTCGCAACCGTCTGGCTGATCCGCTCCAGCACGATCTCGAAGCTGGCCAGCTTCTGGTCGCAGAAGTCCTCGGTCTCCCGCCGCATCCGACGAGCCTCGGCCTCCGCCTCCTCGATGATCTGACGGGCCCGGACCTCGGCGGCCTTCGCCACCTCGGTGCGCTGCACCATGTTGGCCACCCGGGTCCGGGCGTCGGTGATGATCTCCTCGCCCTCACGGCGCGTCCGGGCCGTGAACTCCTCACGTTCCTTGAGCAGCCACCGGGCCGAACGGAGTTCCTCGGGCAGCTGGGCCACGGCGTCGTCGAGCAGCTCGAGCAGTTCGTCCTTGTTGATGCGGACCGAGGCGGACATCGGCAGGCCGGGTGCCGACTCCACGATCTCGATCACGCGACGCAGGAGTTGCTCCGTCTCGGGCATGCGGTACGGGTCGGGGGACCCGTTCCGGCGGGTCGCCTCGTCTCGATCGTCCTCGGGTCGTGGCGTCATGTCCCTCAGTCTGCTCCTGGTGCAGGGTGGCTGTCGCTCACCGCTCCTCCGCCGCGGTCCGGCAACGGCATCGCTCCCAGTCTGGCCGCCGCCGCCCGGGCTCAGGAGGATGCCGTCGTGGCGTCACCGAAACGCTCGGCGAGGAGCGCCGCGACCGGCTCGGGCACCATGTTGGACACATCACCGCCGAAGCGTGCGATCTCCCGGATCAGCCGGGAGGCGAGGAAGGAGTTGCCCGATGCCGACGGGATGAACAGCGTGTCCACCCCCGAGATCGACCGGTTCATCTGGGCCATCTGCAACTCGGACTCGAAGTCCGACACCGCCCGGAGTCCCTTGACGATGAAGTGGGCACCGACCTGACGGGCCAGGTCCACGACGAGGGACGAGAACATCGTCACCTCGACGTTGTCGAGGTGCGCCAGCGACGCCTCGATGAGGTCCTGCCGGTCCTCGAGTGAGAAGAGCGGCTCACCCTTCGACGGGTTGCGCATCGCCGCCACGACCACCCGGTCGAACAGCCGCGACGCGGTCTCCACGATCTCCACGTGTCCGTTGTGGATCGGATCGAACGACCCGGGGTAGAGCACCACCGTCACGTCGCAACCTCCTCCTCGAGGATTCCGCCTGGGTCCTGTCCCGAACCGCTCCGTCCGGGGGCGCCGAGTCAGCCCGGACGACCCGGCTCCGGGTCCTGCTCGTCCACCTCGACACCGCCGCGGAGGAACGAGACCACCGTAGTTCCGTAGCGACGGCTGGCGACCAATCGTCCGGTGCCGCCGGCGGGGTCGATCTCGACGGGTCGGTCGGACTCCGCCACGAGCAGCGCAGCGGGCCAACGGGCGAACGCCACGGCGCACAGCTCCTCCCAACCGTCGAACGAGTACGGCGGGTCGGCGACGATCAGGTCGGCGGCCACCTCGACCAGCGGACCTCCCGGCGCCAGGGCCCGGTCGACCGGGACGGCCTCGACCGTCGCCCGGCCCTCGAGCCCGGTTGACCGCAGGTTGTCACGCAGCGCGTCCAGTGCGGCGCGGTCGTGCTCGACGAACCAGGCGTGCTCGGCCCCACGCGAGAGGGCCTCGATCCCGAGCGCCCCGGTCCCCGCGAACAGGTCGACCACGAACGCGGCGTCCAACACACCCTGGGAGCCGAGCGAGTTGAAGACGGCCTCCCGAACCCGGTCGGAGGTCGGTCGGGTCCGCTCTCCCGTCGGAGCGATCAGACGGCGCCCACGGGCGGAGCCGGCCACGACGCGCACCTAGCCCCCACCTCCGGATCGACCCGATTCCCGCCGAGCGGGAGTCGGCGCGGGGTTCGGTGCGAGGGTCGGGACGGGCTGCACGGCAAGGAGTCTGCCCCGGGTCAGGACTTGGTCAGGAACGCCTCGTCCTCGGGATCCAGCAAACGCAACTCCTCGGCGAGTGCGGGGACGAGGACCTCACCGCGCTCGTCGATCAGCTCGGAGGCGACCTCGCGCGCCCGCTCGACCCACACCCGATCCCGACGGAGGGACGCCAGACGGAGATCGCTCCGCCCCCGCTGCCGCTCCCCCATCACGGTGCCCTCACCGCGCAGGTCCAGGTCGACCTCGGCCAGCTCGAAGCCGTCCTGGGTCCGCACCAACGCCTCGAGCCGGGCCGCGCCCTCGGGGCCCGGGGGTGCGGCGCTCAGCAGGATGCAACGGCTCGCAGCGGTCCCGCGCCCGACCCGACCACGCAACTGGTGGAGCTGG
>CAYMKW010000022.1:22806-33828 GCA_964391365.1 uncultured Microthrixaceae bacterium | reverse complement strand
CAGTGCGGCCTTGCCGATCCGTACGGGCGGGTTGGAGACGATCGCTGCGAACCGCTGATCCTCCGGGACCTCCCCGGGCGCGGCCACCCGGATGTCGAGCGACAGTGCCGCAGCGTTGTGTCGGCAGTCATCGGCGGCCCGCTCGTTGACCTCGACTCCCCAGACGCTCCGTCCGGGTGAGCGGATCGAGACCGCGGCGGCGATGGGGCCGTAGCCGCACCCCAGGTCCAGGACCGGACCGTCGGGCCAGCGGCGCGGATCCGGGAGTGAGTCGAGGAGTACGGCGGTCCCCGGATCGATGCGCCGTGGTGAGAACGTGCCGTCCGAGGAGCGGAGACGGACCCGTCCCCGCTCGGTCTCGAGCTCGACATGGTGGTTGCGGGCCGCCGAGCCGGGTGCGCTGGTGAAGTAGTGATCCTCGGCGCCCACGTTCGCCACGGTACCCTTGACGCGTGTCCGCTCCGCACGCCATCCGCATCGTCGGCGACCCCGTCCTGCGTCAGCGCGCCGAGGAGGTCACCGATATCGACGAGCGGCTCGTCCGTCTCGTCGACGACATGTTCACCACGATGTACGACGCTCCCGGCGTCGGTCTGGCCGCCCCGCAGGTGGGGGTCCAGAAGCGCTTCTTCATCTACGACCTCGATCACGGCGACGGCCAGCAGGTGCTGATCAACCCGGTCGTGGAGGAGTCCGACGGCGAGTGGGAGTTCACCGAGGGCTGCCTGAGCATCCCGGGTCTGCACTTCGACATCGTCCGTCCGCGCCGGATCCACGTGACCGGGGTCGACCTCGAGGGCCGCGAGGTGAGCCTCGAGGCCGACGACTACCTGGCCCGGGTGATCCAGCACGAGCTGGACCACCTGGACGGGGTGCTCATGCTCGAGCGGCTCGACGAGGACCAGCGGAAGGCGGCCCGCCGGGCGGTCCGACAGCTGCAGCTCGCTGCGTCCGAGCCGGAGCCGCCCGTGCGTGGTCGGTTCTCGTTCGGTCGGTCGTGAGGCTCGCGTTCCTGGGCTCTCCCGAGGTCGCCGTTCCGCCGCTGCGGGCGCTCGTCGCGGCCGGCCACGATGTGGCGCTCGTCGTCACCAACCCGGACCGTCGCCGCGGACGCGGGGGAGCGACCTCGCCCACACCCGTCGCGGAGGCCGCTCGTGTCGCCGGCCTACCGGTGTCGAACCGACCCGAGGATGTGCTGGACGCTGACGTCGAGCTCGGGGTGGTCGTGGCCTACGGGAGGTTGCTCGGTTCCGAGCTGCTCGATGCCGTGCCGCTGGTCAACCTGCACTTCTCCCTCCTGCCCCGATGGCGTGGAGCCGCACCGGTGGAGCGGGCCGTGCTCGCTGGCGACGTCGAGACGGGCGTGTGCCTCATGGGGATCGAACCGACGCTGGACACCGGCCCGGTGTACCGGGTGGCCCGCCTGCCGATCAGCGACGACGTCACCGCGGGGGAGTTGCTGGGCCAACTCAGCCGGATCGGAGCCGACCTGCTCGTCGAGGCGCTGGACGAGGGTCTCGGCGAGCCGGTGGCCCAGTCGACCGAGGGAGTGACGTACGCGGCCAAACTGACGACCGCCGACCGTCACCTGGACTGGGAGCGGCCCGCATCGGAACTGTCCCGGGTCGTCCGCATCGGCCGGGCGTGGACGACCCTCGAGGGGCGACGTCTGGTCGTGCACTCGGCCCGACCGGCCGGTCCCGGGCCGACACTGGCCAACGGGTCCATGCGGGTCGTCGACGGCCGGGTGCTCGTGTCGTGCGGCGGAGGTGACCGCCTCGAACTGCTCCAGGTGCAGCCCGAGGGTCGCAGCCCCCAGGATGCAGCGGCCTTCGTCCGCGGTCACCGACCCGGCGACGACGCCCGATTGGGTGGGTGACCTGACCTCCCCCGGGGATCGTGGGGACTCCGGCGTCGCGGCTCGGCGCACCGCCCTCGACGTGTTGGCGCGTGTCGAGGAGGACGGCGCCTACGCCAACCTGGCACTGCGGGCTGCGCTGGACCGATCGGACCTGGAACAGGTCGACCGGAACCTGGTGACGGATCTCGTCGCCGGCACGATCCGCCGACGGCGGTCCGTCGACGCCCTCGTCGATCGATTCCTCGACTCGCCGCCGCCTCCAGCGGCCCGGCGAGCACTGCGACTCGGTGCCTACCAGCTCGTGTACCGGGACGATCTGCCGGACTATGCGGTGGTCTCCACCACCGTGGCAGCGAGCCCGTCGCGGTTCCGGGGGCTCGTCAACGCGGTCCTGCGCCGGGCCGCCACAGCTCCCGTCGAGTTCTCGTCGCCGGCCGAGGAGCTCAGCTACCCCGACTGGATCCTGCACCGGCTCGAGTCGGACCTGGGCGTCGAGGTGGCCCGGGCGGCGCTGACCGCCATGAACGAGCCGCCGCGGGTGCACCGACGGGACGACGGCTACACCCAGGACCTCGCCTCGCAGTGGGTCGCCTCGGCGGTCGGCGCCGGGCCGGGTGAGTTGGTGCTGGACCTGTGCGCAGCCCCGGGAGGCAAGGCGACCGCGCTGGCCGGTTCCGGTGCGACGGTCGTGGCCGCCGAGATCAACTGGTCCCGTGTCGGACTGGTCGTGAGCGCCGCCCGGACGGTGGGTCGGGATCGCACCCTGGTCGTGGCCGCGGACGGGCTCCGGCCGCCGTTCCGGGCCGGGATCTTCGACCGCGTGCTGGTCGATGCCCCCTGCTCGGGACTCGGTGTGCTGGGACGTCGCAGTGACGCCCGGTGGCGCCTGGACGAGGCGGCTCCCGATCGGCTCGCCGAACTCCAGTCGGCGCTCCTCGGTGCGGCCGCTGACCTGGTTCGGCCCGGGGGTTCGCTGGTGTACTCGGTCTGCACGCTGACGGCGGTGGAGTCGGTCGGGGTCGACGAGCTGACCGCCCGGTCCCGTCCCGACCTGGTCCCGCTGGACCCACCGGGCGAGCCGTGGACGCCCCTCGGCAGGGGAGCGCTGTTGCTCCCGCAGGCTGCCGGTACCGACGGCATGGCGATCTTCCGCTACCGACGCAGCGGCTGACGTTCCCGGGGCGGAGGTACGATCCCATCCATGAGCAGCGATGTTCCAGCGTCAGCCCCGAACGACCGGCTCCAGGCCAAGGTCCTGACGGTCTCCGACAGCGTCGACGCAGGAACCCGTGAGGACCTGACCGGTGCCGCCATCGTCGAGCGGCTGGGTCAGGTCGGCTTCGAGGTGATCGAGCACCGGGTGGTGTCCGACTCCGTGGAGGAGGTCGCCAACGCGCTCAGCTACATGGCCTACGGCTTCAACGGCCTGATCGTGACCACCGGCGGGACCGGGTTCGCCCCGAGGGACGTCACGCCGGAGGGGACCTCCCGGATCCTCGACCGGCCGGCACCGGGACTCGCCGAGGCGATGCGGGCGGTCAACCCGCTCGGTCGCCTCTCGCGCAGCATCGCCGGGATCCGTGGCGCCGCGCTCATCATCAACACGCCCGGGAGCACCTCCGGTGCGCTCGAGATGCTCGATGCCGTCCTCGACGTGATCCCGCACGCGATCGAGTTGATGTCCGGCCAGCACGGCAGTCACGACCCAACCTGAGCGATCCGCTGCGCCCCGTCCCGGCGTTCCGGCCCCGGGATGGGTCCGCGGAGGGTGCAGGTCTAGGCTGAGAAGCCCATGTCCTCCGAACCCCTCGACGATCGACGCCTGGAGGCGATCGACCGGGAGTGCATGACCCGTGCGATCGCCGCCGCGGCCCGGGCCCGGTGCGTCGCCCCTCCGAACCCGTGGGTCGGTGCCGTGGTCCGGACCGTCGACGGTCGTGTGTTCGAGGGTTCGACGGGTCGTCCCGGTCGGGCCCACGCCGAGGTCGCTGCGCTCGAGTCGGCCGGGGCGGAGGCGCAGGACGCAACGCTCTACGTCACGTTGGAGCCCTGCGACCACCACGGACGCACGCCGCCGTGCACCGAGGCCATCATCGAGGCCGGCATCGCCCGCGTCGTGGTGGGAATCGAGTACCCGGACGCGCTCGTGGCCGGTCGGGGGATCGAGCGCCTGCTCGCCGCCGGGGTCAAGGTCGACGTCGGGATCCAGGCGGAACAGGTCACGAACCAGTTGCGCCCGTACCTGAAGCACCGTCGGACGGGTCGGCCGTGGGTCGTGCTCAAGCTGGCGGCCAGCACCGATGGCGGGACGGCGGCACCGAACGGAACGAGCCAGTGGATCACCTCGCCTGCGGCCCGCGCCGATGGCCACCGGCTGCGGGCCGAGTCCGATGCGATCCTCGTCGGCGCCGGAACGATCCGACGTGACGATCCGTCGCTGACGGTTCGCGACCACCACGACCCGGCCGTGACCGAGCGCGGCGGCCTCGACCCGCGACGCATCGTGCTGGGTTCCGCCCCTCCCGGTGCAGCCGTGCACCCGTGCACGGAGGTCCAGGGCGACCTGGGCCAGGTGCTCGACCGTCTCGGCGGCGAGGGGGTCGTCCAACTGCTGGTCGAGGGCGGCGCCGCCGTGGCCGGTGAGTTCCACCGGGCGGGTCTGGTCGACAGGTACGTGATCTACCTGGCCCCTGCGCTCTTCGGTGGCAGCGATGCCCGCGGGCTCTTCGGGGGTCACGGCGCCTTCGACATCGCCGAGCTCTGGCGTGGTCACTTCACCTCGGTGGAACGGGTCGGGGACGACCTCCGAGTGGAGCTCGAGCCGCTCCGTTCTGCGGGTCCGGACCAGGGGGCCTGAGGTGTTCACCGGGATCGTGGAGGAGCTCGGCTCGGTCGTGGCACTCGACGGTGCGTTGCTGACCCTCGGGTGCTCGCAGGTGCTCGAGGACGTCACGACGGGTGCGTCCATCGCGGTCAACGGCTGCTGCCTGACGGTGGTCGAGTTCGGCTCCGACTGGTGGCGGGCGGACGTGAGTCCGGAGACCTTCGCCAGGACGTCCCTGGGGTCCCTGCGGCCCGGCGACCCCGTCAACCTGGAGCGGCCGGTCCGTCTCGCTGATCGGCTCGGTGGGCACCTCGTGCAGGGGCACGTCGACGGGGTGGGCCAGGTGGTCGACGCCGTGCCGGATCTCCGTGTGCGCACCCCGGCGCCGCTCCTGCGCTACGTGGTGGAGAAGGGATCGATCACGGTCGACGGGGTGAGCCTCACCGTGGTGGACGCGCTCGAGGACGGCTTCACGGTGGCGGTGATCCCGCACACTGCCGCCGTCACCACCCTCGGGCGGCGCTCACCCGGGGACTCCGTCAACCTCGAGGTGGACGTGGTGGCGAAGTACGTGGAGCGGCTCCTCGGTGGCTACGGCCCGACGGGATCCGAGGGGACAGGACGACGAACCGAGGCGGAGGTGCCGGGTGGAACGTGAACCGGTCGACGAACAGGGGGAGGCGGGCTCGGTGTTCGCCACGATCCACGAGGCGGTGGAGGCCATCGGTCGGGGTGAGATCGTGGTCGTGGTCGACGACGAGGACCGCGAGAACGAGGGTGACCTCATCATGGCGGCGGAGGCGGCGACTCCCGAGAAGATCGCGTTCTTCGTCCGGCACACCTCGGGTGTCATCTGCGCCCCGCTCACGGGGGCCCGCCTCGACGAACTCGACATCCCGCTGATGGTCCGGGACAACACCGAATCCCACCGGACCGCGTTCACCTACTCGGTCGACCTCGTCCACGGGACCTCGACGGGGATCTCCGCCGCCGACCGGGCTGCGACGTTGGTCGCGCTCACCGATGGTTCGACCCTGCCGTCGGACCTGGCCCGACCCGGTCACATCTTCCCGCTCCGGTACGCAGAGGGAGGGGTCCTCAAGCGGGCGGGCCACACCGAGGCCGCCGTCGACCTGGCCCGGATGGCAGGGCTCGCCCCGGCGGGCGTCCTGTGCGAGATCGTCAACGACGACGGCACCATGGCCCGGGTGCCCGACCTGGTCGAGTTCTGCGACACCCACGGCCTGCTGATGATCTCGATCGCCCAGCTCATCCGTTACCGGCGACAGAACGAGAAGCTGGTCCGTCGGGTGGCCGAGGCGCGGATTCCCACGGACTGGGGCGACTTCACCTGCTACGTCTACGAATCGCTCCTCGACGGCGAACAGCACGTCGCCATGGTGCGGGGTGCGGTGCAGGGTGAGGAGGACGTGCTGGTTCGTGTCCACTCGGAGTGCCTGACCGGCGACGTCTTCGGTTCCCTCCGCTGCGACTGCGGGGTGCAGCTGGACTCGGCCATGCGTACCATCGCCGAGGACGGCCTCGGGGTGCTCGTCTACCTCCGTGGCCACGAGGGACGCGGCATCGGTCTCGGCCACAAGATCCGTGCCTACGGGCTGCAGGAGCAGGGACGCGACACGATCGACGCGAACGTCGAACTGGGACTCCCGGTGGACTCCCGGGAGTACGGCATCGGGGCGCAGATCCTCAACGATCTGGGCATCACGACGATGCGGCTGATGACGAACAACCCCGCCAAGTACGGAGGGCTGGAGGGTTTCGGGCTGGAGATCACCGGCCGGGTGCCGGTCCAGACCAAGCCGAACCCGGAGAACATCGAGTACCTCCGCACCAAGCGGGAACGCATGGGGCACCTGATCGACGACCTGGACGCCTGAGGAGGCTGACGTGGGCAAGGACTTCCGCGGGACGGACGGCCCGCTCGCCGGCGAGCTCGACGGCTCGGGCATCCGACTCGGCATCGTCTGCGCCCGCTGGAACGACGCCGTCACGTCCCGATTGCTCCGCGGTGCGACGGAACGGGCCGACGTGCTGGGGATCACCGACGCAGACGTGGACGTGGCGTGGGTGCCGGGAGCGTTCGAACTTCCACTGGCCGCGCAGGCCATGGCACAGACGGGGCGCTACGACGCCGTGGTGGCGCTGGGCTGCGTGATCCGGGGCGACACCGCCCACTTCGAGTACGTGGCCGGTCCCGCCGCCGAGGGGATCATGCGGGCCCAGCTGGATTCCGGCGTGCCCGTCGTGCTCGGGGTGCTCACCACCGAGGACCGTCGCCAGGCGCTGGTCCGGTCGGTGCTCCCGGAGGAGGAACTCTCCGGCGACAACAAGGGAACCGAGGCGGTCGACGTGGCCGTCGAGATGGTCCGTCTGCTGCACTCCATCGCTGCAGGCTGAATCGATCGTTCAGCGCCAGTTGCGCCGTGCCGCGTCGAACGAGGCGACGACGGCGAAGGCGGTGGCCACGTTCAGGGAGTCCGCCGATCCCGCCATGGGGATGCTGACCGCCTCGTCGCACGCCTCGATCGTCGCCTCGTCGAGCCCCGGACCCTCGGAGCCCACGACCAGCGCCGTCGGCCCGTCCAGCGATCCGGCGGCGACCGCCTCGTCGACCGGCCGACCGCGGTGCGGGCAGAGCGCCACGGAACGGACCCCGGCCTCCCGGAGTGCGGGGAGGTCATCGGCGAGCGTCGCGAGCCGGGCGTGGGGGAGGACGGCCGACCAGCCGAGGGACACCCTGACGCACCGGCGGTAGTAGGGGTCCGCGGTGCGCGAGTCGGCGAGGACCCCCTGGAATCCGAGTCCCGCAGCGTTGCGGAACAGCGAGCCCAGGTTCTCGTGGTCGGTCGTGGCCTCGGTCACGAGCCAGCGGTCGCCCCGCTGGAGCAGTTCCTGGACCGGGAGCGGTCCGGGACGAGCGGCGATGGCGAGGATGCCGCGGTGCACGTCGAAGCCGGCGGTCGCCGCCAGGACCGATCGGTCGGCGACCAGGACGGGCGTGGACGGTCCCATTCGATCGAGCAGGTCGGCGAGCTGTTCGGCCCGCGGGGGAGTGAGCAGCACCGAGCGGACGTCGAGGCCCCCGTCGATGACGCGTTCGAGCGCAACCCGTCCCTCGACCACGAACACCTCGCCGCGGCGACTGGCCTCCGGGTCCCTGAGGTTGAGGTAGTCGGTGACCCGCGGGTCGTCGGGTCCTTCGACGTGGTCCACCCGACGGACGCTAGGTCAGGTCGATCTGCTGGGCCTGCAGCAGGTGGCGGAACGCCTCTGCGGGGACCGGTCGGGAGTACAGGTAGCCCTGACCGAGCTCGACGCCGAGGTCGGTCAGGGCCGTCTCCTGGTGGAGCTCCTCGATCCCTTCGGCGACGACCGTTGCGCCCATCTGGTTGGCCAGATCCAACACGGCAGCCACGATCCGCTGGTTGGTGGGCTGGTCGAGTCCGTCCACGAAGCTCCGGTCGACCTTCAGGACGTCGAATGCGAACCGGTGGATGTAGCCGAGCGACGAGTAGCCGGTTCCGAAGTCGTCGATCGCGAACCGGATGCCTCGTTCCCGGAGCGAGTCCATGCGCTGTTGCACCAGGTCGGTGTCGGTCAGCAGCGACGACTCGGTGATCTCGAGCGTGAGACAGCCGGCCGGCAGGTCGTGGTGGGCGAGCAGGTCGACGACGCTGCGGACCAGGTCCTCGTCGTGCATCTCCGCCGCCGACAGGTTGACCGCGACGGTCAGGTGGCCGGCGACCGCAGGGTCGGCGGCACGCCACGCGGCCAGGTCGCGACAGGCCCGCTGGCGCATCCACCGGCCCAGCTCGAGGATCAGACCGCTCTCCTCGGCGAGCGGGACGAACACGTTGGGGCCCAGGAGTCCTCGGTGCGGGTGGTTCCAGCGCACGAGTGCCTCCAGGCCCACGATGCGCTGGGTGCAGAGGTCGACGACGGGTTGGTAGTAGGCCTCGAGCTGTTCGCCGGCAATGGCCCGGGCCAGGTCCCCACGGAGTTCGAAGCGGTCGTAGCTGTCGGAGTGCATGACCGACTCGAACACGGTGATCTGCGGGCGGCCGAGTTGCCGGGCCGCATCCTTGGCCCGGTACATGGCGGTGTCGGCGTTGCGGAGCAGGTCCTCGGCGCTCCACGAGCGGTCGTGATCGAAGGCGACGCCCGCCGATGCCGACACGGTGATGCTCCGGCCGTCGACGAGGAGCGGTTGGGCGAGCGACTCGAGCAGGTCCTGCGCCACCTCCGTGACCTGGGCCTCTCCGTGGCCTCGTTCGAGCACGAGGAGGAACTCGTCCCCACCGCTCCGCACCGCCAGGTCGGCCTCACCGGCCACCCGGGCGACCCGGTCGGCGACGGCGCGCAGCACCACGTCGCCGGCGGCGTGCCCCAGGCTGTCGTTGATGTTCTTGAAGTCGTCGAGGTCGATCGAGATCACGGCGACGGAACTGGCGCCGTCGTTGCGGGCCAGCATCGCTCCGAGTTCCGTCCCGGCGCGGACGCGGTTGGCCAGACCCGTCAACGCGTCGTGCGTCGCCTGGTGCTGGAGTCGTTCCATCATGGCGGTCCGCTCACTCACGTCACGGCCGTTCAGGACGTACGCCGCCAGCGAGGGTTCGGCCCGGAGGTCGGTCACCGTCGCCTCGATGTGCCGCCGTCGGCCGGAGGCGTCGTCGAACGTGAAGTGGAGGAGCCGGTCGGCGGAACGGGCGGCATGCGGCACGACATCGTCCCAGCGGAGCCCCGTGTTCGGGAACACCTGGTCGAGCGTCCAGTCGTGGATCCCGCTGACGTCACGGCCCGTCACGGCGGCGACCGACGGACTGGCGTAGCGGAGACCGTCGCCGGGGACCACCGCCACCACCAGGTCGCTCGAGTGCTGGACCAGAGCCTTGAACCGGGCCTCGGACAGGAGGAGTCGCTCCTCGGCGGACTTCCGGTCGCCGATCTCGCGGGCCGTGAGCACGACTCCTGCGACGTTCGGGTCGTCGGAGAGGTCGGTGCCGATGACCTCGAACCAGTGGTAGGTGCCGGCCACGTGACGGAGTCTCAGCTCCCGGCTCAGCCGACGTCCGAGCAGGACTGCGTCGGCGAGTTCGGTGGCGGCCCCGCGGTCCTCCGGGTGGACGAGCTCGAGCACGTCGAGCTGCTCGAGGTAGTCGAGCGGGTATCCGAGCAGTCGACCGGCGACCGGAGAGACGTACACGGGCCGACGACGGTCGTCGAGGACGACCACGATGTCGGAGGAGTTGTCGACCAGCGCACCGAAGCGCTCCTCGGATCGCTGACGCACCGTGATCTCGGTCCGGTCCACGGCCCGGAGGGCGAACGAGGCGTCGCGGCACAGGCTCTGCAGGGCCTGGAGCTGCTCAGCGTTCAGGCGGGTCGACTCGGCCAGGATCGCGCCCCGCAGTTGACCCTCGACGAGGACCACCGCAGCGACCCATCCCGGTACGCCGAGCTCCACCAGCTCGCCGGTTCCCACGGTTCCACCGGATGATCGCCGCTCGTTCACGGCGGCCCGGACCAACGGTGCGGTGGCCGGGTGGCCGTGGGCGGCGGCGGCCCCGGCGGCCCGGCCCTGTTCGGGCGGGTCGACGAGGACGAACCGCGGCGCGTGCTCTCCCTGACCGACGAGCCTGGCCACCCCGGCGACCAGGATCTCCTCGATGCGCAGGTCGGAGTCCGCTCCGACGAGTTCCTCACTCACGGACCGGAGGATCGCCTCGGTCTCGGCCGTCGTCTGGTTGGTCCTGACGAGTCGACCGAGCCGGACCACGACGAGGGGTGCCAGGAGCAGGGACCCGGCCACGGGAAGCCACATCGTGCCGGGGGAGTGGCCGATGAGCGAGAGCGTCAGCAGGGACGGCGGCACGAGCAGCGCCAGACCCAGCACGGCGATCCGGGTCTGCGTCAGCCGCCGCAGGTGGGCGCGTCCGCTCGCACGTTGCATGAGCCCGAGGACGCTCGGGTGCATCAGGCCGGCGGCACCGAGGACGAAGACCGCGGCGGCCGGGATCAACCGGGCCTGGGTCGGGATCCGGTCGGCGGTGACCAGGGTCGCGGTCAGGTCGAGGAGCACCACGGCCGCCAGACCGGCGGCGAGCAGGCGATTGCTGGTCGACCGGTGGCCACCCGCCAGGGTGATCATCGTGGCGGCGGCCACCAGGAGGGTCGACAGGACGCTGTAGAGGACGTTGATGGCCAGGGCGGCTCCACTGGCCTGTGCATCGGCCAGGAAGGGGAGGAGGACCAGTTCCCACTGCAGCACCGCGACCGCCAGGGAATAGAGCGCCGGTTTGTCGGCCTCATCCACCCA
>CAYMKW010000022.1:0-22796 GCA_964391365.1 uncultured Microthrixaceae bacterium | reverse complement strand
TTCGAAGATGTCGTGCTGCATCGCCGCCAGGTACGGACCTTCGTCCAGGATGATCACATCAAATGGGGGGCGTGCCTTGGACGCGACGATCTTGGATACCGTATCGACCGCCAGGGATGCGACCAGTGCATCGATCACGAGGTCGGTACCCGGTCGACCGATCCGGCCGCTGATGATCACGGCGATCGCTGCGAGGAACAGCGGGTAGGACGCAATGCTGAAGGCGTCCGCGATGCTCGGGAACGGGTAGTCCACGCCGGTCAGGGCGGCCTCGGCGCCGCGAACCATGGCCCCGGTCAGGGACATGCCGCCCGCGAGCAGCATGAACGTCCCGGCGCGTCGGACGTTCTCGGGGAGCCTGCGGACGCGGACGGCCGCCACGATCAGGGTGGTCCAGCCGACGAGCAGGTACCAGGGGCCGGCCAGGGTGGCGGGCAGGATGGCGACGGCTGCGACCGCAACAGCGCCTGCGGTCGTGAACCTGATGAACCCCCGACGCTCGGGCTGACTCCCGTCCCGGTGGGCGTGTCCGGGCGCGCCCGTTCGGGGGGTCGCCCCGCCGTCCGCCTGGTCGCGGACCGATCCGATCGGTGGTCCTGGTCGTCCGTCCATGTGCTCGATGCCGGGCCCGCCGACCCGTCGCCTTTCGCTCGCCCTCGGGTCCGGGAACGCAGGTGCCCGGACCTCGCTGTGGTGGGACCGTCGGCGGAGACCTCGGCGATTCAAGGATTCGGTACGGAAAAGCCGCGAGGGCCTCCGTGCCGGTCATCGGCCCCGGTCAGCGGTGCAGCCCCTCCGGCGGAGCAGCGGTTCGCGGTTCAGCGGTCGGCGGTTCGCCCGGAACGGATCTGGCTCCAGGTCCGCCAGGCGGCGAGCGCCCCGAAGACGCTCATCCACACCAGCACGCCGATCGTGGCGAGTGGCGGCAGCGATCCCGAGGCGGCGAACACGTAGACGTAGGGGGCCAGGAACGCGGCCAGGACGATCCCGGCCCAGACCGAGGCGTCATGCCACGGTCGCCGGGCGTCGCGCAGGATCTTGACCGTCACGGCCTGGGCCACACCGTAGGGGGGAGCCGTGAGGAGGTCGACCGCCAGGAAGACCCATGGGTCGACGCCGTAGCGCCCGAGGGTGGGCCAGGCCACGAGCGCCCGCGCTGCGGAGAACAGGATGACGCCGACGGCCCAGGAGCGACCGAGCAGCCCGAGCGAGGTGACGTCGTCCCGCCAGGAGCGGCGGAGGGATCCGGCTGGTGCCGTCATGCAGGAACCATCGGCAGGTCGAGTTCGACGTGGAGGTTTTGCTCGAGGTCCTCGACGGCCCAGCGGTAGACGTTCGGTCGGATCCGTGCGATGACGCGCAGCATCTCGGGCATCCACATCCCGGTCGGCACGATGTCACCACCCATGAAGTGGCTCGGTGGTGCGAGGCGCCGCACCGGGAGGCCGTACACGCCGGCGAAGAAGTCGAACATCCACTCCTCGATCAGGAAGCAGAATCCGTCGCAGCGGTCGCGGATCCCGGCGAGGAAGGCGGCCCGGTGCAGTTCGTTGGCAACGCCGAGGCCGCGCTGGTCGGACTTCACCGCCAGTGATCCGATCTCGCAGAGGACGCCCTCGGGGACGGGCACCTCGGGGTCGAACCGTGAGACCGGCAGCTCGTCGAAGGTGCCGCGGATCGTCCGGACGACTCCGACGATCGCTCCCGGCTCGCCGACGTCCTGCCCGTCGTCCCCGTCGTCGGTGATGACGTGGAGCATGCTGCCCCCACGCCACGGCTCGGTCTCCTCGACGTGACGGCGAGGCGACTCGGCGCAGAACCCGCTGGTCCGGAAGACGTCGTAGACGAACTGCTCGGCCCGGACCCCCAGGTCCGAGGTGGGTGGCACCGATCGGCACACGAGTCCCGGCTCGAGCCGGTCCGGCGTGAACGTCCGGTTCGGGTCCGGCGCGATCCGGTTCGGGCCCGGTGGAACGATGGGTCTGCGGGAACGGCGCCCGCGAGCGGCGGTCGGGACCGAGGGAAGCGGTGTGGTGAGGACTCCGGGAGGGACCCGCAGGTCGACGGACTCCACGGCGGGTGCCGGAGCCAGGTCGACCGGGTTCGGGCGGTCGAGTTCGAGTGCCACGTGTTGCGTCCTTGCGACACGCCCCCCCAGCAGCACCACCGTGGCGCCGGGCACGGTCAACAGACAACACGCTCCGTGGTCGTCCTGACAAGGGGCAGAGCGCTCTTGAGTAGAACTTGAGGTTGGCTCACTGGGCGGGATCGGCCCGGACGGGTTCCGGAACCGGGTTCGCGGCGCTCCGGGTGCACGGCTAGCGTGCCCGCCGTGCTGCGACTGGTCCTCCCGAAGGGCTCCCTCGAAGCTGCCACGCTGCAGTTGTTCGAGGATGCCGATCTCCCCGTCCGTCGCTCGTCATCAGTGGCCTATCGGGCCTCGATCGACGACCCGAGGATCGATTCGGTCCGGATCCTGCGACCCCAGGAGATCCCGCACTACGTGGCCGACGGGCTCTTCGACCTGGGGATCACCGGGCGGGACTGGGTCGAGGAGACGAGCTCCGACGTCGTGTCCCTGGGGGAGCTCCGCTACTCGAAGGTCACCAGCAACCCGATCCGTGTCGTGGTGGCTGTCCCGCAGGACTCCCCCTACCAGGAGGTCGCCGACCTTCCCGAGGGTGTCCGGGTGTCGACGGAGTACATGGAGCTGACTCGGCGCTACTTCGAGTCGAAGGGCGTCCGGGCCGACCTGCGACTCTCCTACGGGGCGACCGAGGCCAAGGTTCCGGACATCGTCGACTGCGTGGTCGACATCACCGAGACGGGGAATGCGCTCCGGGCAGCGGGACTCCGGATCATCGACGAGGTGCTCGTCTCCTACACCGAGCTGGTCGCCAATCCCGAGGCCTACGCGGACCCGGAGCGGCGACACGCCATGGAACAGGTCCTCACCCTGCTCCAGGGCGTGCTCGAGGCCCGGGGCAAGGTGCTCGTGAAGCTCAACGTTCCCTCCCCCCAGCTCGACGCCGTGATCGGGGTGCTCCCCGCCATGAAGACCCCCACCGTGAACGAGCTCTACGGAGGAGCGGGGTACGCCGTCGAAGCGGTGGTCGACAAGTCCCGGATCAACATCCTGATCCCGGAACTCAAGGACGCGGGCGCCACCGACCTCATCGAGCTCCCGCTCTCGAAGATCGTCCACTGAGGCCGGATCCCGTGGTCGTTCACCGCAGCGAGTCGGGAGTCGTCTCGGCCTTCGACGACGCCGCCGGAGTGGGACGGATCGTCGACGGCGACGGCGGACTCATCCCGTTCCACTGCGTGTCGATCGCCGATGGCACCCGGTGGATCGCCGAGGGGACACCGGTCGTGTTCAGCAGGCGACTCGGTCCGACCGGAATCGTCGAGGCCGTCGGAGTGACCGCCTGCTGAATGATCCGATGCGTGATCAGCCGGCGCCGTCGGGGCCGGCGACCGCGTCGAGCGATTCCTTGACCTGGACGAACACCATCTGGGCCTGACCGAGCGTGTCCCGGAGCATCTGCTCGTGCTCGCCCAACTCGTCGCCGGCGGAGTCGATCACGGACCTGAACGCCTCGATCACCACGGCGGCCTCGTGGAACTTGGGCGGGGTGGCGTCGAGGTAGATGAGCGCCAGGTCGAAGAACCGCATGAGGTGCGAGGTCAGCACCTCGCTGACCGGCGTGGCCGCGACCTGCGCCCGAACCCGCGTCATCTCGGCCAGTTCCGCCCGGAGCTGCTCGCGCTCCTCCGGACTCATGGTGCTGAGATCCAGGCCGATCGCCTGGGCGGCCATGGCCAGGGCTGCCTCCTCGGCGTCGCTCGGTGCCGGTGCGCCGGCGCTGTCGGCATCGGCGGACGGTCCCGGCCGGCTCGTGTCGACCGGTCGTTCGCCGTCGGGTGTCCAGAGCGATCCCACGTGGTCCATCCAGTGCAGTCGGGGGCTCCGATGCGGTTGCCGGGCCCGTGTGCTGGTACGGTAGCCGGGTCACAACAAGTGGGTTGCCGCCCCTCCTCCATGCCGCCGGCGCGGACTGCAGGACCATCGTGCACGACGAGGATCGTCGGGTTCGTGGCGGACGCCCGTGGGTGTCCGCCCGTTGCGTTTTCGGGTCGGCCACCGCCACCGCCGAGGCGGTGGTTCGAGCAGAGGAGCATCACGAAGAGGATGAGCTGTTGAGGAGTGATCGGCCATAGCTGCGTCAGCGGGAGACGACACACGGGTCAACGACCAGATCCGGGCCCGAGAGGTCCGGCTGATCGGCCCGGACGGGGCACAGCTCGGCATCGTGCCGCTGCCGGAGGCGCTGTCGACCGCGAGGTCGATGGACCTCGATCTGGTCGAGGTTGCAGCGGGGGCCTCGCCCCCGGTGTGCCGGATCATGAACTTCACGAAGTTCAAGTACGAGGCGCAGCAACGGGCCAAGGAGTCGCGCAAGAAGGCCACGAACATCGTGGTCAAGGAGATGAAGTACCGGCCCAAGATCGGCGGCGGGGACTTCGACACCAAGACCAGGAAGGTGGCCCAGTTCCTGGGTGAGGGCCACAAGGTCAAGGTCACGATCATGTTCCGGGGCCGGGAGATGCAGCATCCGGAACTGGGTCGGCGGATCCTCGACCGTGTCGCCGAGGAGGTCGTCGAGGTCGGCAAGGTCGAGGTGATGCCGAAGCAGGACGGACGCAACATGACGATGGTCCTCGGCCCGGACAAGAAGGCGCAGGCCAAGGCGCCCAGGCCGGAACCGGCTCCCGGGGCCGGAACCGAGGAGTCCCCGGCAACGGAGGCTCCCGCGGAGCAGATGGATCAACAGGAACCCGTCGCCGTCGAGGCGACCGAGTGAGCCAGGCCGCCGCCCGAAAGCGGCGGCCGATCAACGAGAGGTAGGCGACGATGCCGAAGATGAAGACCCACAGCGGCGCTGCGAAGCGCTACAAGGTCACCGGGACGGGCAAGATCCTGCGCCGCAAGGTGAACCGGAACCACATCCTCGAGAAGAAGCCGTCCAAGCGGACCCGCCGCCTGGCGGGGACGACCGAGGTCACCGGTGGCGACCGGGCCCGCGCCCGCCGTCAACTGGGCATCTGAGGCACACCGAGCGAAGGGAGCGAACACATGGCACGGGTCAAGCGTGGCGTGCACGCCAAGAAGAAGCGTCGGGTCGTCCTCTCCAGGGCGAAGGGCTACTACGGCAACCGGAGCCGGACCTTCCGTGCGGCCAACGAGGCCGTCATGCACGCGGGGCAGTACGCGTTCCGTGACCGTCGAGCCCGCAAGGGTGAGATGCGGAAGCTCTGGATCCAGCGGATCAACGCCGGATGCCGGGCGAACGGAACGAGCTACAACCGTTTCATCAACGGTCTGAAGATCGCCGGCGTCGAGGTCGACCGAAAGGTCCTGGCAGACCTCGCCGTGCACGAGCCCGAGGCCTTCGCCTCGCTGGTCGCGTTGGCGACCGAGGCGCTCGCCTCCGCTCCGGCTCCGGCGCCGAGCGACGCCTGAATCCCGCCCGGTCGTCGGTCCGGTCCCGTTCGTGAGCGCTCCGCTCGCGCGGACGAGCCCGGCGCTGCAGCGACTCCGGCGGCTCTCCAGACGTCGTGACGCTCGGGCCGACGAGGGCGTACTGCTCATCGACGGCCCCGTGCTCCTCGACGAGGCGCTTCGTTCCGGCCTGAGCATCACGACTGTCTTCGCCGACGAGGACGTCGATCCGACGACCGACGTGCTCCTGCGCGCACGGGACGCGGGAATCGAGGTGGCCACGGTCCGCTCGGGCGACCTGGCCCGCGTCCTCGATCTGGTGACCCCTCGTGGTGTGGTCGCCGTGGTGGAGCAGCCGGCGCACCGACTCGCCGACGTCCTGGGGGAGTCCGTGCGGTTGCGCCGTCCCGTGGTCGTGGCAGTGGAACTCCAGGACCCGGGGAACGCGGGGACGCTCGTCCGTGTCGCCGAGGCGGCCGGTGCGGTGGGCGTCGTGCTGACGACGGGCTCGGTCGATCCGTGGAATCCGAAGGCGGTCCGGGCGGCGGCCGGGGCGAGTCTCCGCCTCCCCGTCGTCCCCGGTGTGTCCGTCGACGAGGTCGTCGATGGGCTGGCATCGGCAGGCGTGCGCCTGATCGCCACCTCCGCAGCGGGAGCGTCGTTCCCCGAGGACTCGGATCTGGGCGGGTCGTTCGCGCTCTGCATCGGCAACGAGGCGCACGGACTCGACCAGGGGCTCCTCGACTCGGCGGACGGTCTCGTCACCATCCCCATGGCAGGCGCGGTGGAGTCGCTGAACGCAGGTGTCGCGGCCGCTGTGGTCCTGTTCGACGCGGCACGTCAACGGCGGTCCGTCCCCGGCTCCGAAGTCGTTCGCGAGCGGGTCGGGTCGGTGGGCCATGATGTTGCCGATGTGGCGGATGACGACCAAGACGGTGCCGGTCGCGGCGGAGCGTGAGGCGTGAGCACCCCGGAGGCGCCCTCGCCGATCGAGGAGCTGGCCAACCTGGCGGCCGAGGGCGTGGCGGCGGTCGCGGCCACCGATCGACTCGAGCAGCTCGGTGAGCTGGGCGGTCGGTTGCTCGGGAAGAAGTCGAGACTGGCCGGCCTGAAGGCCGGCCTCCGGGACGCGACCGCAGAGGAACGCGCGGAGTTGGGGGCCGCCCTGAACGACGCTCGACGGACGCTCGAGGAGGCCGTGGAGCGTCGTCGACGCACGTTGTCCGAGGCCGAGTCGAACGCCCGGCTCGCCCGTGAGGCGCTCGACCTGACCGAGGAGCTCGAACGCGCTCGGATCGGCCACGCCCACGTCATCACGCAGACCTGGGAGCGGCTCGAGGACGTCTTCGTCGGGATGGGTTTCACCATTGCTGCGGGCCCCGAGGTCGAGACCGACTGGTTCAACTTCGAGGCGCTGAACCTTCCCCCCTCGCATCCGGCCCGCTCCCTGTGGGACACGCTGTACCTGGACACCACGAACCTGGACGGTGTGGCCAACGAGCAGTTGTTGTTGCGCACCCACACCTCGCCCGTGCAGGTCCGGACCATGCTCGCTGCGGTCCGGGACGGGTCGGGGCCGCCGATCCACGTCGTGTGTCCCGGGCGTGTCTACCGCCGCGACACCGCGGACGCGACCCACCTCCCGGTGTTCCACCAGATCGAGATGCTCGTCGTCGACCGCAACGTGACGATGGCCGACCTCGCGGGCACGATCGAGGAGTTCACGAAGGCCTACTTCGGTGAGGACCTGACGAGTCGCCTGCGACCCTCGTACTTCCCGTTCACCGAACCGTCCGCCGAGGTCGACATCTCCCAGCCGGACGGTTCCTGGCTCGAGGTCGGCGGCTGCGGGATGGTGCACCCGAACGTGCTGCGTTCCTGCGGCCTCGACCCGGAGGAGTGGTCCGGGTTCGCCTTCGGGTTCGGCATCGACCGCCTGGCCAAGATCCGTCACGGTGTGGGCGACCTCCGGGAGTTCGTCACGAACGACGTCAGGTTCCTGGAGCAGCTGTGAGGTTCACACGGAACTGGCTGCGTGAGTTCACCCCTGTCGAGCTCGATGCGGACGCGCTGTCCGAGCTGCTGAGCGACCTCGGCCTCGAGGTCGAGGACGTTCGCCCGGTCGGCGATGTGCCCGACGGCGTCGTCGTGGCCCGGGTGCTCGAGGTGCGTCCTCACCCCGACGCCGATCGGATCCGTCTCGTCGACGTCGATCCCGGCGACGGCGGCCCGCTGCAGGTGTGTTGCGGGGCGTCGAACATGGCGGCAGGGGACCTGGTGGCGCTCGCCACCGTCGGGACGACGATGCCGGACGGCATGGCCATCTCGGCTCGGCGCATGCGCGGCGAGGAGAGCAACGGCATGCTCTGTTCGTCCCGCGAACTCGGACTGGGCCAGGACCACGACGGCATCCTGATCCTGGAGCCCGGACCGCTCCCCGGGACCGCGCTCGGCCCTGCGCTCGGCCTCGAGCCCGACCTGATCGTGGAGGTCGACGTCCTGCCGAACCGGCCGGACGCGCTCAGCGTGCTCGGGGTCGCCCGGGACGTCTCCGCCCGGCTCGGCCTTCCGTTCGATGTCGCCCGGCGTGACCCGGTCCTCGTGGACGGGGATCTGGACGGGGCCTCGGTGCACATCTCGGACCCCGGGCTCTGCGGTCGGTTCGCCGTCTGCGTGCTCGATGACGTGCAGGTCGGCCCGTCACCGTCGTGGATGGCCGCCAGGCTCGAGGCGGCCGGCATGCGGCCGATCAACGTCGTGGTCGACACCTCGAACTACGTGATGCTGGAACTGGGTCAGCCCAGTCACACCTTCGACCTGTCGTGCGTCCCCGGGGGCCATCTGGGAGTCCGGCGGGCCCGGGCAGGTGAGCTCACCGTGACGTTGGACGGTGTCGAGCGGGAGCTCCGCGAAGGCGATGGAGTGGTCGTCGACGCCGAGGACCGGGTCCTCGCGATCGCCGGCGTGATGGGAGGGTCGAGCACCGAGATCTCGCCCTCGACGAGCAGCGTCATCGTCGAGGTGGCCTGGTGGGATCCCGATTCGGTGGCCGCCACATCGACCGGTCTCGGGCTGCACTCCGAGGCCTCGCTCCGGTTCAAGCGTGGCGTCGACACCGGGATCGGCAGACGGGCGTTGGAACGTGTCGCAGCGCTCCTCGTGGAGCACGCCGGGGCCAGGGTGCGCCCCGGTCTGGCCGAGGTGCGCGGCGAACTGCCGGAGCCGGCTGTGGTTGCGTTCCGGCCGAGCCGGGTCGGCGCCGTCCTCGGTGATGACATGGACGACGTGGCCGTTCGCTCGCTGCTCGAGCCGATGGGGTTCGAGTGCACGGGTTCCGGTGACGACCTCGCCGTCCTGGTCCCGACCTGGCGCCCGGACTGCCGCGAGGAGATCGACCTCGTCGAGGAGGTGGGTCGCATGCACGGTCTGTCCCGGCTGCCGCGGACGGTGCCGGTGATCGCCCAGGCCGGCGGCCTGACCGAGGCGCAGCAGCGTCGTCGCAGGATCCGCAGCACGCTCCTGGGCGCCGGCTGCGACGAGGCCATGCCGCTCCCGTTCCTCGCTCCCGGCGATCTCGAACGATGTGGACTCCCTGCGCTCGGCCTGGCCCTGGCCAACCCGCTGGCCGCCGAGGAGTCGATCCTGCGGACATCCCTCCTGCCGGGCCTGTTGGGGGCCGTGGCCTACAACGCAACCCACCGGTCGGAGGGCGTGTGGCTCTTCGAGATCGGCCGGGTCTTCGAGGTCGGGGGCGGGGTCATCGCCTCGGTGGAGGAGTCGGCCCGCGCCGGACGGGTCCTCGACTGTGAACGCGAGCACCTCGGCGTGGCGCTCGCCGGCTGCGACGCAGGGGCCGCCGTCAGGCTGCTGGACGCGGTGGTGGCGTCGGTCGGGGTCGGTCCGCTGGTGGTGACGAACCGTCCGGTCCCCGGACTGCACCCCGGCCGATCCGCCACGGTCGAGCTGGCCGGAGTCGCCAGCGGTTCCGTTGGCGAGGTGCACCCCGACGTGCTGGAACGCCACGGCATCGTGGAGCGGGTCGCCTGGCTCCAACTCGACCTCGGCGTCCTGCTCGCGCTCCCGTCGCCGCCCCGACAGGCCCGACCCGTCAGCCGGTTCCCCTCGGCGGATGTCGACCTGGCGTTCGTCGTCGGTGACGAGGTCCCGGCTGCTGCGGTCCGCGCCACGGTCCGGAGTGCCGGTGGCGAGCTGGTGCGTCGTGTCCGGCTGTTCGACGTGTTCCGGTCGGACGCGCTCGGCAGTGGCCGCAGGAGCCTGGCGTTCAGCGTGCGGTTCCAGGCCGATGACCGGACCCTCACCGACACCGAGGTCGCCGAGCTGCGCGAACGGATCATCGACGAGGTGTCGGCCACCCACGGCGCGGTGCTCCGCACCTGAGGGTGCCCGCATAGAATTGCAGAAGTCTGCATGATCTTGCGCTAGGGTGATCCCATGGCCCCGAACGACCAGCACCAGGGCGGCCCGGTAGCCGGGGCCCGAGTGGGCGTGATCGGCGCGTCGGGCTTCACCGGGGCCGAACTGATGCGTCTGCTGGCCGGGCATCCGTCTCTGGACCTGGCGTTCGCGACAGCGGACAGCCAGGCCGGCGTGCTCGTCTCGGACCTGTACCCAGGACTGGCGGCTGCGTACCCCGGTCTGGCCTACAGCGCCTGGCCGCCGGCCGATCCCGCCGGCGTGCTCGATGACGTCGACGCGGTGGTGGTGGCGCTACCCCACGGTGCCAGCCAGGCGCTGGTCGGTGACCTCCTCGATCGGGTCCGGGTCGTGGTCGACCTCGGGGCCGACTTCCGACTGGACGACGCCGCCGACTACGAGCGCTGGTACCACGAACGGCACACGGCCCCGCAACTGCTCCAGCGGTTCGTGTACGGGCTGCCGGAGCTCAACCGGTCCCGGATCGTCGGCGCCGATGCCGTCGCCGTACCGGGCTGCTACCCGACCGCAGCGACACTGGCCCTCCACCCGCTGGTCGAGGCCGGACTGGTGGAGCGGCACGGTCTGGTCGTCGATGCCGTCTCGGGAGTGTCGGGTGCCGGGCGCCCACCCAAGCCCACCACGACCTTCTGTGCCGTCGATTCCGACGTCACCGCCTACGGACTGCTCGACCATCGCCACACCGTCGAGATGGAGACCAACCTGGGCGCATCGGTGCTCTTCACCCCCCACCTCGTGCCGATGAGCCGGGGGATCCTCGCCACCTGCTACGGCCGGCCGGCCGTGGAGGGGCTGAGCACCGGTGACCTGCTCGTGGCACTCGACGAGGCCTACCGCGACGAACCGTTCGTCGTCGTCTCCGAGGCGCCACCGTCGACAAAGGCGACGCTCGGGTCGAACACCGCGCACGTCACGGCTCGCTACGACGAACGCACCGGCACCGTGATCGCGCTCGCCGCCATCGACAACCTCGGCAAGGGGGCCTCCGGTCAGGCGCTGCAGTGCCTGAACCTGGCACTCGACATCCCGGAGACCGCTGGGCTGAGCCTGACGGGAGTCACCCCGTGACCGATCATCACGATCCCCAGGTGGCCGTCGACGTCCTGCTCCAGGCCCTGCCGTACATCGAGCGCTTCCGGGGCTCGATCGTCGTCGTGAAGTTCGGCGGCAACGCGATGACCCGCCCGGACCTGTTCGCCGAGTTCGCCCAGGACATCGTGCTCATGCACCGGGTCGGCATGCGTCCCGTGGTGGTCCACGGTGGCGGCCCCCAGATCGGTGAGTGGCTCCAGCGGCTCGGCAAGGAGTCGTCCTTCGTCGACGGCCGGCGCGTCACCGATGCCGAGACGCTCGAGGTGGCGCAGATGGTGCTGATGGGCAAGGTCAACGCCGACATCGTGACGGCGCTCAACGCCTTCGGCCCGGTGGCGCTGGGTCTGGCGGGCACGGACGCCCAGTTGCTCGTCGCCGAGACCCACGACCCCGAGCTCGGGTTCGTGGGCACGATCACCGAGGTCAACCCCGAGCTCATCGAACGGACGCTCTCCATGGGGCTGATCCCGGTGATCGCGACCATCGGTGCCGATGCCGATGGCCAGACCTACAACATCAACGCCGACGACGCGGCCACGGCGGTCGCCGAACGGCTCGGGGCCCAGAAGCTGGTCTTCCTCTCCGACGTGGCGGGCCTGCTCGCCGACGTCGACCGGCCGGAGTCGCTGATCGCGCAGGTCGACGTCGACGCCGTCGAGGGCCTGATCGCCGACGGCACGGTGTCGGGTGGAATGGTGCCCAAGTTGACGGGCTGCGCTCGTGCCGTCCGCCACGGCGTCGGTTCGGTCCACCTCGTCGATGGTCGGCTCCCGCACGTGCTGTTGCTCGAACTGTTCACCGACGCCGGAGTCGGCACGATGGTGACGGGGAGCGATTCGTGAGCTCCCCGGACGTGGTCGCGGCGCACCGGGCCGCCGTCGGAGCGGACCCGTCGTTGACGCGCTGTCCGATCATGGGCACCTACGGGCCGCCGCTCGTCGAGTTCGTTCGTGGGGAGGGGAGCTGGCTCTGGGACCGGGACGGCCGGCGCTACCTCGATCTGCTCTCGGGTCTCGCCGTCACGTCGCTCGGACACTCCCACCCGGCGGTGGCCGACGCCCTGGCCCGCCAGTCCCGGACGCTGCTGCACGTCTCGAACCTGTTCGCCACCGAGCACGCTCCGGTGGTCGCCTCGACCCTCGACCGACTGCTCGGCGGGGGCGGTCAGGTGTTCTTCGCCAACTCCGGTGCCGAGGCCGTGGAGTGCGCGCTCAAGCTCGCCCGACGGTGGGGTCCCGCAGCTGCCGGTCGGTACCAGGTGGTCTCGGCGTGGGGGAGCTTCCACGGGCGGACGCTGGCCGCTCTGGCGGCCACGGGTCAGCCGGCAAAGCACGAACCGTTCCAGCCGCTCCCCGAGGGGTTCCGTCACGTTCCGTTCGACGACCTCGACGCCCTCGACGCCGCAGTGACGCCCGATGTGGCGGCGGTGCTGCTCGAGGCGGTGCAGGGGGAGGGCGGTGTGCAGCCCGCGTCGGTGGAGTACCTGCGGGGTGTCCGCGAGATCTGCACGGAGCGCGACGTCCTCATGATGGTCGACGAGGTGCAGACCGGACTGGGTCGCTGCGGAGACTGGTTCGCTCACCAGCACGCGGGTGTCCGGCCCGACGTGGTGACCATGGCCAAGGCGCTCGGCAACGGCGTCCCGATCGGTGCCTGCTGGGCCACGGTCGAAGCGGCCGCGTCGTTCGTCCCCGGCGACCACGCAACGACCTACGGCGGACAACCCCTGGCCACGGCCGCGGCGCGGGCGGTGCTCGAGGTCATGGAGGCCGAGGACGTCGTGGGTCGGTCGACCCGGGCAGGGGAGCGCTTCACCGAGGCGCTGCTGGGCGCACCGCACGTCGTGTCGGTCCGGGGTCGCGGCCTGCTCCTGGCCGTGGAGCTCGACGTGCCGTCGGCGGACGCCGCCCGCGTGCTCCTCGATCGCGGCGTCGTGGTCAATGCCGTGACCCCGACGGCCCTCCGGCTCGCGCCGAGCCTGCTGATCTCGGACGAAGAGATCGATGCCGGGGTGGCCGCCCTGCTGGACGCCGCGGCGCTGGTCGCCGACCGGACCGATGGAGGCTCGGCGCAGTGAGTCCAGTCCGTCACTTCCTGGAGATCGACGACCTGGCGCCGTCCGAGGTGCTCCACGTCCTGGACCTCTCACTCGCCCCACCACGCTCGGACCTGCTGGCCGGGTCGGGTGCGGTGTTCCTCTTCGAGAAGCCCTCGGCCCGGACCCGGACCTCCGTCGAGATGGCAACGAGTCAGCTGGGCGGACACCCGGTGGCGTTGCTGGGCGACGAGGTCGGGATCGACCGTCGGGAGTCCGCCGAGGACCTGGCGCGCCTGTGTTCCGGAATGGGCCGACTCCTCGGTGCCCGGGTCTATGCGCACTCGGTGCTCGAGCGCCTGGCCGAGGCATCGGCCGTGCCGGTCGTCAACCTGCTCTCCGACGACGCCCATCCGATCCAGACGCTGGCCGACCTCCTCACGATCCGGCGGGAGTTCGGCTCGCTGTCCGGTCTGCGCGTGGTCTTCGTGGGCGACGCCAACAACGTCGCCCGGTCGCTCGCCATCGGCTGCTCGCTCGTGGGTGCGACCTTCGTGTGGTCGGGCCCGGAGGAGTACGGCTTCTCCGTCGCCGACCGTGACCGGATCGCAGCGGCCGGGGCGACGGTCGAGGTCGAGGCCGACCCGCGTCGGGCCGTTGCGGGTGCTGACGTCGTCTACACCGACACCTGGTACTCGATGGGTCAGGAGCAGGAGCAGGCCGCCCGCACCGCCGTGTTCGCTCCGTGGCGTGTCGACGCCGAACTCCTCGGCCTCGCGGCGGACCGGGCGGTGTTCCTCCACTGCCTTCCCGCACACCGAGGGGACGAGGCGACCGACGAGGTGCTGGACGGGCCGTCCAGCCGGATCTGGAGCCAGGCCCACGATCGCCTCCACACGGCCCGTGGGCTGTTCACGTTCCTGCTGGACCCGGACTCCCGGGGGGAGGTGCCGTGACGACCAAGCAGCAGCGCCAGCACCGCATCTCCAAGCTGCTCGAGGAGCACCGTGTCTCCAACCAGTCGCAGCTCGTCGAACTGCTCGCAGCGGCGGGTGTGACGGTCAACCAGGCGACCGTCTCGCGCGACCTCGAGGAGCTGGGTGCCATCAAGGTGCGCATGAGCGGAGGCGAACCCGTCTACGCCGTGCCCGAGCTGCCCCGCGAGCAGGTCGCCCCCGAGGAACACCTGCGGCGGGTCGTCGGCGACTGGGTGGTCGACATCGACCGTTCAGGTGACCTCGTGGTCCTGCGGACACCGCCGGGATCGGCCCACGTGGTCGGCTCGGCGATCGATCGGAACGGGATGGACGACGTCGTCGGCACGGTCGCAGGTGACGACACCGTCCTGGTCGTGGCGCGAGCGGGCCGCGGTGCGGACCTGTGCGCCACCATGGCCGACCTGGCCGGCCTCGGCTGAGCCCGGGGAACACGACGAGCAACGAAGCAGGACGGAGGAGAACATGGCGAATCGGGTGGTGCTGGCCTACAGCGGCGGACTCGACACCTCGGTGGCGGTGAGGTGGATGATCGAACACCTCGGGGTCGAGGTCGTCTGCCTGTCGGCGGACGTCGGCCAGGAGGGAACGCTCGACGGGAACCGGGAGAAGGCGCTCGGCGCCGGGGCGATCGCCTACGAGGAACTCGACCTCCGGGCGGAGTTCGCGGACGACTACCTGGCTCCGGTGATCAAGGCGAACGCGCTCTACGAGGACCAGTACCCGCTGGTCTCCGCGCTCAGTCGTCCGTTGATCGCTGCCAAGCAGGTCGAGGTCGCACGGGCCTACGGAGCGGATGGCGTGGCCCACGGCTGCACCGGCAAGGGCAACGACCAGGTGCGCTTCGAGGTGAGCTACATGGCGCTCGCCCCGGACCTGGAGCAGCTGGCTCCGGTCCGGAACTGGGGTTTCACCCGCGAGGACTCGATCGACTACGCCGCTCGCCACGGGATCCCGGTGGGTGCGACCAAGGAGAAGCTGTACTCGATCGACGACAACCTCTGGGGCCGGGCCATCGAGTGCGGCGAGATGGAGGACCCGTGGGCGGAGCCGCCCGTGGGTGTGTGGAAGATGACCGTGCCCACAGCGACGGAGCGCCGGGAGTTCACGGTGTCCTTCGAGCGGGGCGTGCCGGTCGCCCTCGACGGCGAAGCGCTCCCGCTGCACGAGCTGATCGTCCGGTTGAACCACCTCGTCGGGTCCTACGGATGGGGTCGCCTCGACATGGTGGAGAACCGGCGGGTGGGCATCAAGAGCCGGGAGACCTACGAGGCCCCGGGCGCGCTGGCGATCATGGCGGCGCACGCGGACCTGGAGTCGATCACCCTGGAGCGCGACCTCCAGCGGGAGAAGATCCGCCTGCAGCACCGCTACGCCGAGCTCGTCTACGACGGGCTGTGGTTCTCTCCGCTCAAGGAGGCGCTCGACGCCTTCGTCGACACCTCCCAGGAACACGTGACGGGCGACGTTCGCATGGCGTTGGAACCGGGTCGGTGCTGGGTCGTCGGTCGCCGTGCCGAACGTTCCCTCTACGACTACGGGCTGGCGACCTACGACGCGGCCGATCGTTTCCGACACGCCGACTCCGAGGGATTCGTGCGGATCTGGGGGCTGGGCGTGCAGACGTGGTCGGACGTGCAGGGTCCGGGAGCCCGGTGAGCGCCGATGACACCGCCCGGGGCCAGCTCTGGCACGGGCGGTTCGACGTCTCACCGGCCGAGGAACTCGTCGCCTTCACCGGCAGCCTGGAGTACGACCAGCGACTCCTCGTCGATGATGTCGCCTGCTCGAAGGCGCACGTCCGTGGGCTCCGCCGCGCGGGTCTCCTGAGCGAGGATGAGCTCGGTGCGATGCTCGGTGGCCTCGATGCTGTCGAGATGGAGTTCCGAGCGGGAGATCTCCGCTTCGTGGCCAGCGACGAGGACGTCCACACCGCCATCGAACGGCGGGTCACGGAGCTCGTCGGGCCGGCCGGCGGCAAGCTGCACACGGGTCGATCCCGCAACGACCAGGTCGCCACGGCGTTCCGTCGCTACGTCGGCCGTGAACTCGGTGTCGTTGCCGGCCGCGTCCTCGACCTGGCATCGGTGCTGGTCGACCGGGCGCAGGAGGCCGGCACCGGAGCGGACGCCGCGTACCTGCCCGGCTACACACACCTGCAACAGGCGCAGCCCGTGCTGCTCGCGCACCACCTGGGCGCGCACGCCTGGGCGCTGCTCCGCGATGTCGATCGGATCGCCGACTGCCGGCGACGCTGCGACGTCTCGCCGCTCGGCGCAGGCGCGCTGGCCGGCTCGTCCCTGCCGCTCGATCCTGCGGCCACCGCCGCGGACGCAGGGTTCTCCGCCGTCTTCGACAACTCCCTGGACGCCACCTCCGATCGCGACTTCGCCGCCGAGACGCTCTTCGTGTGCGCTCTCCTCGGGGTCCACCTGTCCCGACTGGGCGAGGAGCTGGTCGTCTGGAGCACCGACGAGTTCGGTTTCGTGAGGCTCGATGACGCCTACGCCACCGGATCGTCGATGCTGCCGCAGAAGAAGAACCCTGATGTTGCGGAGCTGGCACGGGGAAAGTCCGGCCGCCTGATCGGCGACCTGGCGGGATTCCTCGCCACGCTCAAGGGACTGCCGCTCGCCTACAACCGGGATCTGCAGGAGGACAAGGAACCGGTCTTCGACGCCCTCGACACCGTCCGTCTGGCGCTCGGAGCCCTCGGTGGTGTGTACCGCACCCTCGAGTTCCGCACGGGGCGCATGGCCGATGCCGCCGATTCCCCCCATGCATCGGCAACCGACCTGGCCGAGTTCCTCGTGCTCGACGGTGTTCCGTTCCGCGAGGCCCACGCCGTGGTGGGTGCGCTCGTGCGGCGGTCCCTGGAGGACGACATCCCGCTGGTCGATCTGGTCCGAGCCGAACCGGCGCTGGGGGAGCGTGCGGTCGGGCTGCTCGCCCCCGGGGAATCGGTACGGCGCAGGACGACTCCGGGCGGCGCGGGACCAGTGCCGGTGGCGATCCAGTTGGCGTCACTCAGCGAGCGGCTCGCAGCCGAGCGGGCACGGCTGTCCGTTCCCCCACGATGAGCCTGCCGGCACGCGCCCGCACCGGCTCACGACGGGTGGTTCCCGAGTGAACGGATCCGGGCCGTGGGTGGTCCTGGACGCCGATGATCCGTCCCTCGGGGTCAACTCCAACCCCGCGCCGGCACGCGCTGCGCTCGTCGATGCCCGACTGGCGCCGGAGTGCGAACCAGCCCGGCTGCAGGTCCTGGAACTGCTCGACGAACTCGGCTCCTCCTTGGCGGAGCGGACGTGCACGCCCGGTCACCTGACCGGGTCGGCGCTCGTCGTCGAGGAGGGTTCGGGTGAGGTGCTGGTCCTGTTCCACCGGAAGCTGCAGCGATGGCTGCAGCCGGGCGGTCACGCCGACGGTGACACCAACCTGGCGAACGTCGCGCTCCGTGAGGCCATCGAGGAGACCGGGATCGAGGGGCTCCGGGTCGTCGTGCCGGCGATCGACCTCGATGTCCACGCCGTGGACCACGGCGATTCGCTGGGCGAGCACCTCCACCTCGACCTGCGCTTCCTCGTGCTGGCACCCGCCGGGTCCCAGCCGGTCGGGAACCACGAGTCGGAGGCGCTCCGATGGGTCGATCCGTCCGGCCTGGCCGGACTCGTGGACGAGGTCGGCATCCTGCGGCTCGCCGCAGCGGCTCGTCCGGCGCTGGAGCACCTGGCCTGCGGACCTGTCGACGGCTCGTGATCGGGCCGTCGTGGGCTCGGACCGTCAGCCCACGTCGCCCGGGGTGGAGCAGCTCTCCATCCGGTTCACCTCGGCGAACCCGTCCACCGCACGAGACACCTGCCGGTTCGCCTTCACGGTCTCGGTGAACCGGGTCTGCGGATCGGAGCGGAGGCCGTCGGCGTAGGCCTGACGGTCGTCGACGTAGGTGGTCCAGTCGTCGAGCCACTCGTTGACTCCACTGGTGACGCGACCCTGGTCCGCAGGCACGGCGGCACGGAGTTCCGCGATCATGGCGCGGAGACGGGCGTTGGCGCTGTCGATGACCTCAGCGCGTTCCGTTGCCGACCTCGACACGTTCGCCGGCGGGAGGGCGTCCACGTCGCTCCGGCCGGCTGCGCAGATCCGCTCGGCGGCGATCGGGAACGTCCGATCCGCCAGTTCGTCGACCTTGAGCCCCGGGTCGTAGATGAAGAACGCGTAGAGCCACATGCCCACCACGAACGCGCTGAACGAACCCGCGGCGACGAACGAGATGACCTGCCGACGGCTGCGTCGCGGCCCGTCGTCCTCGACGGAGGCGACGTTGGTCCGTTGATCGGTGTCGTGACTCACGGCCACAGCATGCCAGCCGGCTGCGCTCTGCCTGCAGCCGCTCCCCGGGCCACTTCCTCAACCACGGGGGCCGTTCGCCGGTGTCGGTGCCCGCGGAGCGGTCGTCGTGACCGCCGGAGCTGCAGCCACCACGACGCGGATCCTTCCGTCCTCCGATCGCTGGCCCGCTGCTGGTTCGGTGGAGATGACCGAACCGACCGGCGTGGCCGACCCGGCGCTCCCGGACGCAGCCATGATCACCTCGAACCCGGCATCGAGGAGCTGGCGACGGGCCCGTTCGCCGTCGAGTCCGACCAACGACGGCACGACGCTCCCGCTGGCTGCAGGCCCGGAGATGACCTCGAGAACGACCGTGGAACCGGAAGCGAGCTGCGTTCCCGGCGGTGGGGACTGGGCGGCGACGGATCCGACAGACCCGCGCCCGGGCGCCCGGACGACCCGCACGACGAAGCCGGCGTCCTCGACCTCGTCCTCCGCATCATCGGCCTCGAGACCTGCGACGGCCGGGACGGGGCTGCGTTCGGGCGGAGCGACCCGCTCGGCGAGCGCAGGGTTCTGCGCGGGGCTGGTCGTGGTGGTGGTGGCTGCCGGAATCGCGCTGGGATCGAAGAGCGGGAACGGAGGGGTGTCCCGGACCGCGGCCTCGGTGTAGGCGGCCCAGATCCGAGCCGGATAGGTGCCGCCGGTGACCTCGATGGGCGTGTTCGGCGGTGACATCGAGACGGGGCGGAAGCTGCCGTCTTCGTCGCGCCGCGGCTCGGCGAACCCGACCCACACGGCCGTCGCCAGCTGCCGGACGTAGCCACAGAACCAGGCGTCCACGTTGAACTCGCTCGACCCGGTCTTTCCTCCGGCGGGACGGCCCACCGCCGCTTCGCGCCCGGTGCCACGGTTGATCACCTCGGGGAGGACCTCGCTCATTCCTCGGGCGACCTCCGGGTCGATGGCGACGTCCTGGCGATGCTGGTGTGCGTAGACGAGCGTTCCGTCGGAACGCTCGATTCTGGTCACGTAGACGGGTGCGACGTGGATTCCGTCGTTGGCGAGCGTGGCGTAGGCCGTGGCCATGTCCTCGACCGTGACGTCGTTGGTCCCCAGCACGGCAGCGGGATTCTCGTCGAGCGACGTGTCGTCGAGGCCGAGGCGCCTCGCCACGTCGACGGACGCCTCAGCACCGACCTCAGGGTCCAGGATCACGTTCGAGAAGCAGGTGTTCGACGAGACGACGAGGCACTCGGCCATGGTCGCCTCGCCGAGCGCTCCGCCCGAGACCTCCCAGGTCTCGCCTCCCGGCAGTCGGTGGCTGACCGACCCCGGAGCGTCGTAGCGCCTGCTCGTCGGGACACCGTTCTCGAGGGCTGCGGCCATGACGAACGGCTTGAACGTCGACCCGGTCTGTCGACCGGACCCGCGGGCGAGGTTGGCCTGCCGGTAGCTGTGCGACCCGAAGTAGTCGGCGCCGCCGACCATCGCCACCACGTGGCCCGTCCCCGGTTCGATCGACACCAGCGCCGCGTCAGGGGTGCGCGGGTTGACCACCTGGTCCGGGAGCGTCCGGTTGATCGCGGCCACGGCGAGGAACTGCAGGTACGGATCGATCGTGGTGGTGATTCGCAGGCCGCCCCGGTAGAGGTTCACGTAGCGCTCGGCGTCGGTCGAGCCCAAGAGGTCCGACTCCTGCAGCAACCATCGCTTCACCTCGTCGACGAAGTGGGGGGCGGGGTAGGGCCGCTGCTCCGGAGGAGGTGCAGGTGGAGCCAGCACCAGCGGTTCTGCCCGGGCAGCGGCGGCAGTGGCCGGATCGACGATGCCGAGTTCCTCCATCCTCGACAGCACGAGGTTGCGGCGCTCGGTCGCGCGCTCGGGTGAGGTCCGTGGGTCGTAGGTCCCGGGGGCACGGACCAGGCCGGCGAGGAGCGCCGACTGCACCAGGGACAGCTGGGCGACCGGGACACCGAAGAAGTTCCTCGCGGCCGCGTCGACCCCGTAGGCACCGTCGCCGAAGTAGATCGTGTTGAGGTACTGCTCGAGGATGACCTCCTTGGAGTAGTTCCGTTCGAGCGCCAGGGCGATCGACGCCTCCTCGAGCTTGCGCTGGATGGTCCGCTCGGGTGTCAGGAGTGCGTTCTTGACGTACTGCTGCGTGATCGTCGATCCACCCTCGGACACGCCGCCTGCCTGGGCGTTGGCGCCGGCGGCCCGGGCGATGGCCCTCGCGTCGATCCCGTCGTGGGTCCAGAAGCGGCTGTCCTCGATCGCGACGATCGCGTCCCGCATGCTCACGGGGACCTCGGCGAGCGGCACGACCCGTCGGTTCTGTTCCTGGAGCACGGTCAGGACGTCACCATTCGCGTCGAGCAGCACCGACGGTTCGGCGTTGACGGGGAGCGCCAGCGGGGGAGCGTCACGGCCGGAGCCGCACGCGGGCAGGCCGAGGAGGGCCGCTGCGGTTGCGACCACGGTGATCGTGGCCCGACGCCACGGCACCGAACGGCGGGCACCGATCCGCTGACGCCGGTTCCCGTGATCGTCCCGCACCCCATGATTGTGCCGTGCTGCCGGCCGAGGTTGGCGGCAGCGGCCCGGCAGCAGGCTGTCGGTGCCGCGATCAGCGACCGGGTGCGGCGCTACGATCCGGTCGCCCGAGGAGGTGTCACGTGCCGAGCCAGGACAGCGATCGTGCCGCTGCGACCCTGACCGATCTGGTCGAGCGGGGGCTGCTGCAGGACGCCACGGATCTCGAGGCCCTCGGTGCCCGTCTGGCTGATGGCCCGACACCCACCTACTGCGGTTTCGACCCCACGGCGGACTCCCTCCATCTCGGGAACCTGCAGTCGATCCTGCTGCTCCGGCGGTTCCAGGACGCCGGGCATCCACCGATCGCCCTGGTCGGGGGCGCCACCGGCATGATCGGCGACCCGTCGGGCCGGAGCGAGGAACGACAGTTCCTCGACGCCGAGGTCCTCGATGCCAACCGTGCCGCCCTGGGGGCGCAGCTCGAGCAGTTCCTCGATCTGGGCATCGGAGGCTCCGGCACGTTGGTGGACAACCGGACGTGGACGGAGCGAGTGAGCGTCCTCGAGTTCCTGCGCGACGTCGGCAAGCACGTGACCGTCAACACGATGCTGGCCAAGGACTCGGTGAAGGGCCGCATCTCCCGTGAGTCGGGCATCTCCTTCACCGAGTTCTCGTACATGCTCCTGCAGGCCAACGACTTCCTCGAACTGCACCTCCGGCACGGATGTGACCTCCAGGTCGCCGGCTCGGACCAGTGGGGCAACATCACCGCCGGCATCGACCTGGTACGGCGCCGCACGGGCGATCACGTGCACGGGCTGACGGCCCCTCTGATCGTGCGGGCCGATGGCACGAAGTTCGGCAAGAGCGAGGGGCAGAACATCTGGCTCGCTGCCACTCGGACGTCGCCCTTCGCCATGTACCAGCACCTCCTCAACGTCGGCGACGAGGACGTGGAGTCGCTCCTCCTGCGACTGACCCTCCTCCCGGTCGACGAGTGCCGTTCCATTGCGGCCGCGCACCAACTCGACCCGGGTTCCCGAACGGGTCAGCGTCGCCTGGCGCGGGAGGTCACCACGCTGGTCCACGGACCCGGGCCGGTGGCTGCGGCAGAAGCGGCGGGCGCAGTCCTCTTCACCGGGGCACCGGTGCTGGACCTCGACCCGGCCGGTCTCGAACTGCTGGCGACCGAGCTGCCGTCGAGCAGCCACCCACGCTCCGAGGTGGTGGGAGCCGACGTGCTCGAGCTGCTCGCGGCGTCGGAACTCGCCAAGTCGAAGGGGGAGGTGCGACGGAACCTCGCGGGCTACTCCGTGAACGGCCGCCCGCTCACCGCCCGCGAGCCGGTGCTGGACGAGGCGGACCTGCTCGCCGGGTCGTTCGTCCTGCTGGCCCGGGGACGGAAGTCCCATCACGTCCTCCGGGTCGTCGGCTGAGCACACACTCGGCTGGGTGACGCCCGTCTCTCCGCCCCGAGTTGACTCCGTCGACGGGTGCAGATAGCTTGGCCACTCGCCCCGGTGCACCGCTTGGTCACCGAGGTACCGGAACCCCTGGCAGCCTCGGCTCCACGTTCCGGCTGGGTCCCCTGCGGGAGGCCGAGCGATCCTTGACAACGGAAGAGAGGATGCCAAAAAGGCGAGTGCGGGCGTCCGCGCGCTGGGAGACCGGTGCTCGGACGACCCTTCAATTCAATATGCACTTTCCGGACAACCTCCCGTCTCACGGGAGGTAGCCAGAACTGTGCCAGTCGGCAGAGGGCAGCCAGCCCGATGCCGGCTCTCCGATCGAACGTCACCGACCCTCGGGACGGTGACCAAGATCTTGATGGAGAGTTTGATCCTGG
>CAYMKW010000021.1:0-34286 GCA_964391365.1 uncultured Microthrixaceae bacterium | reverse complement strand
TCATCCTGCTGGCCGCCTGGCTGGTGAACCTGGTGCTGCGCTGGGCGATCCGGCGGGTCGGTCTGCGGATGATGGCCAGCGCCGACCGGCTCGGCGAGTTCATGCCGGACCAGTTCCGGTCGGGGGCGTCGACCAACCGGATGCAGGCCCGGACCGAGACCGTCACCGCCATCGCCCGGTCGGTGGCCTCGATCGTCGTCGTCGTCCTGGCGTCGGCGCTGATCCTGGCCGAGCTCGGGGCCAGCCTGCCGGCGATCCTGGCCTCGGCAGGGGTGGTGGGCGTCGCGCTCGGGTTCGGGGCCCAGACACTGGTGCGCGACATGCTCGCCGGGTTCTTCATCGTGGTCGAGGACCGCTACGGGGTCGGCGACATCGTCGACTGCGGGGCGCCGGTCGCCGGCGTGGTCGAGCGGGTCACGCTCCGCTCCACCCGGGTTCGGGATGTGAACGGGACGGTCTGGCACATCGCCAACGGTGAGGTGCTCTCGGTCGGCAACAAGTCCCAGAGCTGGTCCCGGGCCGTCGTCGACGTCGTGGTCGCCCCGGAGGCCGACATCGAACGGGCGGTCGCCGTGCTCGGCGAGGTCGGAACCGCGCTGCGCAACGACGACGCCTGGTCCGATCGGATCACCGGCGCCGTGGAGGTGCTCGGCGTCCTGTTGATCGACCCCACCGGTGTGACGCTCCGGGTGCTGTGCGACACCGAGCCTGCAGCCCAGTTCGAGGTGGAGCGCGAGTTCCGGCTGCGGGTGCTGCAGGCGTTCGACTCCGAGCGGATTCCCCTCGCCCAGGTCGTGCTGCCGACCGTTGCGGGTCGCTGAGCCCGCTCAGTCGCCGTCGGCGGCGAGCGTGCAGGCCACCGACAGCTCGGCTCCCTCGCCCAGGACGAACTCGCGCACCCGGCCGGCCTCGGCCACGTCGTCGAGCACCGTCCTCAGCAGCTCCAGACGGGCCGGGTCGTCGATGACCTCGGCCCGTTCGATCTCGGCCCGCATCCCGACCTTCGCCGCCGACTTGGCCCCGCGGAGCTCGCTGAGGACCGCGCCGGCGACGGCGAACGCCTCGGGTGCGCCCGTGCCCGCACCCACGCCGGCGGCGTCACGGAGTTCGGTGGCGGTCGGCCAGTTCGTGGTGTGGACCGACCCCTCCATCCACCACGACCACGCCTCCTCGCAGGTGAAGGGCAGGAACGGGGCGAGGAGTCGGTGCAGGGTGGACAGCGCCACGGCGAGCGCCGCCCGGGCCGAGGCGGTGCCGGGTGTGGGCTCGGTCGCCCCGTCCTCGCCGTAGGCGCGGGACTTGACCAGCTCCAGGTAGTCGTCGCAGAACCGCCAGAAGAAGTGCTCGGTCCGCTCCAGCGCCCGGGCGTAGTCGAAGTCGTCGAAGGCCCGGGTGGCGTCGTCCACCAGGTCGGCCAGCGCGGCCAGGACCGCCCGGTCGAGTGGTTCGGTCACCGGCGTGCCCTCGGGGACGGAACCGAAGCCGAGAGCGAAGCGAGAGGCGTTCAGCAGCTTGATCGCCAGGCGCCGGCCGACCTTCATCTGCTGCTCGTCGAAGGCGGTGTCGGTGCCGGGACGGCCGGAGGCCGCCCAGTAGCGGACGGCGTCCGAGCCGTGTTGTTCGAGCAGGCCCACCGGCGTGACGACGTTGCCCTTGGACTTCGACATCTTCTTGCGGTCGGGGTCCAGGATCCACCCGGACAGCGCGACGTCGGACCAGGGGACGCAGCCGAACTCGTCGTGGCTGCGCAGCACCGTCGAGAAGAGCCAGGTGCGGATGATGTCGTGGCCCTGCGGGCGGAGGTTCATGGGGAACGTGCGGGCGAACAGGTCGGCGTCCTCCTCCCACCGGCAGGCGATCAGCGGGGTCAGCGACGAGGTGGCCCAGGTGTCCATCACGTCGGGATCGCCGACGAACCCGCCGGGTCGGTCGCGGTCCGCTTCGCTGAACCCGGCGGGACACTCGGCCTGGGGGTCGACGGGCAGGTCGGCCTCGTCGGGCAGGATCGGGTGGTCGTGGTCGACGGATCCGTCGTCGAGCACCGGGTACCAGACCGGGAACGGCACGCCGAAGTAGCGCTGACGGGACACGAGCCAGTCGCCGTTCAGGCCCTGGACCCAGTTGTCGTAGCGGTGTCGCATGAACGCCGGGTGCCACACCAGTTCCGCGCCCCGGTCGACCAGCTCGGCCTTCAGTTCGTCGGAACGTCCCCCGTTGCGGATGTACCACTGCCGCGAGGTCACGATCTCGAGCGGCTTGTCGCCCTTCTCGAAGGACGTCACGGCGTGCTGGATCGGTCGGATGTCGCCGACGAGCTCGCCGGTCTCGCCGAGCAGGGCGACCATCTGTTCGCGCGCGCCGCCGGGTGCCTTGCGGGCGATCCGCCCGTAGCGCTCGCGGGCCTCATCGGTCGCCAGCCACTCCGGGGTGGTTGCACTGAAGCGGCCGTCGCGTTCGACCACGGCGCGGGTCGGCAGGGCCAGCTCCCGCCACCACACGACGTCGGTCGTGTCGCCGAAGGTGCAGATCATGGCGATGCCGGTGCCCTTGTCGGGCTCGGCGAGCGGGTGGGGGTGGACCGGCACCTCGACCCCGAACACCGGTGTGGTGACCGTCGAGCCGAACAGGGGCTGGTAGCGCTCGTCGTCGGGGTGGGCGACGAGTGCCACGCAGCTCACGACGAGTTCGGGCCGGGTCGTGTCGATCAGGACGTCGCCGCCACCGTCGGTGCGGTGGAACGCGAGCTGGTGGTAGGCGCCGGGGCGCTCCCGGTCCTCGAGCTCGGCCTGGGCGACGGCGGTCTGGAAGGTGACGTCCCAGAGGCTGGGCGCCTCCTGGGAGTAGGCCTGGCCCCGGGCGAGGTTGCGCAGGAACGCCCGCTGGCTGACCCGACGCGAGGTCTCGTCGATCGTGGCGTAGGTCGACGACCAGTCGACCGACAGGCCCAGCCGGGTCCACACCTGCTCGAAGGCCTGCTCGTCGATCTCGAGCAGCTGCTCGCACAGTTCGATGAAGTTGGGTCGGCTGACGGCGACGAAGTCGCGACGGTCGCCGGCCGGCTCGTCGGGTGCGCTGAACGCCGGGTCGTAGGGGACCGTCGGGTCGCAGCGCACGCCGAAGTAGTTCTCGACCCGTCGCTCGGTCGGCAGTCCGTTGTCGTCCCAGCCCATCGGGTAGAAGACCTCCATCCCCCGCATGCGCTGGTACCGGGCGATGGTGTCGGTGTGGGTGTAGGAGAAGACGTGGCCGACGTGCAGCGACCCGGAGGCGGTCGGCGGCGGCGTGTCGATGGAGAACACGCGGTCACGGGTGACGGTCCGGTCGAAGGAGTAGGTGTCCTGCTCGGCCCAGACGGGTGCCCAGCGGTCCTCGAGCCCGTCGACGCCCGGCTTGTCGGGGACGGTCCGGTCCGGTTTCGGTCGGGGTGGGTGCGCGCTCATGACGGCGACAACCTACCGGGAGGCCCGCTACGGTCCCGAACGCACGCCGGCACGGCCCCGGACGAACCGGACGTCGGTGTCCGTCGCCGCAGCCGGTCACCCGTGGGTCGGCTCGACGAGGGAGGCAGCATGAGCGAGGGCGCGGTCAGCGGTGAGGCGGTGCGGGCGGCCGTCGGTGACGGGGCGGTCGTCATCACGGGCGCGGGCGGGACGATCGGCACGGCGCTGGCGGTCACCTTCGGTGCGCTCGGACTGCCGTTGGTACTGAGCGACTACGACGACATGGGCATGGCCGTCACGGGCGCCCAGGCCATGGCGGCCGGGGCACCGGGGGTGCGGACCGTGTTGGGCGACGCCGCCGATCCCGACGTGGCGTCGACGCTGGTCGATGCGTGCGAGGACCTCGGCGGCCCGGCGGTGGCCGTCCTCAACGCCGGGATCTGCGTGCCGGGGCTGACCTGGGAGCAGCCGCTCGAACTCTGGCAGCGCCAGGTCGACGTCGACTACTGGGGTCCGGTCCACGGTGTGCGGGCGATCGTGCCGGCCATGTTGGAGCGCGGAGCGGGCCACGTGTTCGCCGTGTCGTCGGGAGCCGGCCTGGTGGCGCCCCCGGGGATGGGGGCCTACGTGTCGTCCAAGCACGCGGTGGTCGGGTTGATGGAGTCGCTGCACCACGAACTGGCGCGCGTCGGGGCTGCGGTGCGGGCCTCGGTGGTGTGTCCGGGCAACGTGTCCACGAACATCGCCGACAACTCGTTGCTGTCGTTGAACATCGATCCCGAGGACTTCGAGTTGCAGGGCGTGGCCGCCGAGGTCGACGCCGCGAGCCGGGCGGGTGTCGATGCCGGAGCGTCGGCGCAGACGGTGGCGGATGCCGTCCTGGGGGCGGTGCTCGACGGCCGCTTCTGGGTGTTGCCGCAGCCGGAGCTGGCGCTCGGGGCGCTCGACCGGTTCCAACGGCTCGCCGACGGTCGCCCCCCGGTGGACCTGCTCTGAGCGCCGCCGAGCGAGTGGTGCTGCCCGACGGCGCTGCTCGACGGTGCTACTCGACGGTGATCGTGAAGGTCGTCGGGGAGCCGACGCCGTTCGTGGAGCCGAAGAACTGCACGGTGACCTCGGTGGTCCCGGGGGCGACGGCGACGCCGCCGGCGTTGGTGGAGTAGGTGCCCTCGCTCTTGCCCTCGTTCTCGACCTTGAACACGGCCGGGTCGGCGCTGGTGGCGACGAACCGTCCCTCGCCGGGCTCGCCGACGTTGAAGACGACCTTCGTGCCCACGTCGACGGTGGCCGAGGTCTCCTGGGGGGTCAGCACGACGGGCGGGAGCACGTTGCCACCGACCGGGCCCGTGGTGGCGGGGGAACTCGTGGTCGTGGTGTCCGCGGACTCCTCCGACGAGCAGGCGGAGCCGGTGAGGGCGACGAGCGCCACGAGCGCGACTGCGGCAACTGATCGGGTTCGCATGAGGTCCATCCTTCGGTCCGGGTCCGTCCCGGGCCGGGTGGCGTCGGGAGCAGGGCCGAACGTACTCCACGCCCCGGCGGCGGTCGCGGCAGGGGCGTCCGCTGCGAGCCGGCTCGCTAGGGTCGCGTCGTGATCCGCCTCCACGACACCGCCCGCGGTGCGGTCGTCCCGCTCGTCCAGCGGACGCCAGGTGAGGTGTCCATGTACGTCTGCGGGCCGACGGTGTACGGCCCGCCACACCTGGGTCACGGCCGCTTCTCGCTGGTGTTCGACATCCTGCGGCGGTACCTGACCTGGTGCGGCCAGCGGGTCGTGTACGTCTCCAACATCACCGACATCGACGACAAGATCATCGCCCGGGCCGCCGAGGAGGGCCGACCGTGGACCGAGGTCGTCGCCGAGTTCGAGGGCGTCTGGTGGGACGCCATGGCGGCCATCGGCGTGCAGCGACCCGACCACGAACCGCACGCCACCGCCTACGTCGACCGGATGGTGTCGCTGATCGCCAACCTGGTCGCCGAGGACCGGGCGTACCTGACCGACGACGGCGTCTACCTCTCGGTGGCCGACGTGGACGGCTACGGGCTGCTGGCGCACCAGTCGCTCGACGAGCTGCTCGCCGGCGGCGGTGATCGCGAGGTCGTGGGCGGTTCTGCGAAGCGGCACCCGGCGGACTTCGCGCTGTGGAAGCTGGCCAAGCCGGGGGAGCCGTCATGGCCGGCACCCTGGGGCGACGGGCGGCCCGGTTGGCACACCGAGTGCGTCGTGATGAGCCTGGACCTGCTCGGCGACGGCTTCGACCTGCACGGCGGCGGACTCGACCTGGCCTTTCCCCACCACGAGAACGAACGTGCCCAGGCCGTGGCGGCGGGCCGGGAGTTCGCCGGGCACTGGATGCACAACGGGTTCGTCGAGGTGGCCGGCGAGAAGATGTCGAAATCGCTCGACAACTTCACGACGCTCACCGAACTCGTCGAGCGTCACGACCCGCGGGCGTACCGGCTGCTCGTGCTCCAGGCGCACTACCGGTCGCCGGTCGAGGTGACCGCAGCGACGATCGGGCAGGCCGAGTCGGCGCTCGACCGACTGGACGCGTTCGCCCGACGGGCCGAGGCGCTCCCCGATGTCGAGCCGGATCCCGCGGCGTTGGATGCCTTCCGTCGGTGCATGGACGACGACCTCGACACCACCGGCGCGTTGGCGGGTGTGTTCGCGCTCGTCACCGAGGTCAACCGGCTGCTCGATGCGGGCGACGCCGGTGCCGCCGCACCGCTGGCCGCAGCGGTGCGCTCGGCACTCGATGCCGTCGGCCTGGACCTGCGCGACCAGTCCGCCGAGCTCGTCGACGACGGCGCACTCGCACTGGCCCGGGCGCGTGACGAGGCCAGGTCGGCGAGGGACTTCGCCGCCGCCGACCTGATCCGTGATCAGCTCGTGGCCGACGGTTGGGTCGTCGAGGACACCCCGGACGGGACGGTCCTCCGCCGGGCCTGACCCCGGCCCGACCCGGGCCCGAACCGGGGTGGCGGTTGTGGTTACCCGTGGGTAACCTACCTGAGGTAACCACGGGACCGGCGGCCGCCGGCCCGACGGATCGGCGCTCCGGCGCCCACCCACGGAGGTGTCCAGTGAGCGGCGAGTTCTCTCTCGAACTGAACGAGGATCAGATCCAGATCCAGAAGTGGGTCCACGACTTCGCCGAGGACGTCATCCGTCCGGCGGCCGAGGAGTGGGACGAGAAGGAGGAGTTCCCCTGGCCGATCGTGCAGGAGGCCGCCAACATCGGTCTCTACGGCATGGACTTCATGGCCCAGGCCATGATCGGCGACCAGAGTGGACTCACCATGCCCGTGGCCATCGAGGAGATGTTCTGGGGTGACGCCGGCATCGGCCTCAGCATCTTCGGCTCCGGTCTCGCCGCCGCCGGCATCGCCGGCAACGGCACCCCCGAGCAGGTCTTCGAGTGGGTGCCCCAGTGCTACGGCACCCCCGAGAAGGTGCAGCTCGGTGCGTTCTGCGTCTCCGAGCCCGACGCCGGTTCGGACGTGAGCTCGCTGCGCACCCGCGCCGTCTACGACGAGGCCAAGGACGAGTGGGTGCTGAACGGCACCAAGGCGTGGATCACCAACGGCGGGATCGCCGACATCCACGTCGTCGTCGCCGCCGTCGAGCCCGAGCTCAAGGGCCGCGGCCAGGCCAGCTTCATCGTCCCGCCGAACACCCCGGGGCTGAGCATGGGCCAGAAGTACAAGAAGCACGGCATCAAGGCCTCGCACACCTCCGAGGTCGTCCTCGACGACGTCCGGGTCCCCGGCAACTGCCTGCTCGGCGGCAAGGAGAAGCTCGACGAGAAGCTCGCCAAGGCCCGCGAGGCGCTCACCAACCCCAAGGTCAGCTCCGGCAAGCAGCCGGCCATGGCCACCTTCGAGGCGACCCGCCCCGCCGTGGCCGCCATGGCCGTGGGTGTGGCCCGTGCCGCCTACGAGTACTCGCTGCAGTACGCGCAGGAGCGACACGCGTTCGGCAAGCCGATCATCATGAACCAGTCGATCGCGTTCATGCTCGCCGACATGGCCACGCAGATCGACGCCGCCCGGCTCATGACGCACCGCGCCGCGTGGCTGGCCCGGAACGGTGGTGGCTACGTGAACGCCGAGGGGTCCATGTCCAAGCTCATGGCCGGCCGCACCGCCGTGTGGGTCACCGAGCGGGCCATCCAGATCCTGGGCGGCTACGGCTACACCCGGGAGTACCCGGTGGAGCGCTGGCACCGCGACTCCAAGATCTTCGACATCTTCGAGGGCACCGAGCAGATCCAGCAGCTGGTGATCGGCCGGGCCATCTCGGGGCTCCGCATCGAGTAGGGCAGACGCCTGCAATTGCGAGGATCTGAGCAACTGAGTCGAGTGACTCGGTAACGGCCGGCGGGCACTGCTCGCCGGCCGTTCCGCGTCTCCGTCCCCGCCGGCTCGATCGCGGTCCCCCCGCATCCGAATGGATCCAGCAGCTGACCGCGCGTCATCGAGCGGGTTCGACGCTGCTCCGCTACTCTGACGTAGCTGTTAGAAATCGTCCGGCTGCCGGGCTGTGCGACCGACGAGTGAGGTCGCGTCGGAGCCGTGGAAGGAGCGGTTGGGTGAGCGAGTTCGACGCGTTCAGGTTCGATGGCAAGCGGGCCCTGGTGGTCGGAGGCGCGACCGGCATGGGTGCTGCAGTCAGTCGCCTTGCAGTTGATGCGGGGGCGGACGTGCTGGTCATGGACCGCGCGCCGGTCGCGCAGTCAGGGGTTCAGGTGATCACGCTGGACCTGTCCGAGCGGGCCTCGGTCGACTCGGCACTCGAGTCCGTCGACGGCCATGTTGACGTGGTGTTCTCCTGTGCCGGCGTGGCTGACGGCACCCCCGGCATCGAGCGCATCAACTTCATCGGCCACCGGTATCTGATCGACCGGTTGGTCGAACGTGGGTGGCTGTCTCGGGGTGGCGCAGTCGGAATGATCTCGTCGGCAGCAGGGCTCGGCTGGGAAGCCGAACTGGACCTGCTGGTCGAGTTCCTCTCGATCGAGGACTGGGACGAATCGGTGACCTGGGTCGCGGATCACGGCAAGGCCGACTACCTGTCGATGAAGCGTGCGATGTGCGCCTACGTCGCCTTCCAGGCGAGGCCGATGCTGGCGCGCGGCATCCGCATCAACGCCGTCTGCCCGGGGCCGACCGATACACCGCTCGCACAGGCCAACGCCGAGATGTGGTTGGACTTCGGCGCCGACTACAGGGCCGAAGTCGGCATCCAGGCCTCGACCCCTGAGGAGCAGGCGGCCGTGCTGTTGTTCCTCTGCAGCGACGCGGCGAGCGCAGTCAACGGTCAGACCGTGGTGTCGGACGCTGGGTACCTGGCATCGGGCCTTGCGCACTCGTTCGAGCCGGCGACTCCGGTCGCGGAGTTCCTGTACGGGCGGCTCGGTTGAGCAACGTGGTTGTCGTCGGCGCGTCCAGCGGGCTCGGCCGGTGCCTGGCGGTGGGACTCGGACGACGTGGCGACAGAGTGGCGTTGCTCGCTCGGCGAATCGAACTGCTGGAGGACTCGGCGAATGAGGCCGGTGGCGGTTCGTTCGCGCTGCGCTGCGATGTCAGCGACGACGCGTCGGCTCGCGAGGCGGTCTCGGAGGCAGCGGAGCGCATGGGTGGAGTCGACGCGCTCGTCTACTGCGCTGCGCTCGGGGTGCTGTCGCCGATCGAGGATCTGAGCCCGCAGCAGTGGCACGAATCGTTCGCCACGAACGTGCTCGGCGCCTGGTCCACGACCGCTGCGGCGCTGCCCCACCTGCGCCGGTCGAAGGGCACGGCTGCGTACTTCACCTCCGTCAGCGCCTCTCTCACTGCTCCGTGGCCCGGCCTGGGGGCCTATGCGGTCACCAAGGCGGCACTCGACCGCCTCGTCGACGCCTGGCGCGCCGAACACCCCGAGGTCGGCTTCACCCGCGTGGTGGTGGGGGAGTGCGCCGGCGGTGACGGCGATGCGGCGACCCAGCTTGCGTCGGGTTGGGACCCCGATCTTGCGTCGCGCTACTTCGGGCTCTGGTACGAGCGCGGGCTGTTGACCGAGCACCTGATGGACTCCGATGACCTGGTCGAGGTCGTCGCCGGCGTGCTCAGCTGTGGCGCGTCGGCAGCGATCCCGGTCGTTGCGGTTACCCCGCGACGACCGCTCTGATTCGACCTGACGCTGACGTCAGGTCGCACTAGCTTCGGAGGATGCGCGCCGGGCGGCGTGGACGCACGGGGGTCAAACATGGAACTGCAGGGTCGGTCCGCCATCGTGACCGGTGGAGCCGGGGGTCTCGGTGCGGCGACCGTGCATCGCTTGGCGGCAGCGGGTGCCGGTGTCGTGGTGTTCGATCAGGCCGCAGCTCGCGCCGTCGACCTCGCCGAGGAGTTGGGTGACGGCGTCACTGCGGTCGGCGGCGATGTCAACGACGACGAGGCCGTCGGTGCGGCGATCACCGCTGCCGAGCGGTTCGGCCCGCTGTCGATCGTGGTCAACGTGGCCGGTGGCGCTGCCGCCGCTGGCCGGCTCGTCGGCCGCAACGGTGAGCCGCACGACAAGGTGGGCTTCGTCGACACGATGGCGATGAACGCCTTCGGCACGTTCAACGTGACCCGACTCGCCGCCGCCGCCATGTCGGCCCACGAACCCGATGGGGACGGCCAACGAGGGGTGGTCGTCAACACGGCGTCAATCGCAGGGATGGAGGGCCAGACCGGCCAGCTCGCCTACGCCGCGGCCAAGGCGGCGATCCTGGGCATGACGCTGCCGATGGCGCGCGACCTCGCACCTCTGGGCATCCGGGTGTGCGCGATCGCCCCCGGCACGATGGGAACACCGTTGATGGAGATGGCGCCCGAGCCGATGAAGGAGGCGCTCGTGGCCAGCATCATCAACCCCAGGCGCATGGGCCGTCCCGAGGAGTTCGCCAAGCTGGTCGAGGCGATCGTGCGCAACGACTACCTGAACGGGGAGAACATCCGTCTGGACGGCGCGCTGCGCTTCCCGCCGAAGTGAGGAGGTACTCCGATGGGTGACGCGGTGGTCGTGTCGACGGCGCGAACGCCGATCGGCACGGCATACAAGGGGTCGCTGGCGGCGACCGATCCGTTCGAGCTGGCCACAGTGGTGCTGGCCGAGGCCGTGTCACGTTCCGGGGTGGATCCCCTGCTGGTCGACGACGTGGTGATGGGCGAGTCGCTCTACGGCGGCGGCGACATCGCCCGGTACGCGGCGATCGAGGCGGGGTTGGAGCACGTTCCCGGGCTCGCCCGCAACCGTCACTGCGCCTCGGGGCTCTCGGCGGTCATCGCCGCAGCCGGCTCGATCCGCGCCGGCATGGACCAGGTGGTGGTCGCCGGGGGGACGCAGTCCACCTCCACGATGCCGATGGAACAACGTCGGGAGCCGACCAGCGGCGAGCTGCAGCCGTGGATGTCGCCGAGCCACCGCGACCGCCCGAACGCCCCGTCGCTGGACATGTCGATCACGGTCGGTTGGAACGCGGCGGTCGAGGCGGGTATCACCCGCGACGAGATGGACGCCTGGGCCCTACGGTCCCAGCAGCGGGCGATCGCAGCCATCGACGGAGGTGCCTTCCACGACGAGATCGTCGCCCTGGAGGTTTCCGATGGCGCAGGCGGCACGCGGAGCTTCGCCGTCGACGAGCACCCCCGGCGAGGTTCGACGATCGAGCGCCTGGCGGCGTTGGCCCCGCTGCATCCCGAGATCGAGGGGTTCAGCATCACCGCGGGCAATTCCAGCGGCCTCAACGACGGCGCCGCGGCGCTGGTCCTCGTCGACGAGGCCGTCGCAGCGGCCGAGAGGCTCGAGCCGCTCGCGGTCGTGCGCGGCTGGGCGTCGGTCGGCGTGGCGCCGGAACGCACGGGCTTGTCGCCCACGCTGGTGATCCCGAAGGCGCTCGAGCGCGTGGGGCTGGGGATCGATGACGTCGACCTGTGGGAGATCAACGAGGCGTTCGCCTCGGTGTGCGTGGCCAGCACGAGGATCCTCGGCATCGACGAGGAGTTGGTGAACGTCCTGGGCAGCGGCTGCAGTCTGGGGCACCCCATCGCCATGACCGGCGCCCGGATGGTCATGTCGCTGACGCACGAGCTCCGGCGTCGCGGCGGGGGCATCGCGTTGGCGGCCATGTGTGCGGGCGGCGGCATGGGCACCGCCGTGGTGCTCGAGGTTCCTGGCGGCTGACGGCCCGGGTGGTCGACTCAGCGACCGCCTCGCACGAGTGCGCCGGGTCGTTCATCGGTCAGCTCCCCGGCGAGCACCACGGAACGTCCCGCGACCAGTGTCGCCACGTAGCCGCGGGACCGCTGGACCAGACGGGCGGCGCCGGCCGGCAGGTCGTGCACCAGCTGAGGGGGTTCCAGGCCGACGTTGTCGAGATCGATCACGTTCAGGTCCGCCTTGCGCCCCGGCTCGACGACGCCACGGTCATGCAGTCCGTAGAGCGCGGCCGGGTCCGAGGTGAGCCGACGGACGGCCTCCGACAGGTCGATGCGAGGTCCCCGTGTCCGGTCGCGCACCCAGTGCGACAGCAGGTAGGTGGTCATCGACGCGTCGCAGATCATGGAGCAGTGCGCGCCACCGTCACCCAGGCCCTGCACGGTGAGCGGGTCGGTGAGCATCTCGTGCAGGCCGGAATACGAGCCCTGCCCGAAGTTCATCATGGGGTGCAGCACGAATGATCGGCCGTCGTCGTCGAGGAACGCGTCGTAGAGCACGCTCCAGGGGTCCCGCCCCGAGGCCGCTGCCAGCGCAGCGATGCTGCGTTCAGGCGGCGGCTCGTAGTCGAGCTCCGCGCCGAGCGGGAACAGCCGGTCGAAGAGGTGCTCGGTGAACTGGTCCATCCGCGGCGGGCCGGTGAGCTCGGGCGGGTCGGACAGCACGGCGGTGCGCACGTCGGGTTCCCGTAGCCGCGCCACCCGCTCGTGGAGCGGTAGGTGCTCGACCGCGCGGTAGCTGGCGCGGAAGCGGAAGGGGTTCATCGCCGACTGCAGCCCGAAGAGCATGCCGAAGCAGCGGCTTGCGACCTGGGGTCGGATGTTCGCCCCGTCCCGGTTCGCCGACCGCACGCGCTCGAACCACGGCCGCCAGTTGTGGTCCGCCCCGCCGTCCATCACCAGGAAGGTGATCGGTGTACCGGTGGTGCAACCGAGGCGCAGGATCCACTCCAGCTCGCGTTCCATGGCCCCGGCCGGGTCACCGCCGATGGCGCCAGAGATGCCGGCCGGCACGACCTGGAAGACGCCGCGACCCACCTCACCCAGGGCACCCAGCAGCGCCTCGAGCTCCGCCTCCGCCGCGAACGTGCCGGGCACGGGCGCACCCATGGCGTCCCGGTGCCCGGCGGTGCGGCCCGTCGAGAGACCCAGGGCGCCGTCCTGCATCGCCCGTCGCACCAGCGCCCGCATGCGGGCGACGTCATCGGCGGTGGACGGCTCCTGGGCGCGGTCGCCCATCACGTGGGCCCGCACCGCCGCGTGGGGGACCTGGGCGCCGACATCGATCGCCCGCGGCATCGCGTCCAGTGCGTCGAGGTAGCCGTCGAAGTCCTCCCAGCTCCACCGGATGCCCTCGGACAGCGCGGTGCCGGGGATGTCCTCGACCCCTTCCATCAGTTCGATCAGCCATTCGCGCCGACCCGGCTCGACTGGCGCAAAGCCCACACCGCAGTTGCCCATGATCGCCGTGGTCACCCCGTGCCAGCACGACGGCGTGAGGTGGGGGTCCCAGGTGGCCTGGCCGTCGTAATGGGTATGCAGGTCGACGAACCCCGGCGTGACCAGCGCACCGTCCGCGTCGATCACGTGGCGGGCGGCGCCCTCGATGCGTCCGACCTCGGTGATGGTCCCGTTCGTCACGGCCACGTCCGCGGTGCGCGGCGGTGCGCCGGTGCCGTCGACCACGGTGCCCCCCATGACGACCAGATCGTGGGTCATCGCTGCGCCAGGTAGGTGCCGTGGCCCATGTTGCCCGTCCCGAGTCCGAGCCACTCCTTGAGGACCGGATCCAGGGAGCGGCGGGTGTCGCGCGACAGCGATCGACCCCAGTTGTTCTGATGGCGCAGGAAGGACCGGGCGTAGAACGCGAACAGCAGCGCACGCTCGCGGTCCTCGGTCGTGTTGGCCCCCGAGGTGTGCCAGAGACGGCCGTCCATCAGCACCACCGAGCCGGCCGGTGCCGCGAACGAGCGCATCCCCGTCGTCGGGTCGTCCGGCACGTCGGCAAAGCACGTGATGCGATGGCTGCCGGGCAGGTAGCGCGTCGCGCCGTTGGTCTCGTCCACGTCGTCGAGGCACCAGATCGCGTTCATCGTGTGGCGCTGCGTCCACGGCTCGGGCATCACCGTGGACTGGTCGTTGTGCGCGTTCATCGGCCGACTGCCGGGCAGGGCGATGTTGGCCGAGAAGTTCGACACGGAGAGGTCGTCACCGAGCAGGACCCGGAGGTGGGCGACCACCACGGGGTGCAGCAGCAGTTCCGCGAACACCGGGTCGTACTCGACCAGGTCGTGCACGCGGATGTTGTTGCCGCCTGGGTCCAGGTACTCCATCCGGGTCGGGATGCCGCGTGCCTCGGAGGCTTCCGCTGCCCGGAGCAGTGCGTCGCGGGCCCCGGCCACCTCGTCGGCCCGGAGCACGTCGCGCAGCACGGCCCAGCCCTGGTCCTCGAAGTGGTGGACGACCTCTGGGTCGACCTCCGGGCGGGCATCTGACATCGCCGTCAGGTTACGGCACCGCCGGGGCGCCTTGCCCGGATCGTCCGGCGCCGTGCACCTCGATGACCTAAGGTGACGCAGTTGTCAGAAACGCGGGGACGCCGCCCATCCGAAGCGAAAGGACCCGAGGAACCCTGATGGACCCACGTGACGCCGTCGACCCCGACACGGGTGAGGCCAATCCGTACCTGCCCTGGGTGGCCGCCGATCCGCTGCCCTTCTACGACCGCCTTCGCTCCGAGTGCCCGGTCGCCTCCATGGAGGGCATGGCCGGAATGGGCGCGCACATCATCAGCCGTTACGAGGACGTGCGCTGGGCGCTGCGCCATCCCGAGATCTTCAGCTCCGATCTGGTCGCGGTCGACATCGGCCAGGACCGACCGCTGATCCCGCTGCAGATCGACCCTCCGGACCACGCGACGTACCGGCGCGTCATCGACCCGACCATCGGCCCCCGTGAGGTCGCCGGGCTCGAACCGCGGATCCGCCAGATGGTGGGCGAGGTCATCGACCGATTCGTGGACCGCGGCAGCGTCGATGCGCACGCCGAGTTCACGGTGCCGCTGCCCTGCCGGGTCTTCCTGGAGGCGACCGACCTGCCGCTCGAGGACCTGCCGACCTTCCTGACCTGGAAGGACGAGATCATCCGCCCCGGCGGCGGCATGCTCGACCCCGAGGATGCCAAGGCCCGCCGGCACGCCGCCGGGCGCGAGCTGTACGACTACTTCGAGAACGTGCTCACCCAACGTCGCAGCGACCTGGGTGACGACCTCATCAGTCGGTTCCTCACCACCGAGACCGACGGGCGCACGATGTCGCACGAGGAGATGCTCGACATCTGCTTCCTGTTCATCCTGGCGGGGCTCGACACCGTCACCTCGACCCTGGACTGCTCGCTGGCCTACCTGGCCCAGCACCCGGAGCACCGCCGCCGCCTCGCCGAGGACCCGTCGTGCACCGCCGAGGTGGTCGAGGAGCTTCTGCGGCAGGAGACGCCGGTGATGCAGATCATCCGCGTCGTCGCCGAGCGGACCGAGCTGCACGGGGTCACGATGGCGCCCGGCGACACGGTGATCCTCATGCTGGGTTCGGCGAACGTCGACCCGGACGAGTTCGGGCCGACCGCAGGGGAGTTCGATCCCGACCGCGAGGCCAACCGGCACCTTGCGTTCGGCGGGGGGCCTCACCGCTGCCTGGGCTCGCACCTGGCCCGACTCGAACTCCGGGTCGCTCTCGAGGAGTGGCACCGCCGCATCCCGGACTACGAGCTCGCCGACGGGGCGCAGCTCGCATACTCGCCCGGCATCCGCGAGATCGAACGCCTGCCGCTGGTGTTCCCGGTGTCGGGTGCGAACTGAGGGCGGGTCGATGCGCATTCGGCTCGATCCCGACGCCTGCGTGGGACACGGCCGCTGCTACGCGCTGGACCCGCTCGACTTCGAACCCGACGACCTGGGCCACTGCGAGGTGGTGCAGGCCAACCCGCCCGACGAGGCGCTCGACCGGGTCCGGCGGGCTGTGAACGCCTGCCCCGAGGCAGCCCTGCAGCTCGAGGACTGACTCCTTCCCGCCTGCGCCGTGCCCGTCATCGCCGTGGGAGTCAGCGCCCCGGCAGTTCGGCGATCATCGGTCGTCGCCGCCACACGGCTCGCCGCCACACGGCTCGCCGCCGCCCTCTTCGCCTGCGTCTGCGTGACACGCTCCGGGTGGCGACGGCGGCACGTCGAGTGCCGGGTTGCGCTCGAAGAACCCGTAGGGCATCAGCAGGAACCCGGTGTACTCCACCGGCATGACGGGCCAGTCTTCGGGTCTCGGCAGGTGGGTGACGCCGAAGGAGTACCACAGCACGACGTCCTCCCCGTCGAGGTTGCGGTCCTGCTCGGTCCATTCAGGCAGGCCGGCCCCGCCGGCGTGCTGATTGGGGAAGTCGCCCGCCGCGCGCCGTTCGTCGGGCCGGTACGGCGTGACCCACAGGTTGTTGCGGGCGAACCCGGCGCGGCGCCCCACCGACGACTCGGGGTGTGCCAGCAGCGTCGGGGTCGACATGGTCGGCACCAGCTTGTAGCCGACCGGTCGGTCGACGTGGTTGAGCCGTTCGGGGTTGACGACCCGCCAGCTACGGCTGGTGGCGGCGTCGGTGCGGCGCTGTGCCCGTGGCGCGGGGTCGGGGGGGGGGGGGGGCGGTCGGAACGCGTTGCCCCACGGGTTGTCGGGGCCCGTCGGCAGGACCTCGGCCTCGACCTCCTCGACCCGGTTGGCGGTCCCATCGATGTCAAGGTCCAGACGGGCGCAGAACATGTGCTGGTGCACCGGAGCGACGAGCCCCGGTGCGATCGGGTTGGAGTACGGCGTCGTGGTCCCGACCGGCACGGCCTGGGTCGACAGGATGCCGGTGAGCTTCGCCTCGAGCTGGATGTTGCCGTCCAGGTACAGGTACCAGAAGAACCCGTACTCGTAGTTGCCCACGGTCGCGATGTGGCTGATGACCAGGCGCCGGCTGCGGCGCACCTCGGCGCGACCGGTCTGCAGGTCGACGTGCTTCCAGCCGATCCCGTAGTCCTCCTCGTGCATGCAGATGGCGTTGGGCACGACCCACGGCTCACCCTGCTCGTTGGCCATGGTGACGTCGGTGTAGTGGATCACCCCCAGGCAGTCACAGCCCAGCGTGAGCGACTGGGTCATGCGCCCGAGCCCCCACTCGCCGGCGTCGAACGCGTTCTTCCAGCCCTGGACCTCGCCGGGGTCGCCGTAGGGCACGACCATCTCCGAGATCGAGGCGCGGTGCAGCACCGAACGCTCGCGTTCGGTGCCATCGGGCGCGGTGTCGGTGTAGGCGACCTGGTGCAGCACCAGCCCCTCGTAGGGATCCCAGCCCAGGCGCAGCGACCACTTCTGCCAGCGGACCAGGTTGTCCTCGACGGTGAAGCTCGGCCCCTCGGGCTGTTCGATCACGATGGGCCGCAGGTCGGGTCGCAACGGCCCGACGTGCTCGGCGGTGTAGCGCGAGCCCTGAGGTGGCAGCGGGATCGGGTCGGTGCCGTGCGGCGCGTGGTCGATCACCTCGAGCACCTCGCCGGTGCCCAGGTCGACGTGCACGATCAGCCCCTCGACGGGCCGGGCGTAGCCGTTGTCCTCGGCGTCCTCGCGCAGGAACGTGATACAGCGAGCGATGCGGCGGCCCTCCTCGACGTCGTAGCCGAAGGAGCCGGCGGGCCACGGGTCGATCTGCAGGTGGGTCAGATCGGTGATGCCACGGCGGGCGAGCGCGGCCAGGTAGTCGGGGTGCTCGGTGCATGCCACGATCACCGAGAAGGACTCGCCGAAGAGCAGTGCCGGGCGCATGCCCTCGATGAGGCGGCGGTCGAGGATCCGGCGGTCCGTGACCGAGACCTGCAGCTCCACCATCGTCAGTTCCGGACCCGGCAGCACGAGCGCCGTGACCTGCCGGTGAACCGGGTCGCCCGGCTGCCACGCGGCCAGCTCGTCCTTGTGCGGTTCGGTGAGGATGATGTGCACCACGATGCTGCCCTCGGGCAGTTCGCCCGCCGCCGCGAGCACGTCCCGCGCCGCGGTGACCTCGTCGGGGGTCAACATCGAGAGCGGGTGGGGTGCGTTCACGTCGGTGTTCCGGGTCCGCTGGGTCGGTTGAGGCCCAGCGCCTCCAGCCGTGAACGGGTGTAGTCGACCGAACCCTGCAGGAAGCCGTCGAGGTCGCCGGCCTTGACCGGGGGCAGGTCGGCGAACCAACCGGGTACGAACGTCTCCGTGGTGCCGGTGCCGAGCGCGTCGAGCACTGCGCCGACGATCGCGGTCGGCTCGAGCGGTTCGATGTCGGACAGTGAGGAGTCGTTGTCGGGCAGCTCGAACAGCTCGGTGCTCAGCACCCCGGGCTGCACGACGTGAACTCCGACTGGCACCCCTGCCACGCCCAGGTCGACGCGCAGTCCCTCGGCGTAGGCGGTGATCGCTGCCTTGGATGCCGAGTAGACGGCCTCGTTCGGCGGGGCGAGCCGCGCTGCGACCGACCCGATCATCACCACGTGGCCCTCGTTGCGCGCCAGTTCACCCAACAGCGCACCTGTCAGTCGGATGGGCGACTCGACGTTCAGGCGCAACACGTCGGTGATCTCGTCGGGCCGGTGCTGCCAGGCCCAGCGTCGCTTCGGGATGCCGGCGTTGTTGACCAGCACGTCGATGCCGCCGAGCTCTTCGGTCGCCTGGGTGGCGAACGTGTCGAGACCGGCGATGTCGGCCAGGTCAACGGTCCAGGAGCGGCTGTCCGGGGAGTGCTCGCGGACCCGCTCCAGCACCTCTGCCAGTCGGTTCTCGCGTCGGGCGCAGAGGCCGACGACCGCGCCCCGCTGCGCCAGACCTTCTGCCAGCGCAGCACCCAGACCCGACGAGGCGCCGGTGACCAGAACTCGCATCCCGCTCGGATCGAACACTGCTGGCCCCCCGATTTCTGACATCCACGTCACCTTAGACTGCGGAGCTGCCAGACTCGGCCCGTGGTGAACATCGTGATGTTGGTGACCGACAACCAGTCGGCGGATTCTCTGGGGTGTTACGGGAACGTCGAGCACGAGACGCCCCGCATCGACCGGCTGGCTCGCGAGGGCGTGCAGTTCCTGCGGGCCTTCTGCACCAACGGTCTCTGTTCGCCGAGCCGGGCGTCGATCCTGACCGGCCTGATGCCGTCCCAGCACGGTGTGCACATGGCGATGGCCGACGACGATGTCCTGCCCAAACCCGACGACTACGACGTCACCCGCGAGTTCCGGTCGATGGCCCAGACCCTGAGCGACCACGGCTGGGCCACGGCGATGGTGGGCAAGTGGCACCTGGGCAACCACCGCTGTGTCGGCAACGGCTTCGAGCACTGGGTGGCGCTGACCAAGGGCCACACGACCAACTTCTACGACAACCACGTGTTCCGCGACGGCCGGACCGAGCACGTCACGGGCCAGCACATCGTGTCCTACTTCAGCGACCGGGCCATCGAGTACATGCAGCAGCGCGACCGGAACCGACCGTTCTTCCTGCAGGTCAACTACGACGGCCCCTACGTCCTGCCCCCGACCGTGGTGGGCCCGGACGAGCGCAACCCGTTCTGGGAGCGGTTCGTCGACCGGTCCTTCCGACCCTTTCCCGCCGTCGACGACCGGCTGGTGGCGTCACTGGCGCTGCCGTTCGACTTCGACCTGGACCCTGCTGAGGAGTACACGCTCGCCTCGGCGTTCAACAACGTGTGGTGGGCGGTGCGGTCCCACAACGACCCGGTGAGCCGGGCCAACATCGCGGCGCAGAACGCTCTGGTCGACCACGAGGTCGGCCGGGTCGTCGACGCGATCGACGCGCAGGGCCTGGCCCAGGACACCCTGGTGGTGGTCACCACCGACCAGGGCAACCCCTACGGCCAGCGGGGTCTGTGGGGGCACCCCGTCTGGACCGATCCGCCGTACATGCACGACGTCACCTTCCGGGTGCCACTCGTGGTGCGCCGTCCGGGCACGGTCACCGCCGGCAGGATGGTGGACCGCATCGTGTCGCACGTGGACCTGTTGCCCACAGTGCTCGACCACGTCGGCCTCGGCGAGGTGCAGGTCGCGGGGTCGCCCGGCCGATCACTCGAGCCGCTGCTCGCCGGCGGAGACCTGGCCGACCCGTCCGAGCGGGCGTTCTTCGAGAACGAGACCGCACGCTCGGTGCGGACCCCGACGCACCTCTACACCGAACACCTGTCGGGGACGGGCGATCCCGAGCTGTACGACCTCGTCGATGATCCGGGCCAGTGGCACAACGTGGCCGGGGACCCGGCGCACGCGGAGGTCGTCACATCGCTGTCGTCCGCGCTCAGCACCTTCTTCGCCGAGTACGCGGACCCGCGCTACGACCTGTGGAACGGCGGGCGCTGCCAGGGGATCGTGTCTCGCTACGTGACCTTCAAGGAGCGCTACGGGCCCGACTGGGACATGACGATGGAGGTCGGCCCGGCGTTCACCGATCGACGCTGAACACCACCCGGCCGCGCACCTGGCCCTCCAGCATCTGCTCGGCCAGCCCGGGGGCCTCCTCGAGGGAGCGCACCGAGGTGACCTCGGCCAGTGTTGCGACGTCGAGGTCGCTCGCGAGCCGGCTCCACGCCTCGAGACGAACCTCACGGGGCGCCATGACGCTGTCCACCCCGGCCAGGGTCACCCCGCGCAGGATGAACGGTGCGACCGAGGACGGCAGGTCCATGCCCTGGGCGAGGCCACAGGCCGCGACGGTGCCGCCGTAGCGCGTGCCGGCCAGCACGTTGGCCAGCGTGTGGCTGCCGACGCAGTCGACCGCCGCTCCCCACCGCTCCTTGGCGAGCGGGCGCGCGGGGCCCGAGAGATCCCCCCGGTCGATGATCTCGGTCGCTCCGAGGCGGCGCAGGTAGTCGGTCTCCTCCGGCCGGCCGGTCGACGCGATCACCTCGTGGCCGGCCCCGGCGAGCAGGGCCACGGCGACGCTGCCGACACCACCGGCTGCGCCGGTGACCAGGACCGGTGCCGTGCCGGGGGTGACGCCGTGGCGCTCGAGCGCCAGCACGCACAGCATGGCCGTGTAGCCCGCCGTGCCGATGGCCATGGCCTGTTCGGCGGAGAACGCCTCGGGGAGCGGCACCAACCACTCGCCGGGCACCCGGGCTCGTTGCGAGTAGCCGCCCCAGTGGGTCTCACCCACGCCCCAGCCGTTGAGGACCACGGTGTCGCCCACGGCGATGCCCTCATGGTCGCTCGCCTCGACCGTGCCGGCGAAGTCGATGCCGGGGACCATCGGCCAGCGGCGCACCACCGGCGAGCTACCGGTGAGCGCGAGCGCGTCCTTGTAGTTGATCGTGGTGTGCGAGACCGCGACGGTGACGTCACCGTCCATCAGATCGGCGTCGTCGACCTCGGTCCAGTTGAGCTGCTGCTCCTGGCCCTCTTCACGGGTGAGCAGGAACGCGGAGAACGTCGACACGGTGGGTACCCCCTCGGATCGCGGGTGACGGGGGGATGTCTAGCGCATGTTCGAACACCCGTGTCACATTCGATGGTGGATCAGATCGCCGTCGACCCAGGTGGCGGCCACCCGATCCGAACTGGGTGCGCGCAGCGCAACCCCCAGGGGGGAATCGAGCAGGCACAGATCGGCGGTGGCGCCCACGCGGACGGTGCGCGCCGGACCACCGGGTGCTCGCGGGCTGCTCAGGAAGCTGTCGAGCGAGGTCTGCGCCGACACGGCCTCGGAGGCCCCGAGCACCCGTCCGCCGTGGGTCGTGCGATCCGTCGCAGTTCTTATTGCGAGCCACGGGTCCTCGGGCCCGAAGGGCGCGTCGGTCGAGCCGCCGACGCCGATGCCGGCATCGAGCAGGGTCGCGCAACGGTAGAGGTGGGGCTGGTCCTCGGCATCGACGGTCCGCAGGTAGCGGTCGCCGTGTGCGTGCACGAACGCAGGTTGGGTGACGACCTGGATTCCGGTTGCGGCGAGCCGGCAGATCAGTTCGAGGGGGACCACCGAGGCGTGTTCGATGCGATCGCCCGGGACCGAACCCACCTGCTCCCACGCGACGAGTGCGAGGACCAGCGCGACGCGGGTCACGCAGTGCACCGCCACCGGCCGTCCGGCGCGGTGCGCAGCGCCGATCCGGGCGGCGAGCTGATCAGGGTCGGGCAGGTCGTGGTCCTCCACGAGGACCTTCACCGGGCCCCGCTCGAGCGGTTCCGGTGGGGTCAGACCGGCGAGCTCGTGTCCGCCGGTGACCATGACCCTCTGGGGGACCGCTCCCGTGGTGCAGGCCGCTGCAAGGAGGTCGAACGCGTCCGCTCCGCTCGAGGGAGTGGCGTCGGTGACGCCGGTGATGCCGTAGGCCGCGAGCCGTCGACCCACCGCTGCGAGGTCCGCCGGGGGGTCGCCGTCCCAGCTGCGGCCGAGGCGTTCGTCCTCGCGGTGGCACCAGCCGGGCCCGACACCGGCCAGCACTGCACCGGGAGTGCTGAGCATCCAGGCCGCGCCGGTGCGGTGCTGGACCCGTACGGGTCGGCCGGGGGCGAGCGCGTCCAGACGTGATGCGTCGAGTGGGCCGTGTACCTCGTCGTAACCGACGACCCGCAGCCACTCGCGGGCGGGGAGCGAGCCGTGCGCATTGCGCAGGCGATCGTCGAACGTGGGGGCGTCAGGTGCCCGGGCCATGTCGAGCGATCGATCACGCGCTGCCATTGAGAGCAGGTGCAGGTGGTGGTCGTGCAGTCCGGGGAGCAGCGCACCGCCTCCGGCTCGGACGAGTCGGGTGCCCGAGTGCGGAAGCGATGGCTCGATCCGGGTGATCCGGCCGCGCTCGATGCGGACGTCGACTCGTTCGCCGGCGACCTCGGCACCCACGATGGTCGTGACGTCACCGACGGACCCGCCCCTCACTCGACCGCCTCCCGATCACGGCCCCCGCGACGGCTCCGGTGGGGGTCCGGTGAGGCGTGGGCGGCCGCGACAGCTGCCATCGAGACCTCGACCATCGCCGTCATCCCACTCGCCAGGCATGTCAGCGCGCCGTCGAGTGCGGCGAGCCCGCTCAACGGATCGGCGATCGCGTCGGCACAGAACCACGGGCCCGTCCGGTCGTACACGACCAGGCCACCCGCCACTGCAGCGTCGTCGCCGAAGGCGACCCGGGGCGACGAGCGGCCGTGCCCGGTGATCGAGACCCAGACCCGCGGTCCGCCGCCGGCTGCGAGCACCTCGGCCGCCACGATCCCCATCTGCTCGAGCGCCCGTGGACGCGCGGACTCGACCACGATGTCGGCTGAGGCGACCAGCTCCGCCAGCTCGGCCCGGCCGGCCGCGGTGTTCAGGGCCAACTCGACGTGGTGCTTGTTCCCGTTCAGCGAGCGGTACCACTCGGGGTTCCCGGCCAGCGCGCCGTCGGGCCGGTGGGGCGAGGCCACCTTCACCACCTCGGATCCACAGTCGCCGAGCATCGACGCGCAGAGCGGACCTGCCCACAGTGTGCTCAGATCGACCGCCCGCCGCGGCGGTCCCGCAGGGGCTGCACCATCAGGCCCGAACCGGTGGATCACGACCCCGCCGTTCGGGTCGGCGGCGCGTTCGCCGAGTGACCCGACGGGCAGCCCCACCACCCCGGCGGCTTCGGCCAGCGCGGCGCCGTTCCGCCGTTCGACGCGTTCGGCGATCAGCGACCACAGCTCCTCGTCGCCGCGCTCGATCGCCGCCCCGGCACCGGGCTTCGGCTCGGTGTCGCCGGCCAGTGCGAGCCATGCGGGGAGCAGGTCCACGTCGGAGTCGCGCGCGAGGGAGACCGCGACCCAGCCGTCCGCGCAGCGGAGCAGCCGCGATGCACCGCCACAACTGGTCCGGCCACCTGCGGTCAGCCCCTCGATCGTTGCCCGTTCGGTCAGCAACCCGAGCCAGTCGCGCTCCAATGACGCGCCCCACGACTGCGCCATGCCGGAGATGCGCACCCCGCGTGCGCTCACCTGCTCGACGAGCTGTTCGGGCGGACCGGCCAGTCCGCCCGGGGGTGGGCCCGACAGAGCGGCGGCGCCGGACGCGACCCAGGCTCGAGCCACCTCCGAGGCGTCGTCGATCGGGGCGCTCGTCGGGCCGGCCATGGTGTGAGCATCGCATGGTACGGTCCGCCGATGCGGCCCTCGGAGTGGTCCGGCGACGACCTCGTCGAGATGCTCCTCGCCCCGGTCGAGCCGCCCTTCGCCGGATCCATCGCAGTCATCGTGGATCCACCGACCGTGCGGCCCGATCTGCTCGCCGCCGCAGCGGCTCGACTGGTCACCCTCCCGGCCGTCGTGGTGGCAGGGCCGGACTGCACGATGGATCCGGGCCTGATGGACCTGGTCGATGTCGCAGTGACGTCACCCGAGGACCTCGAGGCGATCGTCGCCGGGGTCCGACACGCGCCGGTCGCCGCTGCGGCCGCGGCGCTGCTGTTGCGCGCCGCGCCGCGACGCTCGACCGAGGATGGGCTGGTGGCTGAGTCGGCGGTGTTCAGCACGCTGCAGGCGGGTCCGGAGCACCTCGCATGGCGCGAGCGCATCCCACGACGCACACGGTCCGGTGACGATGGCCCGAGAGTGGCGGTCCACCGCCGGGGCTCCACGGTCGAGATCCGGCTGAACCGTCCGTCGGCCGCCAACGCGTTCGACGTGCGCATGCGTGACGAACTGCTCGAGGCGCTGGCGGTGGTCGAGGCCGACCCTGAACTGCGCGCCGTGCTGCGGGGCGAGGGCCGGGCCTTCTGCAGCGGCGGAGACCTGGATGAGTTCGGCTCGGCTCCGGACCCTGCGACCGCTCACCTGGTTCGCCTGCGGCGCAGCGTCGGCGCCGTGCTCGCCCGGGTGTCGGGCCGGGTGACGGCGTTGGTGCACGGGACCGTGTCGGGCTCGGGCGCCGAGCTCGCCGCGTTCGCCGGCAGGGTGGTCGCGCACCCTGAGGCGCGCTTCGTGCTGCCCGAACTCGGGCTGGGTCTGGTCCCGGGAGCCGGCGGCACGGTGAGCCTCACCCGCCGTATCGGTCGTCACCGCACCGCGTGGATGGCCCTGAGCGGACAGCCCGTCGAAGCCCCCATCGCGCGTTCGTGGGGCCTGGTCGACGAGATCGAACTATTCTGACACCAACGTCATGTTCTGACCTTCCGACAGGAGCACCATGTCCGACTACGAGTTCCTGCAGTACGAGACCCACGACGACGGGCGCATCGTGCGGATCCTCCTGGACCGGCCCGATGCGCGCAACGCGCAGAACCGTGGTCTGCTCGTGGAGCTCGACGCGGCCTTCCTGCGTGCCGAGGCCGACGACACCTGCCGGGTGGTCATCCTCGGGGGCACCGGCCCGATGTTCTCCTCCGGACACGACATGGGCTCGAAGCAGGCGATCGAGGAGTACCAGTCGCATCCGACGATGTTCATCAACGGTGCAACCCGGGACGGCGCCGAGAAGCGCATGCTCGGCGAGTGGCACTACTACTTCCAGAACACGCTGCGCTGGCGGAACCTGCGCAAGATCACCGTGGCGCAGGTGCAGGGCCCGGTCTACGCCGCCGGCCTGATGCTCATGTGGGCCTGTGACCTGATCGTCGGCGCGGACGACGTGGTCTTCGCCGATGTCGTGGGTACGCGGCTGGGCATGTGCGGCCTCGAGTACTTCGGGCACCCCTGGGAGTTCGGCCCGCGCAAGGCCAAGGAGCTGCTGCTCACCGGCGACAGCATCGACATCGACGAGGCACACCGCCTCGGCATGGTGTCCAAGGTCTTCCCCCGGGCCGAGCTCGAGGAGCGAACGCTGGAGTTCGCCCGTCGCATCGCCGCGCTGCCGACCATGACCGCCCTGATGATCAAGGAGTCGGTGAACCAGACCGTCGACAACCAGGGATTCACGAACGCGTTGCAGGCGTGCTTCAGCCTCCATCAGCTGAACCACGCCCACTGGGCCGAGATCCACGACGACGGCTGGCCCGCCGCGCGGCCCGAGGACGGGGTGCCGTCGTGGAAGGAGGCCCCGCCGATCGTTCCCGCCGAGAAGGGGTCCGTGCGGGCCGAGAGCGCATCCTGATGACGCCGAACGTGGGGGAGCGACGGATCCTGATCGACGGAGCGCTCGTCGAGGCCTCGTCCGGTGCGACGTTCGACAACGTCGATCCGACCACCGAGCAGGTCCTCGGAGTGGTGGCGGACGGCGCCCGGGAGGACATGGAGCGTGCCGTCGCCGCAGCACGGCGGGCCTTCGACACGACCTCGTGGGCGACCGACCACGAGCTGCGTCGTCGGTGCCTGCTGCAGCTGCAGGCGGCGCTCGAGGCGGAGCGTGAGGAGCTGCGAGCTGAGCTGGTCGCCGAGGTCGGCTGTCCGGTGCTGAGCACCTATGGGCCGCAGCTCGATGCGCCGCTCGCAGAGGCGCTCACCTGGCCCGCTGAGATGATTGACCGGTTCGAGTGGTCCCGGTCGCTGGGCACCAAGGACCCCTTCGGGATGGGCTCGCTCAACGAGCGGGAGGTCTGGAAGGAGCCGATCGGCGTCGTCGGGGTCATCGTGCCGTGGAACTTCCCGATCGAGATCCTGCTCAACAAGCTCGGGCCGATCCTGGCCATGGGCAACACGTGCGTGGTCAAGCCAGCGCCCGACACCCCGTGGAACGCCACCCGTATCGGCCGCCTCATCGCCGAGCAGACCGACATCCCTCCGGGCGTGGTCAACATCGTCACCTCATCGGACCACCTGGTCGGCGAGGTACTGACCACGTCGCCCCTGGTCGACATGGTTGCCTTCACCGGATCGACCGCGACGGGCCGTCGCGTGATGAGCGCCGCAGCCGAGACACTCAAGCCGGTGTTCCTGGAGCTGGGCGGGAAGTCCATCCACCTCGTGCTCGACGACGCTGACATGGCCGCAGTGGCACCGGGCGCGGCCATGGTGTGCTTCCACGCCGGACAGGGCTGCGCAATGCCCACCCGCCTGCTGCTGCCCCGAACCCGCTACGACGAGGCGGTCGACCTGCTGATCGGGGCCTTCGCAGGGGTCACCTACGGCGACCCGGCCGACGCGTCGAACCTGATGGGCCCGGTCGTCTCGGCCCGACAGCGCGAGCGGGTGCTCGGCTACATCGAACGCGGCCGCGCCGAGGGCGCTCGCCTGGCGTTCGGCGGCGGCGTTCCCGAGCATCTCCCCACCGGATGGTTCGTGGAGCCGACGCTGTTCGTCGACGTCGACAACTCGATGACGATCGCCAGGGAGGAGATCTTCGGCCCTGTCCTCGCCGTCATCGCCTACGAGGACGACGACGATGCAGTGAGCATCGCGAACGACAGCCCCTACGGCTTGTCCGGCATGATCACCTCGGCCGACCTCGATCGGGCCAAGGGTCTCGCGCGCCGCATCCGTACCGGCACCCTCGGGCTGAACGGCGGGATCTGGTACGGCGCCGATGCCCCCTTCGGCGGCTACAAGCAGTCCGGCATCGGCCGCCAGTGCGGCATCGAGGGGCTGGAGATCTTCACCGAGACAAAGACCGTCGGCTGGCCCGCCGGGCCCGCCTGACCTGAACGACCACTGACCACAACCAACACCACGGAGGAACGCACCATGTCCGGACCGCTCGACGGGATCCGCGTGATCGAGGTCGCCAGTTGGATGTTCATCCCCTCGGCGGGATCCGTCCTGGTCGACTGGGGAGCCGAGGTGCTCAAGGTCGAGCACCCCGAGACCGGTGACCCCCAGCGCGGGCTCATCACCTCGGGCCTGCTCCCCGGTGGCGCCGGCGCGGTCAACTTCATGATCGAACAGCCCAACCGCGGCAAGCGATCGGTCGGGATCGACCTGTCCACCGACGAGGGCCGTGAGGTCCTGATGACCCTGGTGGCCTCCGCGGACGTGTTCCTCACGAACTACCTGCCGCACGTGCGCACCAAGCTGCGCATCGACACCGAGGACCTTCGAGCCGCGAACCCCAACCTGATCATCGCCCGCGGGTCGGGTGCCGGCCCGCTCGGTCCCGACGCCGGCAAGGGCGGCTACGACGGCGCCTCGTTCTGGGCCCGGGGAGGTGTCGGTTCCACGATGCCCGAGCGCGAGGGTTGGCCGCCGGGGCAGCCGACACCGGCGTTCGGCGACGTGATGGGTGGCATGTCCACCGCCGGAGCGATCGCCGCAGCGTTGGTGAAGCGCGAGCGCACCGGCGAGCCGAGCGTGGTGGATGTGTCGTTGCTGTCCACCGCGATGTGGCAGATCTCGCCGATGATCATCGCCTCGAAGCTGTTCGGGTTCTCCAAGATCCCCCAGGGCGACCGCACCAAGTCCCCGAACCCGGGGGTGGGAACCTACCGGACCTCCGACGACCGATACATCGCGCTGATCCTTCTGCAGTCCGACAAGCACTGGGTCGACTTCGTCGAGCGCCTCGGCGTGCCTGACATGGCGACCGACCCCAAGTTCGCCGACTCCGCGGCGCGCGCCGAGAACGGGCCCGAGTGCATCGCCCGTCTCGACGAGGCGTTCGGCCGGCAGCCGCTGTCGTACTGGAAGGAGGCGCTCGCCACCTTCGATGGCGTGTGGAGCCCGTTCCAGACCCTCGACGAGCTCTACGAGGACCCGCAGGTCATCGCCAACGGCTACCTGCCCACCATGACCGCAGGCAACGGCCAGGAGGTTCAGCTCGTGGCCAACCCGGCCTTGTTCGACGAGACACCCGTGCAGGTCGAGCGGGCTCCCGAGCACGGCGAGCACACCGAGATGGTGCTCATGGAGGCCGGGTACGACTGGGACCGCATCGCTGCGCTCAAGGAGTCCGGGGCGATCCTCTGATCCTGCCGGTCGTCCTCGCCCGTCAGTTGGGCGCGGACGGTTCTCGGGGTAGGCCCAGCACCCGTTCGCCAATGATGTTGCGGTTGACCTCGGTCGTGCCCCCGGCGATCGACAGCGATCGTGAGGCCAGCACATCGGTCGCCCACGGGTCCTCGAGCGAGGCCATGCCGAGCGCCGCGGTGGTGGCCGACAGCATCTGGTCGGTGCTCGACCAGGCGATCTTGATGACGCTGCCCTCTGGCCCCGGCTGCCGACCCGCCATCATGGCCCCCAGTGTCCGCTTCGCGAGCAGTTCGACGAGTCGCACCTCGATGTAGCGCGAGGCCAACTCCTGGCGGTGCACCGGTGAGTCCGTCACCCTCCGTCCGTCGGGCCCCGGTGTCGTCGCAGCTTCGAAGAGGCGGTCGAGCTTGCGCCGTAGATGCAGGTACAGCACGGCGACCCCGGCGCGTTCGTTGTTGAGCGTGCGGGTGGCGACACTCCAGCCCTGGTTCATCTCGCCGAGCATCGCGGTCACCGGCACCCTGGCCTCCTCGAAGAAGACCTCGGCGAACCCGTGGTCGCCGGCCATCGTGCGGATGGGCCGGACCTCGATGCCGGGTGTGGACATGTCGACCAGCACACAGGTGATGCCCTGGCGTCGGGGGGCATCTGGGTCGGTGCGCACGTAGAGCTGGCACCAGTCCGCGATGTCACCGTTGGAGTTCCACGTCTTCTGCCCGGTGATCACGAAGTGGTCCCCGTCGAGCTCGGCCCGGCACCGCAGCGACGACAGGTCCGAGCCCGCCTCCGGTTCGGACATGCCTTGGCTCCAGATCTCGTCGCCGCGCAGCATCGGCCGCAGGAACCGATCCTGTTGCTCCGTGGTGCCGTAGGTCATGATCGCGGGCGCAATGTTCGCCACGCCGATCGCGTTGATCGGTCCCGGTGCGCCGGCCGCGGCCATCTCCTCATGGTGGGCGAGCTGCTCGTCCAGCCCGGCATCACGCCCGCCGAAGCGCTCCGGCCAGCTGGGTGCGGCCAGGCCCGCGTCGAACAGCTCGGCGTTCCAGCTGCGCAGGGCGGCGACGGACCGGGCGCGGTCACGAGTGGCCAGCTCGGCACGCCGTTCGTGGTCGAGGTGTGCTGCCAGGAACGATCGGGTTTCCTCGCGGAGTTGGTCGGTGCCGCTCATGACGGCCCGCTCCGGCGCACGTCCCGGTAGGGGATCTCGCGATCGGCGGCTGCCTCGCGAGGCATTCCCAGCAGTCGCTCGCTGATGATGTTGCGTTGGATCTCGTTGGAGCCACCACCGAGTGACACGCCCTGACGCGACAGGCTCGCCCGACCGAGCTCGGCTGCGACGCCCGGTGCGCCGGAAGGCCAGGCAACGATGCCGGCACCGGCGATCTCGAGTCCGATCTCGCTCCGTCGCATGACGTTCGTGGCGCCGAACAGCTTGATGATCGATCCGGCCGGTGCCGGCATCGTTCCGCTCGACATGCCCTGGGTCACCCGTTTCACGAGCTGCCCCGCGACCATCTGGCGCACGTGTGCCTCGGCGACCAGCTGGCGGACGTGGGGATCGCGATCGGCACCGACCGCCCTCGCGGCATCGACCAGAGTGGTGTCGGTTCCGCTGCCGTCGTGACCGATGCTGGCGCCGCTCGTGTAGGGCGACCCTCCACCGACCGCCATCCGCTCGTGGATCAACAGGCGAGAGGCGACCGTCCAGCCGTCGTCGACCTCGCCGACCACGTCGGTGGCGGGGATCTGCACGTCGTCGAAGAACTCCTGGCAGAACTCGAGGGTCCCGTCGACCTGGCGGATCTGTTCCACGGTGACCCCGGGCTGGTGGATCTTCATGATGAACATCGTCAGCCCGCGATGCTTGGGCACGTCCCAGTTGGTGCGCGCCAGGCACATCGCGTAGTCGCTCGCGTAGGCCGCGGAACTCCAGATCTTGGAGCCGTTCAACACGAACACGTCGCCGTCGCGGTCGGCCCGGGTGAGGCAGCCCGCCAGGTCCGAGCCGCCGCTCGGCTCGGAGAGGAACTGCACCCAGAGCTCCTCACCCCGGAGGATCGCCGGAAGGTGCCGCAGTTTCTGCTCGTGGGTGCCGAACTCGACCAACGTCGCGGCCAGGATGCCGAGTGTCGGGACGTTCAGCGAGAACGGCATGTCGTAGGGGGCCGACTCCTCGGTGAAGGCGCGCTGGTGCTCGAGGCTCAACCCGAGCCCGCCGTACTCGGCGGGGAAGCAGATGCCGGCGAAGCCGCCCTGCCACAGCAGCGCCTGCAGCTCCCGCTCTCGTTCGCGCCGCTCGTCGCTGCGGTCGTTCCAGCCGTCGCCCAGCGGGGGCATCGACTCCGCCAGGCGGGCCCGGGCACGCGCCCGGAAGTCCTCAACCGGTTCCATCTCGCCGGTCGCGTGGGCCTCGATCATGATGCAGCTCCCAACAGCCGGTCTGCGATCCGTGCGGCGTGCTCCTCCGGGGTGCCGTGGGTGGATCGGTTGACAGTGACCCTGCGCAGGTACAGGTGCAGGTCGTGCTCCCAGGTGACCCCGATGCCGCCGTGGAGCTGGATGCAGTCCTGGATGAGCTCGGTGGCGTGCGGTCCGATCCAGACCTTCGCCGCGCTCACCACCTCGCCGGCGTCGGTTCGCTCCTCGGCCACGGCCCTGGCCGCAGCCCCGGCGATCGCCAGGCAGGACTCGAGCCACATCTTGTCGTCGGCCAGGCGGTGCTTGAGCGCTTGGTACGACGACAGGGGCCGGCCGAACGAGTAGCGGTCGCCGAGGTACTCCAGGGTCATCGCGAACACCGTGTCGATGGCGCCGACGGTCTCAGCGCTCTGCAGGACACACGCCACCTGGCCCTGCCGGTCGATCGCGTCGGCGGCACCGCCGATCGATCCGACCACTGCGGAGTCCGGGTCGACCGAGACGTCGTCGAAGCGCACCTCGGCGAATCGGCGCACCAGGTCGAGTCCCTCCAGCGGCGTCACGACGATGCCGGGGGTGTCGGTCCGGACGAGGAGCTGGGTCGGGGCGCCGTCCACCTCGGCGGTGACGAGCTGGTGGGCGGCCTGGGCACCGGCCTCGACCGGTGCGCAGCATCCCTGCAGCACCAGCCGTGCACCGTCACGTCGGGCCTGCACCGGCTCCGGTCCGCACCAGGCGGCGACGCCGGAGCCGTCGAGCAGTCCGGGCAGCACCTCGGCGCACTGCTCGTCGGAGCCGTGGCGACCGAGGGCCTCGGCGACCACGTTGACGGGCACCAGTGGTCCGGGGGCCACGAGGTGCCCCATCTCCTCGGCCACCAGCACCAGGTCGGACAGACCGTGCTCGGAGAGGCTGCCGCCACCCCGGGACTCGGGCACCAGCAACGAGGTCCATCCGAGCTCGGCGCCGCGGGTCCACACCGAGGGGTCGAAGCCGGCGGGGTCGTGCTCCAGGGCCCGCATCGCGGTGGTCGGGCACTCCGCGGCGAGGAAGCGGCGCGTCGTGGTGACGAATGCCTCCTGCTCCTCGCTCAGCTCCAGGTCCATCTGGCCTCCCGGTCCGGTTCGCTGGTCAGTGCTTTCCGCCGTACGGCGCAGGAGTGTATGGTTATCTAACAGCGATGTCACCTCTGGGGCATCGGATGGTCACCACCCACTGGACCCGCTCGCCCCACTCGGGAGGGAAACCCATGCCGTCTCGCCAGCTCGACTTCCCGGTCTTCGACGCCGACAACCACATGTACGAGACCGAGGACGCGCTCACCCGGTACCTCCCGGAGGAGTACGCCGGGGTCATCCAGTACGTGCAGGTCAACGGCCGCACCAAGATCGCCGTGCGCAACAAGATCAGCGACTACATCCCCAACCCGACGTTCTCCAAGGTCGCCGCCCCCGGCGCCCAGGAGGAGTACTACAAGGTCGGCAACAAGGAGGGGAAGAGCCGCCGGGAGATCATGGGCAAGGCCATCGAGTCGCCGCCGGCGTTCCGCTCACCCGAGCCCCGTCTGCAGCTCATGGACGAACAGGGCATCGATCGAGCAGTCATGTGGCCGACGCTCGCGAGCCTGGTCGAGGAGCGCCTGCGCGACGATCCCGATGCCATCCACGTGATCGTCCACGCACTGAACCAGTGGATGCACGACCAGTGGACCTTCAACTACCAGGACCGCATCTTCGCCACCCCGGTCATCACGCTGCCGATCCTGGACCTGGCGCTCGCCGAGTTGGACTGGGTGCTCGAGCGCGGCGCGCGGGTCATCCTGATCCGCCCGGCCCCGGTGCCGGGTTGGAAGGGCCCACGATCGTTCGCGCTGCCCGAGTTCGACCCGTTCTGGAAGCGCGTCGAGGAGGCCGGACTCATCGTCGGCATGCACGCCTCCGACAGCGGCTACACCCGCTACACCAATGAGTGGGAGGGCATCCGTGACAGCGAGTTCTTCCCGTTCCGGGCCCCGTCGGGTTTCGGCCTGATCGTCGGCGGCATGCACCGCGAGATCACCGATACGGTCGCCTCGGCCATCGGCCACGGCCTGTGCACCCGGTTCCCGAAGCTCAAGATCATGCCGGTCGAGAACGGCTCGGGCTGGGTGCGCCCCCTCATCCACGAGATGGAGAAGGCCTACGAGTTCCACCCGTACGCCTTTGATGAGGATCCGGTGATGGTGCTGAAGCGCAACATCGTGGTGCACCCCTTCCACGAGGATGACACCCGTGGGCTGATCGACGTGATCGGCGTGGACAACGTGGTGTTCGGCTCCGACTATCCGCACCCCGAGGGGATCGCGGACCCGATCTCGTTCGTCGACGAGCTCACCGGACTTCCCGACGACCAGATCGCGAAGGTCATGGGCGGCAACCTCGGCCGCCTCATGGACGCGGCCTAGTCGGGCGACGGTCGCGGCGGGCCACCATCGTGTGGGACTTCTCCACCGATCCGGAGTTCCAGGCCCAGCTCGATTGGATGGACGAGTTCGTCCGCGAGCGTGTCGAGCCCCTCGACGTGTTGTTCGGCGGGCTGACCTTCCACTCGGTCGACGAGCCGCTCCGCACGTTGATCGGCGGCCTCAAGCAGGAGGTGCGCGACCACGACCTGTGGGCGTGCCACCTGGGTCCCGACCTGGGCGGCCAGGGCTACGGCCAGCTGAAGCTGGCTCTCATGAACGAGATCCTCGGTCGATCCAGTTGGGCGCCGATCGTGTTCGGCTGCGCTGCGCCCGACACCGGCAACGCCGAGATCATCGCCCACTACGGCACGCCCGGGCAGAAGGATCGGTGGCTCCGGCCGTTGCTCGAGGGTGAGGTGTTCTCCTGCTACTCGATGACCGAGCCCCAGGGCGGCTCGGACCCCACCATGATCCGCACGCGTGCGGTCCGGGACGGAGACGAGTGGGTCATCACCGGCGAGAAGTTCTACTCGTCCAACCTCCGCACCTCGTCGTTCATCATCGTGATGGCGGTCACCGATCCGGAGGTGTCGCCCTACCGCGGCATGTCGATGTTCCTGGTCCCGGGCGACGCACCCGGGATCGAGGTGCTGGCCAACATCGGTCTGGGCTCCGAACCGTGGGGCGAGGGCATGCACGCCCACGTCCGATACAACGGCGTGCGGGTGCCGGCCGAGAACCTGCTCGGCGACGCGGGACAGGCCTCCGCGGACGCACACACCCGTCACGGTGGCGGCCGCATCCACCATGCGATGCGCTCGGTGGCAATGGCACAACGCCAACTCGAGGCCATGTGTGAGCGGGCGCTGTCGCGCGAGACCAAGGGTGAGCTGCTCGCGAA
>CAYMKW010000020.1:0-35226 GCA_964391365.1 uncultured Microthrixaceae bacterium | reverse complement strand
TGGGGGAGAACCCGTTCCCGAAGGTGCCGACCAGTGGGGGTCGGCCGGTCCCGCTGCTGATCGCCCAGGGGACCGCCGACACGGTGATCCACTGCGTCGCTCCCGCCGGCCTGCCCGCCGACGACCTGCCGGCGGTGTCGGACTGCACCTCACGCGCCCTCTACGAGTCCATGGTGGACGAGTACTGCCCTGCCGACGGCGATCGGGCCGCCCTCCAGCTCCGCCTGTTCCGGAAGGGGCCGAACAGCCCTGCCGAACACCTGTCGATCCCCGGCCAGATGGCGGCCCGTGAACTTGGACGGAGCGCTGCCGACCTGAGCTACGAGGGGTCACCGACCCAGCAGTTCATCGAATCGGCCTTCGCCGGGACCGTCCCGACGGGCTGCGACGCCCTCGTCCTGAACCCCTGAGCTGCGCCGGTCGCGGACGAACCCGCTACTCCTCGATGGTGATCGCGAACTCGGGGCAGTTGTCCGCCGCCAGTCGGGCGACCGACTCGAGCTCGGGGGGCACCTCGCCCACGACCAGCGGCACGGCGTAGCCCTCGTCGTCCACGTCGAACAGCGCCGGCGCCAGCAGGTAGCACCGGTTGTGCCCAACGCACGACCCCCGGTCGAAGATGATCCTCACCCTGCACCCTCCCCCGTCAGGCGGACCGGGAGCGTCCTCGGACCGCGCACCTGGCCGGTCGACCAGCGCACTGCGTCCGGGTCGGCCAGCTCGAACTCCGGGACCCTGCGGACCCACTCCTCCACCGCGACGCGGAGCTCCAGGCGGGCCAGGTTGGAGCCCAGACAGCGGTGGATCCCCAGACCGAAGGCGGCGTGCCGGTTGCGCTGGCGGTCCACGACGAAGGTCTCCGGGTCCTCGAACGCCTCCGGGTCCCGGTTCGCCGACGGGAACGACAACAGCACCCAGTCCCCTGCCGACGCCGGACACCCGCCGATCTCCGTGTCGGCCGAGACGAGCCGGGCCATCGTGACCGGCGCGTAGAGCCGCAGGAACTCCTCGACGGCGAACGGCACGAGTTCCGGCTCCTCGCGCAGTCGCCGGTGGTCCTCGGGGTGCTGGGCGAGGTGCCAGATGCTCGCACCGATCGCCGACCAGGTCGTGTCGATCCCGGCGATCAGGAGGAGGGCGATCGTCCCGATCACGTGCTCGACACCCAGTGGGACACCGTCGACCTCGAGATCCAGCAGGTAGCTGATGAGATCGTCGCGGGGCTCGGCCTGGTGCGCCTCCACGGCTCGGAGGAGGTAGGTGGTGAGCAGGTCCTCGGGGTCGACCGTCGCGACCTGACCGGGTCGTTCGAGGATCCGGTGGATGAACGTCCGGAACCGGTCACCGTCGGACTCCGGCACGCCGAGCAGGTGGGCGATCACCCGGACCGGGATGTGCTGGGCGTAGTCGACGGCGGCGTCGATCACGTCGCCGTCACCTGCGAGCACCTCGTCGAGGAGCGCAGCGCAGAACTCCCTGGTCGGGGCCTCGAGCGGGGCGATGGCCTTGGGCGAGAACGCGGGGAGCAGCAGCCGACGTGCGAACTCGTGGAACGGTGGATCCGAGGTGATGGGCGGAGCGAAGCCGACCGGGGCCGGCGCCTCGGGGCGGAAGTCGGAGACGATCACGCTCCTCGAGGTGAAGTGCTCCGTGTCGTGCGCGATCGCCGCCACGTCGGCGTGCCGCGTCGGCAGCCACGCCCCGCCGAACCGGTCGGTGTGCGCCACGGGACAGGACGACCGCAGGTCCCGCCAGATCCCGGGTGCGTCCTGTGCCCAGGCCTCGGTCGTGTGGTCGAAATCGGTGGCCCAGTCGTCGACGGGGCTTCCGGAGGGCGGTGCGCTGCTCACGGTCGGAGCGTACCGCCGCCCGGCTGGCGGGCACGCTGCACGTGTCGCAGACTCCCTGACATGGCGGAGATCGTCCTGGTGCACGGTGCGTTCCATGAACTGTGGGGGCCCACGCGTCTGGCGATGCGCTGGGCGCCCTCGCTCCTCGACGGCCTGTGGACCGCCGGGTTCCGGGTCCACCAGCAGGATCTCGACCGGATCAACGGCGGCCTCCGGGTGGCGTTCTGGGGTGACCTGTTCCGACCGGCACCCACGGCACCCGACGACGAGCCGTCCCGACACGACGAGGACGCCGTCGACCTGGCCACCCAGGTCGAGGAGTCCGGCCCGACCGCGGTCGGTTCGGTCTCGGCACAGCTCGCACGCAGGATCCACGAGGAGACCCTGGCCCTGCTCGCCACCTACTTCACCGACCCGGATGCACGCGACCGGGTCCACCGGCGCCTCCTCGAACGCATCGACGGCGGAACCAGGGTCGTGGTCGCCCACTCCATGGGAACCGTGATCGCCTACCAGGTGCTCCGCGAGCATCCGGAGCTGACGGTCGACGAGTTCGTCACGCTGGGGTCGCCGCTGGGAGACGACGTCGTCACGGCCGCCATCGCGCGGGACGACGACGGACGACTCCCCTGGCCGGGCGGTGTGCGGACCTGGACGAACGTGGCGGCCGAGGGCGACCTGGCCACGGCGGCTGCGCCCCGGCTCGCTCCGATCGTCACCGGCACGGTCGGCGACGAGTTCGTCTTCAACGGTGTCCACCCGCACGACATCGAGCCGTACCTGACCACCACGGCCGTCGGCCGGGCCGTTGCCCGGGGACTCGGCCTCGGCGAACCGACGGCACCATGAGCGCGGCACCGGGGCGCGTCGTCGCCGTCGTCGGAGCGAGCGGTGTGCTGGGCGACCAGGTGGCCCGGCAACTGCTCGAGCTCGGGGACCACGTCGTGGCCACCTCCCGCGACACCACGCGACTGCAGCCGTTGGTCGACCTCGCTCCCGGGAGGTGCACACCGTGCCGGGTGGACCTGCGGAACCCGGCCGCCGGCGACGAACTGCTCGACGTCGTGCGCAGCGGCCCGGGGCGTCTGGACGCCGTGGTGCTCGCCTCCGGGGTGGTCGCCTTCGGCGACCTGGTCGACACCCCCGACGACGTGATCGAGGAGCTCTTCGTGACCAACGTCGTCGGTCCGCTCTGGCTGCTCCGTCGACTCGTGCCCGAGCTGGCCGAGCGACGGGGCGTCGTCGTGTCGATCAGCGCCGTGGTCGCCGAGCGACCGCTGCCGGGCATGGCCGCCTACTCGGCGAGCAAGGCGGCCCTGAGCAGCGCCGACGAGGCGCTCCGTCGCGAGCTCCGTCGTCGGGGCATCCGGGTCGTGGACGCCCGCCCGCCCCACACCGAGACGGGTCTGGTGCACCGGGCGCTGTCGGGGTCCCCACCGACCCTCCCGCAGGGGGCCAGGCCGGTGGACGTGGCCCAGCGGATCGTGGAGGTGCTCGACGATCCCGACATCACCGCGCTGGCCGCCGAGGACTTCGACCGGACGTGAGTCGCCGATCGGCTGCGTCGTCGGGAATCAGTCCAGCGGTTCGGCCGTGGAGCCGCCGAGCGGGATGGGATCCATCCCGAGCTTGCGGTGGTCCCAGGAGCGTGTCCGCTCGACGTCGAGGCGGATCGCCACCCGCTTCTGGAGCATGAACTCGACGAGCGGGCGGACCTCCTCGGTGTAGGGGCCGTTGTACCGCTCCCACACGTCGACGCCGACGCGCCACAGATCGTCCGGATCCTCGCTGATCGTCGCCCGCCCCTCCAGGCTGACGCCCCGGAGCACGTCGTAGGTCTCCCCGTCCTCGATCAGCACCGTCAGCCGCGGGTCCCGGCGGAGATTGACCGCCTTCTGCGATCGGGTCTTCGTCTCGAACCACACGACGCCGTCGAGCACGGCGAACCACATCGCGACGAGGTGGGGCCGACCATCGGGCCCCAGCGTCGCCATGGTGGCAGTCCGGCTCCTCAGGACGTAGTCCCGGATCTCCTCGTCGGACATCTCCACCGTCGAACGCTGCTTGTCGCCCACGGCGGGACCCTAGCCCGAGGTCCGGTCGAGCAGGCCTGCACGGAGCGCGCCGACGACGTCGGGCACCCAGTCACCGGAGCCGGGCAGCGACACCCGCACGTCGGTCACGCCGACGTCGAGCGCCGGCTGCACGGCGGCCAGTGCCCGTCCGACAACGTGCTGCACGTCCCCGGCGCCGGCCGGCACCTCCACCTTCGTGGTCGCCACGACGCCCAGGTCGACGGCGGACGAGAGGGCGGTGGACTCGCCGGCTGAACGGAGCCGATCGAGCTCGGCGTCGAGTCGCCGTCGGAACTCGGGTACGGCGGACGTCGGGTCGCCGAGGGCCTCGCCCCACGGGATCCAACCCGAGCCGAACCGGGCCGTCCGCTCGACGACCCGTCGGTTCACGCTGCCGCTCACCCAGAGGGGCAGTCCGCCCGGCCCCGGGGGAACGGGCGAGGACCGCACCGTCACCGGCGGTTCCCCGACCACGACCGGCTCCCCCGACCAGTAGGCGCGACAGGCGGCGAGGCTCTCGTCGAGCAGGGCGCCCCGGCTCCGGAAGTCCAGGCCGGCAGCCCGGTACTCGGCCTCCTGCCAGCCCACACCGACGCCCAGGTCGAGACGCCCTCCGGAGAGCACGTCCAGCGTGGCCGCCGTCTTGGCGAGGACGACGGGACGACGCAGGGCCGCCAGGAGGATGTTCGTACCCAGTCGGATCCGTTCGGTCCGGGCCGCCACGAACGACAGCACCGTGAGCGGTTCCAGCCAGTGCCCGTCGGGTCCGGTCGGCTGACGTCCGCCCGCCAGCCCCCCGGCAGCCGGATCGCCGTAGGCGCTCAGGTCCTCACCCAGCACGACGTGGTCCGACACCACCAACCGGTCGACCCCGAGGCGATCGAGCAGCTCGGCCCGCTCGAGCAGACCGGACCAGTCCTCCTCGCCCGGTCGGGCGAAATTCCGCAGGCCCACCGACAACTGCACTGGTCCCGACCTCGACACGCCGGAACGCTAGCGGCGCGAGCACCCGGCCGGTCCCGTGTTGCGGAATCGTGACGATTCCCGGGCGGAGTCGGTAGCCTCCCTGTCATGGCCCCTCGCCCCTCCCCCCGGCGGGCTCTGGTCGCCAGCGCCTCGGCAGTCGTCGTCGCGTTCGGTGCCGCTGCCTGCGACCCCCGGACCCCCGTGCTCCCGGTGCCCGCACCCGGAGCGATCCCGGCACCGGCGTCGTCCTCAGCGACCCCACCCGGGACCGCCCCGTGGACCATCCGCGGCCCGTCCAGCCTGAACGCCGCCCAGCTCACGGCCTGGTTCAACTCGCGTCCCCGCAACGGAAGCCGTCCACCGGTGCCCGTGGCGGACCTCGCCCGCTTCTACATCGAGGAGGGCAACCGGGAGGGCGTCGCCGGTGACCGGGCGTTCGTGCAGGCGGTGCTCGAGACCGGCTGGTTCAGCTTCTCGACCAGGGTCCCTCCGACCTTCCACAACTTCGCCGGGATCGGCGCCGTGGACGGTGGGACGACGGCATCGTCGTTCCCGGACGCCCGCAGCGGTGTCCGGGCGCAGATCCAGCACCTCCGCGCCTACGCCACGCCCGGTATCCGGAGCTCCGACTTCGCCTCGCCGATCGTCGCCCAACGAACCCGACAGGTGCTCGGCTACATCGCCGGACGGGCAGACCTCTGGTCCGAGATGGGTGACGGCAACTGGGCCACCGACCCCCAGTACGCCGAGAAGATCGACCGGCTGTACCGCGAGGCGGCGGCCCACGCCCGGGTCACCATCAAGTGACCCGACCCTGAGGACCGGGCCATCGGGCCCACGCGTGGGTCATCCGACCCGTCGGCGCCTCGTTGCTTGTCGCAGCAGGAGGCGTGGGGTTCACTGTTCGTGATGACGTCACCACTGTCGTCCGGGGGCGACGACGACCTCGTGCGGGACCTCGTACTCCGGGCTGCCGTCTCCACGCTCGATGCCCTGTCGGTCCTGACCGCCGAGACGAACGCCGTCGGTGAGATCGTGGACTTCCGGATGCGCTTCACCAACGCAGCCGCCGTCCGGGTGACCGGCATCCAGCCCGAGGATGGGATCGGACGGACCGTCGGCGAGCTCTTCCCGCAGCGGGCCGCCTGGCTCGTGGCGCTCTGGGCATCGGCGGTGCGCTCGGGCGAACCACTGATCGAGGAGATCGAACTGCGTCGCACCGACGGACCCAACCAGTGGATCCGCCAGCAGATCGTGCCGCTCGGCGATGCCGTCGCCATCACCTCGCACGAGATCACCAGTCGGAAGATCGCCGAGCAGGAGCTCCGCCACCGCGCCAACCACGACGCGCTGACCGATCTGCCGAACCGCTCCCTGGCCCTGGAGCGGATCACCCGGTCGGTCGGGCTCGGGGAGACGTTGGTCGTGTTCGCCGATCTGGACCGGTTCAAGGCGGTGAACGACCAGCTCGGCCACACCGCCGGTGACGAACTGCTGGTCCAGGCCGCCCGCCGGCTCCGGGCCTGCCTGCGCAGCGAGGACCTCGTCGCCCGGTTCGGCGGCGACGAGTTCCTCATCTGCATCTCCGACCCGGCGACCGTCGAGGACGTCGACTCCGTGGCCGCCAAGATCCTCGACGCCATGCGCTACCCGTTCCACCTCGACGGGCGGAGCGTCACGACCACGGTCAGCATCGGTGCCGCTCGCGGTCGGCCCGGGGACGACCCGGCCGAGCTCATCCGACGCGCCGATGCCGCGGCGTACCGGTCCAAGCGGTCCGGTCGGAACTCGTGGACCCTCTACGACGAGGACGTCCGCCGTGAGGTCGAGTCCACCAGCCGGGACGACCGGGCCCTCGCCGATGCGCTCGGCAGCGGGTCCGTCGAGCACCGTCTGACCCCGGCGGTCCGGCTCGACGACGGCCGAATCCACAGCCTGCTGCTCTCGCCGTCGTGGCCCCACCCGGACCGCGGCGTCCGGGCGGCCGCCGACTACGCCGCGGCGACGCCGACGAGCAAGCGGATCGCCGAGCTGGACAGGACCACCGCCTGGCTGGATCGCTCGGCACTCGCCACGCTCGCTGCATCCCTGCCGCTCGGTGCCTTCGCACGGATCCCGCTGTACGGGTCTCCTCCCGAGGTCGAACTCCTCACCTCCCTGCGCAGGGTGTTCGACGACGCCGAGCTCCCCGCCGACCGCTTCGCCGTCGACGTCGGCCCCGCCGCACTCGCAGAGGAGCAGGGCCCGGCCCGGGCGGCTCTGGGACAACTCGCCGGCCTCGGCGTCCGGATCGTGCTCCGGACCTTCGGCGCCGAGCCGTACTGGCACCTCGACCTCGAGGAGGTCGGCATCCGAGCGGTCGAGTTCGATCCGACCCCCTTCGCGTTCGATCCATCGGACCGGCGACGGGACGCCCTCGTCGCCGCCACGACGGTGTGGGCGGAGCGACTGGGCCTCGAGACCATCGCGACCGGGGTCGACCGAGCGTCCTGCATCTCCGGACTTCGCGAGCTCGGTGTCACCGCGGCCAGCGGACCCGCGGTCAACCCGGCGGACGGTGGGGGTGCCACCGTGGTGGACCGGTGGGACCGTGGCTGAGCCGTCGCCCCCCTTCGATCCGGTCCGGGCGGTCCTCCGCCACAGTGCCGATGCCGCCCTCATCGTCCGGCCGGGACACGGGGTGGTGTACGCCAGTCCGTCCACCGAGTCCGTCATGGGTATCGCCCCGTCGGATCTGGTCGGGGCCATGGCCGCCGACGTGGTGCACCCGGACGATGTCGCCATCGTCCTCCACCACCGCGATGTGGCGACCCGACGCGGCCGGAGCGGACCCGAGGAGATCCGGGCGCGTCACGGCGAGGACGGGTTCCGCTGGTACTCCGCCGAGTGGTGGAGCACCGAGGACGGCGAGGAGACGCCGCTCATCGTCATGCACCTCCGCGACGCCGAGGGGTCACGGGCCGCCCGGGCGGCACTCGCCCGGAGCGAGGCCCGCCTGCTCCGCCTGCAACGCACGAGCGCCGACATCACGATGATCGTGTGCCCCGACGGCTCGACGCCGTACCTGAGCCCCTCGGTCGAGCGGATCCTCGGTTGGGAGCCCGACCACGTCCTCGGGCTCGACCCGTTCGACCTCGTCCACCCGGACGACCGCTCGCGCATCGACGACGTGCGCTCGACGCTCATGGAACTGGACCGCAGCACCTACCAGGGTGAGGTCCGGGTCCTGCACGTGGACGGTCGCTACCGGTGGATGGAGGTCAACGCCGTCAACCTGCTCTCCGACCCGGTGATCGAGGGCGCCGTCGTGCATCTCCACGACGTGACCGACCGCCGCCTCGCCGAGGCGGACCTCGCCACCTCGGTGCTGCAGGACTCCCTGACCGGCCTGGCCAACTATGCCTTGCTGCGTGACCGCCTCTCGGTCGCCCTCACCGGTCGAGACGTCAACCACACCGGCGACGTCGCCGTGGTGGTCCTGGATCTCGATGCCTTCGGATCCCTCAACGACGCGCTCGGCCACCAGCACGGTGACCAGGTCCTCATCCAGGCCGCCGAGCGACTGGACGCCGTCCGACAGCGGGGCCACACGGTCGCCCGGATCGCCAGCGACGAGTTCGCCATCTGCCTCGAGCGCCTCGACGGGCCACACCGGGCGATCGACCTCGCCGAGGAGATCCGCGGCGCCCTCTGCGAGCCGTACACGATCGATGGAAAGGTGCACCGGCTCACCTGCAGCGCCGGGCTGGCCGTGGCCGGCGCCGATGCCGACGCCGAGTCCACGATCCGCGACGCCGGTGCTGCCGTCCACGCCGCCAAGTCCCTCGGGCGGAACCGGCTCGAGATCTTCGGGCCCGAGGTCCGCAGGGCAGTGCTCACGCAGGTCGACCTCCAGTCCGACCTGGACCGGGCGCTGGTCGACGAGGAGTTCGTCCTGCACTTCCAGCCCGTGTTCGACGTCGGGTCCGGACGGGCGACCGGCGCCGAGGCGCTCGTCCGCTGGCAGCACCCGACCCGTGGCCTGGTGCCCCCCGACCAGTTCATCCCGGCCGCCGAGCGCAGCCACCGGATCATCCCGCTCGGATCGTGGGTCACCCGGTCGGCGGTCCGGGCCGCCCTCGACCTCGGATTCCACCACGGCGACCACCGCCGCACCATGTGGGTCAACGCCGCGGCGGCGCAGCTCGCGGACCCCGGCTTCGCCGAGGAGGTGCTCGCCACCCTCGATGAACTCGGACTGCCACCCGGGTGCTTCGGGATCGAGGTCACGGAGTCCGCCGTGCTCGACTCCGTCGCCGCCGCCGACCTCCAGCTCCGTGCCCTGCGCAGCGGCGGTTGCCAGCTGGCGCTCGACGACTTCGGGACGGGCTACTCGTCGCTCACCTACCTGCAACAACTCGAGGTCGATGTGATCAAGATCGACCGGTCGTTCGTCGCCGGGCTCGGCCGCGACGCGGGCTCCACCTCGATCGTCGCCGCCGTCACCGGTCTGGGCAACGCCCTCGACGTCCGCGTGGTCGCTGAGGGCGTCGAGACGCGAAGCCAGCTCGAGGCGCTCGAGGCGATGGCCTGCAGCGACGTCAGCGGTTTCGGTCTCGCACGGCCGGTGCCACTCGCTGACGTCGGCGAGGTCCTCGCCGAGACCCTCGACCAGCGCCGCCGGAGCCTCGGCGACCCCCTGCCGTTGCCCTCCTGAGGCGCTCCCCGGGGGACCTACTCGTCGAGCGGGCCGGCGCGGTCGAGGAACGCGAAGCCCACGAGCGGGAACAGGAGCACCGAGCACATTCCGGCACCGACGAGCGCCACGGCGGTGACGGCCTGCATCTGGCCCGTGCTGACGCCGATCTCGGTGATGACCACGATCAGCGGCAGTGCCGTCGCCTGGAGCAGGCCGAGGGCGCCCCGGTGCGCCAACGGGAGCAGACCCCGGTACACCAACAGCGCCGGCAGTCCACGGACCACCAGGAGCAGGACCAGGAAGAGCCCCATACGGAGGAGGTTCCCGGGGTCCTCGAGCAGCGCCGTGACATCGAACTTCATGCCGCTCACCACGAAGAACACCGGGATGAGGAACCCGAAGCTCACCGCCTCGATCCTGGGTTGGAGGGTGCGCACCTGCTCGGGCCGGAGCGCCCGCCGGGCGATCAGACCAGCGGCGAAGGCACCCAGCAGCGTGTCCAGACCGAGCACTGACGCCACCGCCACCATGGCGACGATGAGCAGCATGAGCACCCGGACCGGCAGCTGGCTGGTCGTGGTCAGGTGACGCTGGAGGATCGCAAGCAGCCGGGGTGGCTGTGGGCGCGCCGCCAGCGCCGCCACCCCGACCGAGATGACCACGAACACGAACAGCAGCGCCGCCTCGGCCGCCGGCTGGGAACTCCCGAGGAGCAGCGTCACGGCAACCACCGGTCCGAACTCCCCGATCGCTCCCGCCGCGCTCACGTGCCGGCCGAACTCGGTCCCCAGGACACCGCGGTCGCTCAGCATCGGAAGCAGGGTGCCCAGCGCCGTCGTGGTCAGGGCGAGTCCGACCAGCAGGCTGGAGCGGACGTACCCGGTCGAGGCGAGTGTCACTCCGGCAGCGGCCGCCAGCAGCAGGGTGATACCCCATGATGCCCCCGCCAGCCGCAACGGCCGGCCTCTGAGCCGCTGCAGGTCGAGTTCGTAGCCCGCCACGAAGAACAGCACCGAGAGTCCGAGCGCACTCAGTCCCTCGACGAACGGGTCGAGCTGGGCCCAGCCGAGCACGGCGGGACCCACGATGACCCCGAGGAGCAGCTCGAAGAGCACGCTCGGGACCCGGACGAACCGGACCACCTCGCACAGCAGCGGCGCCAGCACGGCACAGGCGACGATCACCAGCAGCGAGACAGCATCGCCGGTCTCCACCCGGCGATGCTAGGTCCGGCGTCGTCGGCGCCGGGCGATGCGGCAGATCAGGTGGGCGACGGCGCCACCAGCGGCCACGGGCGCTCGCGCTCCACGACCAGCGCGGCGTCGAGCAGCAGCGCATCGGCGTGGTGACGCCCCAGGATCTGCATCCCGACCGGGAGTCCGTCGACGCACCCGACCGGCACCGAGATGGCCGGGTTGCCGTAGAGGTTCGAGGGGATCGTCAGTCGGCCGTTGTTCGCCATCGAGTCCTCGACACCGCCGAACACCGACGGCAGCGGGCCCTCGGCCGCGAACGCCACGTCGGGATTGGTGGACGTCACGACCAGATCGACCTGCGAGAACAACTCCGCCATGGCCTCGAAGAGCGCGGTCCGACGCTCCTCGAGCTTCACCAGCGCCCCGAAGTCCAGACCGCGCCCCCAGGCCCACTCGCAGGCGAACCGCATCTCGGGAGTCAGGTCGTCGGCGCAGGCCGGCCAGGCGTCACCGAGCACGGCGAAGGTGCCCGCCATGTTGGCCAGCGACCAGGCCGTGCCCACCGACGGGATCGTCACGTCGACGTCGACCGGGCGGAGCCCCAGGTCGGCGACCAGCGACTCGGCGGCCGACCGCACCAGCGCCGATGTGACCGGGCTGACGACCGCACCGGCGAAGTCGTCGATGATCGCGACGCGCAACCCGCGCAGGTCCCCGAGGTGGGAGCCGAGCCCGGCCTCCCACCCGTCGATCCGGGGCAGGGAGTGCGGATCGTGCACGTCGGAACCGTTGGCCACGTCGAGCCACCGGGCGGTGTCACGCACCGACCGGGTGAGACCGCCCACGGTCACGGTGAGCGCACCGACCTGGAAGTGCGGTCCCCGGGGGATCCGACCGTAGGTGGTCTTGAGCCCGAGCAGCCCCGTGAAACCGGCCGGGATCCGGATGGACCCGCCGCCGTCGCCACCCGTCGCGAGGCTCAGCAGGCCCCCGGCGACAGCAGCGGCGCTGCCGCCGGACGAGCCTCCGGGCGTGCGGTCGAGGCCCCAGGGGTTCCGGGTCGCACCGTTGAGCACCGTCCGGGTCAGGTTCACCCCGCCGAACTCCGAGGCGGTCGTCAGTCCGACCGGCACCGCTCCCGCTCCGAGGAGTCGCTCGACGTGGGTCGTGGTCCAGCCGGCGACGTGGTCGGCGAGTGCGACGCAGGCCTCGGTGTCCGGCCAGCCCTCGACCTGGTCGAGCTCCTTGATGCCCAGGGGCACACCCCCGAAGGGCGCCGAGACGTCCGCAGCACCGGCGGCCAACAGCGCGGCGTCGGGGTCGAGGAAGCTGAACGCGTTCAGCCCGGATGCCTCGATCGCCGACAGCGTCGCCCGGAGTTCCTCGGTCGGATGCCGCTCGCCCGCCCGGAAGGCATCGACCAGTCCGCAGGCATCGCCCTGCCACGGTGTCTCGCTCATGGCGCCACCGTAGCGCCGGGGGCCGCGGTCGGAGGCGGCTGCGGAGCGTCCCTCAAGGCCCGGCCTGCGGCCGCCGATGACGGTTCGGGAGGTGGCACCGATGGCCACGATGGCGAGAACGACCGAACAACCGAGCAGGCGGACCTTCCTGAGGGCGGGAGCGGCGGCCACCGTCAGCGGTCTGGCAGCAGCCACCCTCGGTGGGACCGACCCGTTCGTCGCCGACGCCGGTGCGGCCACGGCCAGCGCCACCACCCTGCAGGCGCTGCTCGATGCGGCCGGTCCGACCTGCACGTTCCCCGGGGGGATCATCGACGTTCCGGCTGGAACCCGACTCGTGGTCCGTCGACCGGTGACGATCCTCGGCAACGGAACGACGCTGCGGGTGGCGGGTTCCGCCGTCCCGACGGTCAGCCTGATCGATGCCGACCGACTGCCCGACGGGAGCCGGTTCGAGGTCCGTGACCTGAGGATCGAGGGCCCGTCGACCGATGGCTGGGACCCCCGGACCGAGTCGAACGCCGCAGCCATCTCGTGGCAGCTCTACCGGACCTGGAACTCCACGATGGTGGTCCGCAACGTCACGGTCACGGGCGGCTACGGCACCGGCGTCAGCCGTTCGGGCGGCGGCCGCTTCGAGGTCGTGGACTGCGACCTGGGCGGTTGGGTCGACGGGGCGGCGTTCTTCGAGTCCCACGGGGGCAGTGGATCCATGCTCCTCCAGCGCACGGCGCTGCGGGCCCCCCGGAACTCCAAGTACTCCTCGATCGGGCTGTACATCCACCCGCACCTCGACCTCGTGGCCGAGGACGTCACGGGGACGGACTGGAACCGCTGGGTCGTCTACGTGAACGGATCGCCTGCGGCGACCGGTCGCCATCAGCTGACCCGGGTCACGGCGACGAACTGCTCCCTGCTGCAGAGCGGTTCCACCTCGACGACCCTGCTCCAACGCTGCGTCGAGCAGGGAGCGGCCCGGAACGGCGGCACCTACCTGAAGGGGCCGGTCACCGCCACGGGGTGCACCTGGGCGGGCAACGGAACCATCGGGGTCCTCGGCGGCCAGCAGGCCCAGCGGACGTTCGTGGACAACACGATCCGACCGACCTCGACCTGGATGGCGCTCGGCAACGGGAGCACGGGCAGCGTCACGGTCCATGGAGGCCGCGCCGAACTCCGCGGGCGATCGGCGCTCCTGAAGCTCACATCCGGCTCGACCGCCCGGGTGGATCTGGACCGCACCGTCATCACCTCCACCACCACGGCGCTGCCGATCAACGTCGAGGGCGGACGCGTCAAGGTGACCCGGACCGGCATCCCACCCCGGAGCCGGGCACTCCGGCCCGGCGTGCTCGAGTCCTGAACCGGCCCTGCCGACGGGAACGCTGGACCGACCGGAGTGGGCTCCCTAACCTGACCTCAACCCCCGACTGGAGGTCCGGGGTGCGGGGACGCAGCGCTACGGCGATCGCCGTCATGGCGACGGTGCTGGCGATCGGTGCCGCCTGCGTCCCGGCGCCGACCGCTCCCCCCACGCCGGTCTCGCCCGTCATCCAGATGCTGCCCAACCGGTCGCAGGGCTTCTACTCCATGCCCTGGCCGAACGACCTGCGTCGCAGCGACGCCGGCATGGCGGACTGGAGCTCGCTCCCGGGGCTCTCGAGCAACCCCCTGACCGAGCCGCTCCCACCCATCCCCCTGCTCCCGGCGATCGTGGACCGGGCGGAGCCGACGGTCGACCGGTTCGGCACCAACACCGCCGTCTTCATGCGGTCCCTGGTCGCACTCGACGACGGGTCGCTGCCCACGCCGGCCGACGGACTCCGGCCTGACGCGTCGGTGCAACTGATGGATCTGACCACGGGCGAGCGGGCGCCGGCCGTGGTCGTGGCGCAGGAACGGCGCGACCGGTTCCGGCCCGATCACCTGCTGACCATCCTCCCCTACCCGGGCCACCCGCTGCGCCCCGACCGGTCCTACGGCGTCCTCGTGTTCGACACCGTGCGGACCGCCGACGGCACGCCCCTGGAACGATCGCCGCTCCTCGACCAGCTCGCCCGGCCCTACGAGCCGTCCATGCCGATGAACGTGGAACAGCACGCGGCGCTCGTCCAACAGCTCGACGCGGTCCGGGCCGCCGTCGTGGACTCCACCGCCTTCGAGCCCTCCGACCTGGTGGCCTTCACCGTCTACCGCACCCAGGACACCGGACGCGAATGGCGCTCGGTGGTCGCGTCACTCGACACCACCCCGACCCCACCCATTCAGGTCGATGCGGTCGGGACGTGCATCGACCGGGCGACCGATCCCGGCGCCGCCACGGCGATCGTGCGGGGCCGGATCGCCCTGCCCACCTGGCAGCAGGGGACGTTCCCGTACCTGCTCGACGGCGGGCGGATCGGCGCCGACGGCAGCGGTCGGGCGGTGCGGACCGGAACACGCGTGGCACCGGTGCAGCTGCTGGTTCCGTGCACGGCCGCCCCGGCGACCGGCTGGCCGGTGGTGACGTTCGTCGACGGCACCGGCGGCGACGAGGACATCGCCACCACGACCTCACCGGTGCGACGGAGCACGATGATCTTCGGCCAGATCGCGCCCCTGTACGGCAACGGGGTCGGGGACGCCGGGAGCGTTCTCGAGTCGTTCGGTTTCGAGGACCTCCGCTCCCAGCAGGAACTCGTCTTCTACAACCTGCTGAACCCGGTCGCAGTGCGGACGAACGTCCTCCAGCAGGCCTCCGACCACCTCGTGTTCACCAGGGCGGTCGCCGGGTTCACCCTGGACGGGGCCGCCGTCGCCCAGCCTGGTGCGGTCGCCGCCGATCCCGAGCGCGTGGTGATCGCCGGACACTCCCAGGGAGCCCAGACGCTCCCATTCGTGGCCGCCGCCGATCCGGACCTCGTGGACGGTGTCGTGTCCTCCGCCGGGTCGGGTGGCCAGTACCACTCGATCGCTCACGGTCCCCGGCGACTGGAGTCGGTGGGCCTGTTGACCATCGCACCGGACCGCCTCGACGAGTTGAACCCCCTCCTCCACATGGTCCAGACGGTGTTCGAGGCCGCCGACGGGTCGAACGTCCCGACGACCCAGCACTTCATCAACCTCACCGGCGCGGCCGACACGTGCACCACCGTCGAGACCGGCACCCACTTCGCCCGCGCCCAGGGACTGGCGAGCTACGCGCTGGCACCCGAGATCAGCTACGGCGATCCCGACCTGGACCGAATCGTCGCCACCACCCCGGTCAGCGCCAACAGCGGCGGCGCGACCCGGGTCCAGATCCTCCTGCCGGGCGGGCACTTCGTGTACCGATCGAACGTGGACCGGCTCACCTCGTTCGTCCAGCAGGTCCACGCAGGCACTGCGCCCGTGGTCCGGCCGGAACAGTTCGCGTCGAACACCGGCAACTGCGCCGGTCAGCGCTACGACGACCCGCCCCGGAGGTTCGGATTCTGATGCGACGGATCCGCGCCCTCGCCCTGCTGCTGATGCTCGCCCTCGCCACGCTCGCATCATCGTGCGGCGACGACTCCACGGAGGTGGACCCGGTGGACCAGGACGGCACGGCGCTGAGTTCGACGATCGTCGGCACATGGACGCTCGAGTCCTGGGAGTCGGACGGGGTCACGGTCACCAGGCCGAACGAGCCGACGGCCGTGGTGAACTTCCTCCCGGACGGGGCGCTCAGCGGTGACACCGGATGCAACCGGTTCGGCGGCACCTACACCGTGGACGGCGACGACCTGACCGTCACGACGGGCGCCACGACGCGCCGGGCCTGCACCGACGACGTGGCGACCGTCCAGGAACAGGCGCTGCTCACCCAGTTGGGCGAGGTCCGTTCGGCTCGCGTCGACGGTCCCTCCCTGGAGCTGCTCGACGGGTCCGGCACGGTGCTCCTGTCGCTCGCCGCCGGTCCGAGCGGACTGGACGGCACCTCGTGGCAGGTGTCGGCGGTCAACAACGGGACCGGCGGCCTGGAGGCATCCGCGCTGAGCGAGGCGCTGACGGCGGAGTTCCGGGACGGCATGGTCTCCGGGTCGACCGGATGCAACACGTTCTCGGCGGCCTACACGACCGAGGACGACCGCATCACCGTGGAACCGCCCCGGGCGACGCTCATCGGTTGCGAACCCGACGTCGCCGAGGTCGAGGCCAGGTTCATCGCAGCGCTGGAGCGCTCGACCCGCTTCGAGCTGGAGGCGACCTCCTTGGTGCTGCGTGACGACGAGGGCGCCGCCCAGGTGACCTTCCGGCCCCGTCCCTGACGGCGGACCCGCGCGTCTAGGGTCGACGGACCGGTGCGGGTCCGCCGCACCGTCGACCGACCCGGAGGAACCGTGAGCCTCGACGACGACACCAACCGCCTCGCGAAGGGTCCGAACCTGGCCACCGTGGTGACCCTCATGCCCGACGGGCGCCCCCAGGCGCTCCCCACCTGGATCGACACCGACGGTGAGTGCCTGCTCGTGAACACCGAGCCCCAGCGCCAGCGTTCCCGCAACGTCGCACGAGACCCTCGGATCACGGTGCTCATCCAGTCGGCGGACGACGCCTGGGACTGGTCCGAGGTCCGCGGCCACGTGGTCGAGACGATCGGCGGCGACGAGGCCAGGGCCCACATCGACGAGCTCTCCAACCGCTACGTCGGCACCGACTACAGCCGTCCGGTCGGTCCCGAGGGCCGGATCATCCTGCGGATCGCCCCGGACCGCGTCGTCACCCCAGCCACCATCGGGAGGTGACAACGGTCGCAGACCGGGGGAACGATGCGGAACGGCACGAGAACAGGTTCTAGTTTGGGGACTCCGATCTCGATCGAAGGACGTCACCGATGAGCGATCCAGACGCCACGACCGATCCGCTGGAGGCCGCCAGGCAGCGCTACCAGCAGGAGCGTGCGAAGCGACTGCGCAACGACGGCATGGACCAGTTCCAGGAGCTCCGCGGCGACCTCGCGGAGTTCGATCGTGACCCGTTCGCCGACCCCGCGTTCAGCCGGGACGCCATCGAGCGGGACGTGGACGTGGTGATCGTCGGCGCCGGGTTCGCCGGCATGCTCACCGCCGCCCGTCTGCTCGACCGCGGCGTCGACGACTTCCTCATCATCGACAAGGCCGGGGACTTCGGCGGGACCTGGTACTGGAACCGCTACCCGGGCTGCATGTGCGACGTCGAGTCGTACACCTACCTCCCCCTGCTGGAGGAGACGGGCTACATGCCGTCCATGAAGTACGCCGGGGCGGCCGAGATCTTCGCCTACAGCCAACGCATCGGCGAGCACTTCGGCCTCTACCCGAAGGCCCTCTTCCAGACCGAGGTCGACACCGCGACCTGGGACGAGGACCTGGGCCGGTGGGTCGTCCACACCTCTCGAGGGGACGAGCTCCGGGGACGGTTCCTCGTCACCGCCGGTGGGATCCTCTCGAAGGCCAAGCTCCCGGGCATCCCGGGGATCGAGGACTTCGCCGGCGACACGTTCCACACCAGCCGGTGGGACTACGAGGTGACGGGCGGCGGGCCGACCGAACCCATGGACCGACTGTCCGACAAGCGGGTCGGCATCATCGGGACCGGGGCCACGTCGGTGCAGGTCGTGCCGCAGCTGGGGCGGTCGGCCAAGGAGGTCTTCGTCTTCCAGCGCACCCCGTCGGCGGTCGGCGTCCGCGACAACGGCCCGACGGACGAGGAGTGGTTCCGCAGCCTGCAACCCGGCTGGCAGGCCGAGCGCATCCGCAACTTCACCGAGGCCGTCACCGGGAAGCACCCGGACCGGAACCTGGTCGCCGACGGCTGGACCGAGGTGATGTGGGACGACACCCAGTCCGCCGGGTCGACCCCCGAGCAGGTCGAGGAACGCGAGCGCTCGGACTTCGAGACCATGGAGGCCATCCGTCGGCGGGTGGAGGAGACCGTCGAGGACCCGGCCACCGCCGAGGCGCTCAAGCCCTGGTACGGCAAGCACTGCAAGCGCGTCTGCTTTCACGACGAGTACCTCCCGGCGTTCAACCGGGAGAATGTGCACCTCGTCGACACCGAGGGGCGAGGGGTCGACCGGGTCACTCCCGGCGGCGTGGTCGTCGCAGGCACCGAGTACCCGCTCGACGTCCTCATCTTCGCATCAGGCTTCGAGGTGACCACCGACCTCAACCAGAGGCTGGGATTCGATCCGGTCGGGCGCAACGGCGTCGCCATGAGCGAGCGGTGGCACGACGGCGCCCACACGCTGCACGGGGTCCTGTCGGCCGAGTTCCCGAACATGTGCATGATCAGCATCGTGCAGGCTGGGTTCGGGACGAACTTCCTGCACTTCCTCTCCGAGTCCGCCAACCACGTGTCGTGGATCATCTCGTCGTGCATCGACCAGGGAATCCGGACCATCGAGGCGACCCCGGAGGCCGAGGAGGAGTGGCACGGGGTGCTGATCGGCGAGGCCATGAAGATCGCCGGCTACTCCATCAGTTGCACGCCCGGCTACTACAACAGCGAGCAGGGCAACAACCCGAAGGCCCGGCGGAACCTGACCTACACCGGCAGCCTGGTCGACTACGTCGACCACCTCGAGCGCTGGCGACTGCAGCCGGGATTCCCGGGCGCCCGGGTCGAGCCCGAGGGCGCCTGAGCCTCAGCTGCGACCCTCGGGGGAGGTGCGCGCCCGGATCAGCGCGTCGAGCTGATCCCGCAGTGCGATCAACTCGCCCAGGTCGGTTCCATCGGCGGTGTCGATCGTCGGGTCATCCGGGTCCGGATCGCCACCGCTGGCCTGGTCCCGGAACCTGGAGGCGACCGTGGCGGTGACCACGGCGATCGTGAGGATGCCCAACATCAGGACCACACTCGCCGTGACCTTCCCGCCGGTCGTGATCGGCACGTAGTCGCCGTAGCCGACCGTGGTCACCGTCACGATCGCCCACCAGACGGCGTTGCCCGGAGTGGTGATGCTGGCACCAGGGGCGTCACGTTCGAACGCCCAGACGATGACCGCCCCGTTCAGGACCAGCAGGGCGGCGACGGCCAGGAAGTACACCAGGTTCCCGCGACGGAACAGCCGCCGGAAGAGCCGAACGCTCAGGAAGACCCTGATCGGTGGCAGCACCACCGACGCGAGTGCGATCGGATGGTGGAACACGTAGTGCTGGTGCCGACCGGCGAGCCGGGTCCGGATGACGAGGTCGGTCAGGTAGACCAGCGAGAGCAGGCCACGTGCCACCAACCACCACCAGCCGTCGGAGCCTCTGAACGAGCCGACGAACGGCAGGACCACCAGCCAGATCGTGCAGAGCGTCAGGATGTCGATCGGGATCTCGGCCCGTTCCATGTACCGGCGGTACGCCGGGGGCGCATCGACCGGCGCCCGATCGGCGCTGGCCAACCAGCTGCTGACGGCGGAGAGCACCGTTCGGTGGCGGCGCCCTGATTCCTCGTCGCTCGACACGGCCTGAACCTAGTGCCGACTCCTGTCACCACCTCGGACCCGGGCGTCGCCCGGTTGCTCAGGTGCGGACGAACCTCAGGGTCGCGATCTGGAACGGGCGGAGTTCCATCTCGACGCCGGCACCGACGCCATCGCCGACGCCATCGCCGACGCGGACCAGACCGGGACCTGCAGCCGGGCGCCCGACGCGTTCGTGGGCGTCGGTGGCGACCACGTCGGCCACGGCGCAACCCGGGAGAACGGTGGACCGGGCCCGACCCCCGTGCGACTCGTAGCAGCGGACCACGAGGTCGCCGGAACCGTCGTCGGCGAGCTTCACCGCCTCGACGACCACCGCCGGGTGTCCGACCTCGACCGGCGGTGCCGGCCAGTCGGCCGCACGACCTCCGGAGACGACGCGCATCGGCAGGTTGAGCCGGTAGCCCTCGGCCACCACCCCGGCGGACCGGAAGTCGCCGCCGTGCGGGAGCAGCGAGTAGGTGCAGCGGTGAGTCCCCTGGTCCTGGCGGGGGTCCGGATACCGGGCCCCCCGGAGCAGCGTCTGGTACAGGACGGTGATCGGCTCGTCGGCCCCGCTCCGGGCCCGCTCGGCGTGGTGGCCGTAACGGGAGTCGTTGAGCAGCGCCATGCCCGCCCCGGGTTCGGACACGTCGACCCACCGGTGGGCGCACACCTCGAAGCGGGCGAAGTCCCAGCTGGTGTTCGTGTGAACGGGCGTCCGCAGGTGCCCGAACTGGATCTCCCGGGTCATGTCGGTCACGTTGACGTCGAGCGGGAACGCGACCTGCAGGAGCTGCTCCTGCTCGGCCCAGTCGACCTCGAGATGGACGTCGAGGCGGGCCGATCCCGCCCGGAGCTCCAGCACCTGGACCACCGTGGAGGACCGGAAGGACCGGGCCACACGGACCCGCACCAGCATCGGGCCCTCGTCGAGCACCTCGATCTCCGCCGGCCCGTCGAGCGCCGTCACCTTCCGCCGGTTGAAGTGCTCGATGTCCCAGGCGTCGAACGAGTTCGGGAAGTCGGGGTGGATCTCGAGCCGGTTGCCCCGCTCACCCTCGGGGACGAGCTCCCTGCCGGTCCGCTCGTCGACGAATGACACCAACAGGCCCGACCCGTCCAGCACGGCGGTGACCAGCCCGTTGCCGATCACCAGGCCGGCGGGTCCCCGGTCGACCGAGACGGTACCGGCCGGTTCCAGCGGTACCAGCGGAGCGATCCCGCCCGCCGGTGCGCCGAGCCGGACCGCGACGTTCCCGTCGCCGAGGGCCTGTTGCGGGGCACCGTCGAGTCCGGGGGTGGACGCCGGCACCACGACGACCTCGTCGCGGGCGTGCGGCGCCGCGTTCGCGACTCCCGGCCCGGCGGCGAGACGGTCGAGCGCCTCAGCGATCAACGACTCGAGCTCCTCGGCCACCGCCGCGTAGGCGTCCTCGGCCTCACGGTGGACCCAGCCGATCGAGCTCCCGGGCAGGATGTCGTGGAACTGGTGAACCAGGACCACCTTCCAGAGCCGATCGAGCCGCTCGGCCGGATAGTCCTCGACTGCTCCACCCGACGTCACCACGGTGGCCCACCAGAGCTCGGCCTCGCGCAGGAGCAGCTCGCAGCGGCGATTGCCCTGCTTGGTGCCCGCCTGGCTGGTCAGCGTGCCGCGGTGCATCTCGAGGTACAGCTCCCCCACCCACCTCGGGGCGTCCGGGTACTCCTCGATCGCAGCGTCGAAGAACGCCTCGGGCGAGGACATCTCGAGCCTCGGGAACCCCTCGAGGTCCCGCGATCGGGCGTAGGTCTCGAGCTGATCCGGGCTGGGGCCACCGCCGCCGTCGCCCCAACCGAAGGGCATGAGGCTGCGGGAGGCGCGGCCCCGTTCGGCGTGGTTGCGCACCGAGGCCACCAGCTCGTTGGCCTCGAAGGTGGCGTTGTAGGTCTCGACCGGCGGGAAGTGCGTGAACACCGTCGACCCGTCGATCCCCTCCCACCAGAACGTCTGGTGCGGGAACCGGTTCGTCTGGTTCCACGACAGCTTCTGGGTGAGGAACCGGTGGAGGCCGGCGTGGGCCATGATCCCGGGGAGCGACGCGGGGTAACCGAACACGTCCGGGATCCAGACCTCGCTGCACTCGAGGTCGAAGTGCTCCCGGAAGAACCGCTGACCGTGGGTGAACTGCCGGAGCAGCGCCTCGCCACCGGCCAGGTTGGTGTCCGCCTCCACCCACATCCCACCGACGGGCACCCATCGACCCTCGGCGACGCGACGACGGATGCCCTCGAAGACCGTCGGATAGTCCTCGAGCATCCACTCGTACTGCACGGCCTGGCTGCAGCAGAAGATGAAGTCGTCGAACTCGTCCATCAGGGCGAGCACGTTGGAGAAGGTCCGGGCGCACTTGCGGCGTGTCTCGCGCAGCGGCCAGAGCCACGCCGTGTCGATGTGGGCGTGGCCCACCGCCGACACCCGGTGCGCGGAGCTGGGCGCCGGTCGCGCCAGCACCGGGGCGAGCGCCGCCCGGGCCGCCGGGGCCGAGCCGGGAACATCCTCCAGGTCGATCGCCTCGATCGCCGCCTCCAGCGCCCGGAGGAGTTCGTGGCGCTGGGGGTTCTCCAGGGTGAGCTGCCGCATCAGGTTGCGGACCACGAGCACGTCGTGGACCAGGCCGTGGAGCTCGTCGTCACGCACGACGAGCCGGGCCGACGCCAGCCGGTGGATCGGCGAGGTCCCGGCCGTGTCGAGATCGCTGTTCGGATCGGGTCGGCCCTCGATGATCGACGGGTTGGACGCAGCCTCGAGGAGCAGTTCGATCCGTTCCCCGCCGACCGCCGGGGCGGCCACCGTGACGTGGTGGGCCGCCGGGTGCACCCCCCGCCACGGCACCCAGTCACCCTCGACGCCGTCATCGCCGGTGGCACGGCGCCAGAGGAGACCCTCCGAGGTGAACCCGGGCATGTCGGAGAAGGCCAGGTGGATCTCGATCTGCACGTGCTCGCCGGCCCACGACTCCGGAACGACGGCCTCCAGCTGGAACCAGGTGGTTCCCCACGGTCGAGCGAAGGGTCCACCGATGGCGAAGTCCTCGTAGGTGGCCGCCGCCGCCTGCTCGATCGGCACCGGCTCACCCGGCACCTCCCAGGACCGGACGCCCAGATCGAGCGAGCGGGTGAACACCCGCCCCCGCACACGCTCGTTGAAGACGCGGTCGATCCGGGCCTCGGTGATGTTGCGGTCGTCGTGCACACGTGCCCTTTCGTTCGACCGGTTCGGGTCAACCCCGTCGCTTCTGGATGTTCGCCCACTCGTCGCGCAGGCCCACCGTCCGGTGGAAGAGTCCCGGCGCCCGCGGGTCGGCGGCGAAGTAGCCGAGACGTTCGAACTGCAGGACCTGACCGGGTTCGGTGTCGGCCACCGCCGGCTCGGCCCGGCAGCCGGTGAGCAGCTCGACGGACTCGGGGTTGAGGTCGTCGAGCGGATCCCCGGTCGACTCACCCGGGACCTCGGCGGAGAACAGCCGGTCGTAGAGCGCCACGTCCACGTCGACGGCCCGGTCGGCCGCGACCCAGTGGATCGTCGACTTCACCTTGCGCCCGTCGGGTGCCGACCCACCGTGGGTGTCCGGGTCGTAGGTGCAGAGGACCTCGACGACCCGACCGTCGTCGTCGGTCCGGAACCCCGTACAGGTCACGAAGTAGGCGCCCCGCAGACGGACCTCCCGCCCTGGCGTCAGTCGGTAGTACTTCGGCGGCGGTTCCGCCATGAAGTCCTCGGCCTCGATCCAGAGCCGGCCCGAGAACGGCACCTGACGGGTTCCGTCGTCGGGATCCTCGGGATTGTTCGCGACCTCGACGAACTCGACCACCGGTTCACCGTCCGCACCGTCGGGCCAGTTCGTCACCGTCAGCAGCACCGGGCGCAGGACCACCATGCGGCGCTGGGCGGTGGCGTTGAGCTCGCGGCGGACGAACGACTCGAGGAGCTCGATCTCGTGTCGGCTGTTGGTACGGGCCACGCCGATGTAGTCGCAGAACGCCCGGATCGCCGCCGGCGGGTAGCCGCGGCGGCGGAGCCCACGGAGGGTCGGCAACCTCGGGTCGTCCCACCCGTCGACCACGCCGTCGGCGACGAGTGCCGCGAGCTTCCGCTTGGAGGTCACCGTGTGGGTCAGTTCGAGCCGGGCGAACTCACGCTGGCGGGGTCGGCCGGCGGGGAGCGGGAGCTGGTCGAGGTACCAGTCGTAGAGCGGACGGTGGCTGTCGAACTCGAGCGTGCAGAGCGAGTGGGTGACCCCCTCGATGGCGTCGCTCTGGCCGTGGGCCCAGTCGTAGGTCGGGTAGACGACCCACTCGTCGGCGGTCCGGTGGTGGTTGGCGTGCCGGATCCGGTACATGACCGGGTCACGGAGCTGCATCTCGTCGCTCTGCATGTCGATGCGCGCCCGGAGCACCCGGGACCCATCGGGGAACTCGCCGGCCCGCATCCGACGGAACAGGTCCAGGTTCTCCTCTGGGGTGCGGTCGCGGAACGGACTCTCGGTGCCCGGACGGCCGAACCCGCCGCGCTGCGCCGAGATGGTCTCGCCGTCCTGGTCGTCCACGTAGGCGAGTCCGCGCTCGATCAGGAGCTCGGCCCAGTCGGCGAGCTGACCGAAGTAGTCCGACGCGAAGCGGGGCGAGTCCTCCGGTTCGAACCCGAGCCACCCCAGGTCATCGATGATCGCGTCGACGAACTCGACGTCCTCGGTGTCGGGGTTCGTGTCGTCGAAGCGGAGGTTGCAGGTCCCGTCGAACTCCTCGGCGAGCCCGAAGTCCAGACAGATCGCCTTGGCGTGACCGATGTGCAGGTAACCGTTGGGCTCCGGCGGGAACCGGGTCTGCACCCGGCCGCCGTCGACACCCGCGGCGACGTCCCGACGGATCTCGTCGCGCAGGAAGTCGTGGTGGGCCTCGTCGCCCGCGGTCTCGCTCACGTCACCCCCGAGCGGATCGGACACGGCAACCCACGGTCCGGATCCCCGTGCTCGAGGCGCCGGGACGACCGTTCAGGACCCGGAGCCGTCGGCGGACTCGCGGGCCGCAGCCTCGATGTCCTCGGCGACGGCCTTGTCCACGGCCTTCTCCACGATCCGGTCCGCCTTCTCGAGCGCCTTGCGGATCTCGACCACCTGCGGATCGGACACGAGCGCGATGATGCCCGAGTTCCCGGGCTGGATGGCCTCATCGAGTTCGGCTGCGAGCTCGCTCCGATGGTGCACCTCGCGGGCCTTGCCGACCGCCGCACCTGCGGCCCCGAGCACCGCCGCGCTGCCGATGATCGACGGCGGGAACAGCACGCCCAGGGCGATGCCGCCCACCAGACCCCAGGTCAGACCGCTCCGGGTGCTGTGGTCGGTGACCTTCTGCACCTCGACCTTGCCGTCGGCGTCCTTGGCCACCACGAGCACGCCCTCGATCTTGAGGTTGCGGCCGTCCTCGAGGGACTTCAGCAGCTCGTAGGCCTCCCAGGCCGAGTCGGTGTCGGCGAAGTCCGCGACGAAGACGGTGTACGCACCGTCGGAGATCACGGTGGCCTCGGCGTCGGTCGGGTTGTCGGACATGTGCGCTCCTGTCGATCGGGGCCGGTCGGCCGCCGGGCGATCGTAGCCCCCGATCCGGGTCGGAGTGGCCTCCCCGCCTGCGCACCGGGGACGGTCGACGGGTTCAGGGAGCGGGTCGCTCAGATCGAGCGGTCCCGGCCCTGCCACCACGGGTCCCGCAGCGTCCGCTTGGTGAGCTTGCCCGCCTCGTTGCGGGGCAGTTCGTCGTGGACCTCGTAGCTCCGCGGACGCTTGTAACCGGCGAGGCGTTCCCGGCACCACTGGTCGAGTGCGGTCTCCGTCTCCCCGTTCCAGTCCACGCCGCGTCGCAACGCCACGGCGGCGTGGACCGACTCCCCCATCTCGTCGTCGGGGATCCCGAACACCGCCACGTCCGCCACCACCGGGTGGGCCGCCAGCACGCCCTCCACCTCGGCGGGATAGATGTTGACCCCACCGGAGACCACCATGTCGATGCGGCGGTCCGACAGGAACAGGTACCCCTCCTCGTCCAGGTGACCGACGTCGCCGAGCGTCCCGAAGCCGTCGGAACGGTGGGCCGAGGCGGTCTTCTCGGGGGCGTTGTGGTACTCGAAGTCGGACCCCAGCAGGTTCCGGAACCAGATCTCGCCGGTCCGGCCGACCTCGAGCACCTCGCCGTCGTCGTCGACGATCCGCACCTCGACGATCGGGAGTGGACGACCGACGCTGCCCGGACGTTCGAGCCACTCCTCGGCCTCGATGACGGCCAGGAACCCACCCTCGGTGCCGCCGTAGTACTCGGTGACGACGGGACCCCACCACTCGATGGCGGCCCGCTTGACCGAGGGCGGGCACGGAGCGGCCCCGTGCAGCACCGTCCGGAGTGACGTGCCATCGAAGGCCGCGCGGACGGCCTCGGGGAGGTCGAGCATCCGGCTGATCTGGGTCGGCACGAGGTGCACGTTGGTCACGGCGTGGGCGTCGATGAGGCCGAGCACGCCCTCGGCGTCGAACCGGTGCTGGAACACGACCGTTGCTCCGCACAGCAGCGGGAACAGGGCGAAGACCCACTGCGCCGAGTGGTACGTGGGACCGCAGACCAACTGGACGGCCGGCTCGTGCCCGTCGGAGCCGATCGGGACGACGCCGATGGTCGGCCCGAGCGAGTGTGCCATCAGCGTGAGCATCTCGGCCGGACCGCCCACGGAGGTCAGCGCGGACCGCACGCCCTTGGGGTGCCCGGTCGTCCCCGACGTGTAGAACATCGGGCCGCCCTTCGTGGGGTGGTCCACCGGACCGGCTGCGCCCGATGCCACCACGTCCGACCAGGCCTCGAACCCCGGGGACGAGGAGCCGGCCCGGTCATCACGCGGTGCATCCGTGACGACGATGCGGACTCCGACCGGGGCCACCTCCAGCGCCGCAGCGGCGATGTCGAGAAAACGTTCGTCGATGACCGCCGCAGCGGCCCCGGCGTCCTCCAGGACGTAGGCGACCTCCGGAGCGACCCAGTGCCAGTTCAGCGGGACCAGGACCCAGCCGCCGGTCGCACAGGCGAGCGACAGTTCGACCAGTTCGACCTGGTTGCCGAGCAGGGCGACCACCCGGTCACCCTCGTCGAGTCCCCGATCGCGGAGGGCGTGCACGAGGCGGTCCACCCGCTCGTCCAGCTCCCGCCAGGAGGTCGTGGACCGTTCGTCCACCACGGCGGGCTCGTCACCTCGGACGGCGACGATCGGCTCCAGCAGCACACCCATTCTGCGATACCTCCCTCGACCTACCCGGCGGCGACGGCCGGTCAGCGTGTCCGCGGCTGGATCCGGGCCTTGCCGGCGAACGCGGCCTGACCCTCCTGGAGCGCCACCGGGTCGGTGCCGACCCGGGTGTAGAGGGCGCACAGCTCCAGCATCTGGGAGCGTGGCACCTCGTTGGCCATCCAGATGGCCCGGAGCGTGCCCTGCACGTTGAGCGGCGGGGCGGATGCGATCGCCTCGGCCGCCCAGCGGACCGTCTCCTCGAGGTTCTCGGGTGCGACCACCTCGGACACCAGCCCGATCTGGAACGCCCGGTCGGCGCTCATGCGCTCGTGGGCCCCGAGCAGCGCCATGCGGAGCACCTCCTGCAGCGGCATCTTCTGGAGCAGCTGCACCGGCTCGTAGGCGGCGGTCATGTTGTACGTGACGTGCGGGTCGAAGAACGTGGCCCGGTCGCTCGCGATGATGAAGTCGACCTCACCCAGCAGGTAGAAGGCGCCACCGCAGGCGATGCCGTCGACCATGGCGATGACCGGCTTCCACAAGTGGTTCGCCTTCGGGCCCAGACGGCGGCCCGGATCGTCGAACTCCCACGGGGTCGAGTAGCCGGGCATCTCGCCGTCGGGGTCGGCCTCGCCGATGGTGGCGTCACGGTCGATGCCGACACAGAAGGCACGCTCCCCCGCCCCCCGGAGCACCACGCAGCGGACGTCGTCGTCGCGCTGGAGGTCGTGCCAGAGCTGGGCGAGCTCCGACTCCATGGTCGGGTTGAAGGCGTTCAGGACCTCGGGTCGGTTGAGGGTCACCCACGCGACACCGTCGTCGAGGTCGTACAGGAGGGTCTCGAAGCTCGTCACGAGCGCAGGTTAGGTCCTGCGACACGAGCGGGCCTCGGGCACCAGGAGGAGGGCCGCGGCCAGGAAGCACAGGGCACCCACGAACGTGCCGCCGTTGTCGAGACGGAAGCTGACGACGTCCGTGGTCGACGGGAGTGTGAAGGCACCGACGGCCGACACCGCGAAGGCGATGGACCCCGCCAGGTTCAGGGAGACGACCCACCACGAGACACCACGTCCCGACCCGTCCGCCCCGGCGCGCTCCTCGACGTAGGCCAGGTAGCTGGCGACCAGGAAGCAGGCGGATCCCAGCACATCGGGCCGCCAGACCAACAGGTTGATCCGGGTCGACTCCGAGTCCACCAGCAACGCCTGGAGCGTCATGACGTTGAACCACACGGTGCCGACCAGCTGGATGATCGTGGACCACCAGTCGATCGACCGCAGGCGCAGCCTGATCCGGCGTGCTCGCGGGCGATCAGGACCGCTCAGCAGGTCCGGGACCGACGCCGCCTCCAGGAAGCACAGCGCGGAGGCCGCCGTGAAACAGACGGATCCGATGAAGAACGTCAGGCCGTCGACGAGCGAGGTCACCCGGTCCAGGTACGGCGGGAACGAGCCGAGGGCGAAGCAGACCGAACCCACGGCGAACAGGCCGGAGATCCACCAGGTCCGGATCGGGACCCGACGTCGACCGACCGGGATCGCCGAGCCGTCCGACGAGTGGAGCGCGTGCCCCTTCCGGTGACCCCGGGATGTCCAGATCACCTCGCTGCCATCGGGCCGGCGGTATCGGGCCCGGACGACGAACGGCCCGAACCGGCAGGAATCGACCCGGGCCCAGTCGCCCGGCGGGACCGGCAGGCCACCGGACGACCTGAACTCGTCGGTCGTCGGCACGGCGTCGGTGTGCCTCAGGAGACGATCGACACCACGAGCCGGAGCTCGAGCGACGTCCGCACGACCTGTCGCCGGGCGGCGGCCGCTGCCACCGACCAGTCCGGTCCCGCCGGGCCGCTGAGCCCGTCCGGTTCGGCCCGGGCCTGCTCGAGGAGGTTGGACATCTCCACGACCGCGCTGTGCAGCGCCTCGGTCTGCGGCAGCCGCGCCGGGTCGCTCGATCCGTCGGTCACGGCGGCCACGGCGGCCTCGAGCGCAGACCTGTCCCGAGCGGCCACGGCCGCCTCGGCCGCCTCGAGGGCCAGGTAGAGCCCCTCGGCGACGTCCTCTCCGGGGAGGACGCCGGCTCCGTGCGGGGTGCTCAGCGTGTTGAAGACCCACGCGCTCCGGTGGTCCATCTGCGATCGGAAGTACCACCGCTGGCCGTCGTCGTGGAGCAGCGTGTAGATGTCGTTGATCTCCTGGTCCTCGTCGCGGTCCAGGAACGATCCGGTGGCGAGCCCGTAGCGCAACTGGTGCGCCCGCCGATCGATGCTCCGGCCGTCGGCCAGGACGAGCGGCTGGACGATCTGGCGGAGCGGGATCCAAAGGTTGACGAGCAGCATCGACCCGTCCGCGCAGCTTCCGTCGGGCGAGTCGTGGACGAACAGCGACGGCGCCCTCCCGTCCATGATCTGCAGGAGGGGCGTCCCGTAGACGTCCTGATCGACGTGGATGGACGTGGCCTGACCGTGGCCGTTCATGCCGACGGACCGGGGGCCGACGAGCGACAGCCCGTTCGGGCCGGCCATCCGCATGATGAGGCCCTCCTCGGCGATGTGGAGCACCTGCAGATCCGGCCCGTGGGCGCTCGGCAGGACGGCGCCGGCCAGGGAGGCGCGGACCCGGATGCCGTCCTCGTCCGAGATGCGCCCGGCCCGACGGATGTCGGAGCAGGTCGACTGGAGTGCGTCGAGCCCGCTCAGGTCGACCGAATCGAAGCCGGCGGACCGCAGGTCCACGTCGCCCGGATCGTGACGGGTCAGGTCCACCGCCGGGACGTCACGGAACTCGACACGTTCGTCGCCGTACGGCGCGGCCGCCCGGGGTCCCGCCCGCCGCAGGCCCGGCCGCTCAGGATCATCGATGGCCTGCCTCTCGGGCATGAAGCCGAGCCTGACCGGGTGGGTGGCCTCGATCATCGTCACGACCGCCATGGTAGGCGTGCGGCCTCCCGACCGAACGAGCGGAGCCGGCCGAAGGGCACCGGCCGAGCAGGTACGGTTCCGAGGTTCCGAGGAGGTCCCGTGTCGCCATTCGATGCACCGTACGAACCCAGCCCGTGGGAGCCCATCGCGGAGGAGGTCGCCCTCTACGAGCGGACCGACGGCAGCGAGCCCAGCCCGATGGTCGGTGACTCCTGGATCGTCCTGTGGACCATCGGGGCGAAGTCCGGCAACGTCCGCAAGACTCCGCTCGTCCGGATCGCCGACGGTGATGGCCGGTACGCGGTGATCGGCTCGATGGGCGGGGCACCGACCAACCCCCAGTGGGTCCACAACCTGCGCGCCCTGCCGCTCGCGCGGTTGCAGGACGGCGCCGAGGTGCGCGAGTTCGATGTCCGGGAGGTCGAGGGTGACGCCCGGTCCGAGTGGTGGACCCGCGCCAACGAGGTCTGGCCCGAGTACGACGCCTACCAGGCCGCGACAGAACGGCACATCCCGGTGTTCGAACTGGCCCCCCGGGCCGACTCCCCGAGCTGAGGAAGCCGCGGCCGGGCCCTCACTCCCTGAGGCGTCCGTGCTGCTGGCTGCACAGTCGGCGACCGTCCGGAGTGGTGATGAGGAAGCGACCGGGACGATCGGGGTCCGGCTGGATGTCCCAGTCGGACCGGTGCCAGAGCGCATGGTGCTGCGGACATCCGCTGGCGAGGTTCGGAAGATCGGTCGGACCGCCCCGGCTGGCGTGGTGGCAGTGGTGCAGGTGTGTCCACATGGGTGGGGCGTCGCAGCCCGGGTGCACGCAACCACCGTCCCGGACCCGGGCCGCTCGGCGCTGCTCCTGGGTGGCGAACCGAACGGTCGCCCCGAGGTCCAGGGGCACCCCGAGGCTGTCGACGACGAGCGCGTGGATGGCGGCGTCGCAGAGGAGTTGACGGGTGGTTCCGTCCGCCAGTCGGACTCCGTCTGGCGTGCGGGCGTCCAGCGGATCCGAGGCCTGGATCACCAACGTCACGTCGGTCACCGGCGCCGGGACGTTCGGACGAATCGCCGACCCGCGTCGCACCAGTTCGGAGAGCGCCTCCGCCAACAGCTGACCCCGTGACGGGACCGGGTGCCCCGGGTCGGCCGCGCGGAGCTCCCGGTGGCGTCGCCACTGACGTTCCGCCTCCTCTGCGAGGGCGGCGCGTACGGACGCCGCCTGGTCCCCGACGAGCGTCACGTCGAGGTGCACGTCGCCGTTGAGGCCGTCGGTCATCGACAGGTGGTTGTCCTCGGGTCGGGGGTCGTGGCCGCCGTCGGCATCGGCCAGGTCGATGAGCGAACGGACCTCCTTGGACCACCGTTCGAAGCGCACGCCGATCGAGAGGTCGACGAGTTCCTGCTGCATGGCGACGACGAGTTCCCGCACCCGCGGGTTGGCGAGCCGGCACAGGAGCGCAGCGTGAGCGAACGAGATCCGGCCGGACGCGAGCGCGTCGGCCACCAACGGGAGGTCGGCCCGGAGCATCCGGGCGACCGCAACCCGGCGGTGGGCCTCATCACGGGGGAGCCCGAACTCCGCACCCAACCAGCCGGGGGTCCGCAGCCCGGTGCGGCGCTGCGGTTCATCACGTGCGTCCAACTCGGCGAGCACGGCCGAACGGAGCGCGTCCATGGATCGCTGTCGGGCCTCGAGTGAACGCACCATCCGGACGAGCTCGGCGTCTGCGGCCGAGCGCACATCCGAAGCGCTCACATCGTCGAGCGCCTGCTCGAGCAGGTCGTCATCACCGAGCAGCGCGACTGCCTCAGGCGCAGGGGAACAACACGACACGATGACCTCGCATCGGTCACGCCGGACGATGCCGGCGAACACAGGTCCCCATCGCGGTCGGAGACGAACCGACACCGCCGACTCCCGACGAAACGAGAGCAGAACAGGTGTTCGATCAGTATCGTCGGCCGATCCACGGTTGTCAAGGACCTCCACCCTCCATGTCCCTCGTCTGCGTCGACGGCCGGGCACACCGGCAACACGACCGGATGGACCGGCTGATGCGCACCCGCCCGGCTAGCCGTCGTCGCCCGGAGCGCAGAGCGAGGCGGTCTCGCCGTACATCTGCAGCTTGTGGGCGCCGATCACCCGCCGGTTCTTGCCCGCCATCGCGGTTGCACGTTCGATCGCCAGGGGGAGCAACTCATCCTGCGAGGAGGTTCCGTCGACAATGCCCGCCGCCTCGGCCTCGGATCCGCCGTACCGCCGGCCGGTGACGATCGACTCGTGCAGGGCGGCATGGGGCAGCCGGGCGGCGACCGTGGCGTACATCGCTGGCGTCAGCGGCAGCCCGAGGTCGACCTCGGGCAGGCACCAGTAGCCGCGATCAGCGCGCATGATGCGCTCGTCGAACGCGCACGTCAGCATGGCGCCACCAGCGAAGGCATGGCCGTTGATGACCGCCACCGTGTAGCAGTCGAGCGTCATCATCCGCCCGAACAATCGGTGGACTCCGTCCAGCATCGGCTGCGCCCGGTCCGGATGAGCCGACATCCAGTCCAGGTCGAGGCCGTTCGAGAAGAACCGGCCCGTCCCGGTCACGACGAGTGCGAGCGGACCCTCGGTCGCCTCGAGTTCATCGAGGAGCCCGTGCCACTCGGCCACGGAGTCGTCCCGGTAGCGGTTCTCGCCGTCGTTCCAGGTGGCCACGACGACGTCCCCGGTGCGGCTGATCTCGAGTGCGCGGAAGGACATGGGCGCACCCTACGCAGTCCGGTCGGGCACCGGAGTCACGTCGCCACGACCGGGATGCTCCGGACCGGTCGTGCACGTTGAGGTCCACGAGGAGCACCTGACCGTGCGATTGCAGGGTGGTCCGCCGCCGCGGGTCGACTTCGCCGAGGACGGGCGGACGGACTCGCAGATTGGTGGTGTCGGAGGGGCTACGCAGTGACTGGTTTCTGGGCCAGTGCCCTATTCGTACTCACTTTGACACCGATATTCGGCGTCAAGTGGACAGCAGCTCAAGACAGTGCGTCCGAACCCACGCTCTCGTCGAGTTGCTTGAGCTCTGCTGCCAGCTCGTTGGCGTCGAAACAGATCGAGTAGACCCAGGTGCCGAGACCGCCCCAAGCGTTCACCGCCTCGACCCACCGGCGGGCCGCAGTGAACTTGGCGTCGTCCTTCTCGTCCGGACCCCTTTGCCTTGGAGCAGGACGGTGAGGCCGCTGTCAAGCCCGACGATGAAGTCGGGCCGGTAGCGATGACTGTTGCCGAAGTAGAGGTACGGGACCTCGAGGTACAGGCGGTGGTTCTTCACCCACGCCTGCACCGGAACTTCCTCGGAGTCGAGTACGGCGCACATCTTGCGTTCGAGGCCCGAGTCGACGACGGCGTGCGACAGGTGGCTTCGCACCGCCGGCACGCACTTGTCGGTCGGCGACTGGAAGTTGACTGCGTCTGTGGTTCCGACGTCCGGGCCACGCAGACTCCGAGCCGGTCGAGTCGGGGCCTGCTGATCGGCTCTGGACCGAACGCAGTCAGTCGCCCCTGATCGAGGCGAGCACGGCCTCGTTCATGCGATCGATCGCCGCCCTGTCGACGAACGAGGTGCAGGCCGTGACGCGGCTGTCCGCCTGTGAATCAGGGATGAACCAGTCGTGCGTCCTGTCGGAGGGGAGGTTCGGCGGGCCCAACTGGAGCTCGTACCGGGCGGGGCCGCAGTCGAAGTCCTCAGGGTGGAGGTACTGCCACACGGCGACTGCGTCCCAGATGGGCTTCGTCGGCCCGAAGATGGAGGCCCACCAGTCCGTGTAGGCCTGCGAGGCCTTCCCGAAGTACGAGGCGGTCGGATCGTCGCTCTGCGCGAGCTCCGCCACGATGTCGGTCGGCAGCGCCGAGGACGAGGATGCTTCGAACGTCACGGCGGTGAACGGCACGCTCGACTCGTCCAGGATGACGGAGAGCGCCCGCGGATCCATCGAGTAGTTGAAGTCTCGAGCCGGCTTGCCGGCGTAGATGACCGGACCGGGCTTGCCACCGATCAGCGCGACGACCTCGCGGATGTTCGAGGCAGCGTCGGGGTAGGCGAGCAGGAGACAGGCCACGTCCGTCATCGGTCCCGTGGCCAGGATCGTGACGTCGGAGTGCTCACCGAGTGCCTCGGCCATGAACCGCACGCCGTCGTTGACGCAGGATGGCGAGAGGTCAGTCCCCTCGAAGTCCTCCGTGGCGACCATCGGGAGCCACGTGGCCGCACCCGGGATCAGCGGCACGTCCAGCTCCAACCGGTCCAGCGACTCGCGCGCCACGACCATCTCCTGGGCGAGCGGGCCGTTGCCCATCGTCACGACGATGCCGAGCAGGTCGATGTCGGGGGCATCACGCAAGAGCGGCAGCGCCCAAGTGTCGTCGTAGTCGGACGGCGTGGACATCGTTCCGTTGGCGTTGCCCGACGTCAGACCCATGGCCAGATCCATCGACAGGATCACCGCCGGGTCGCCCTCGCCGTCGGAGGTACAGCCCGTCGCCTGCAGCAGCGCACACACGGCGACCAGCGCAAGGACGGTTCTCCCCAAGGGAGCGAACCGTAGCAGGACCTGCCAGGAGTCGCTTCTCGCATGTTCTGATGCCGTGCCGAAGACCGTTCCGCCGACCACGCCGAGATTCTGGTGTCGGAGGACCGACCCGACTCAACCCCGAGTGGCGGCTCTCCATCTGAACGGCCCATGGGAGGGCCGGTCGTCCGTCGACCGCTGGCGGCGAGGGCAAGCCGAGGGGTCCCCGGCCGGGCGCAGCCTGGATGGGGAGGCGCCGTCCCTCGGGGAGCGGTCGACCGGCCCGTCGTTCACCGATCGCATATCCGGCGTTAGGTGGCAGTGGCGAGTCTCAGGTTGTCGCCATCAGGTCTCAGTGGGCGATGTGCTGACTGGGATCGCGAGGGTCACGATCGAACCCTACGTCCGGTTGCTCGCCGTGACGTGGCCGCCGTGCGCTTCGATGATGGCCTTGACGATCGTCAGTCCGCGCCCGAACCCGCGTTCAGCGTCCCCGGGTGCGAACGCCTGGAACGGGTCGCCGAGCTCGGACGGGAATCCGGGTCCGGAGTCGGTGACGGTGATCTCGGCGCGCCGCGCAGCCCACGCACTGCCAGCCGCGAGCCCGCTGCAACCCGCACGATCGGGCAGCCTCGTCCCGCTGCGGGTTGGGCCGGGGTGCAGCGCAAGTGTGGTCGCTCAGCGCGAACTATCGAGTGCGTTCTGGAGTGTTCCTGAACGGCAGAATTGCAGCGGACTGCGCCGGTGTCATGAGGGCCGATGACTCGACTTGAGTCTTCGTTCCAGTTGACTTCA
>CAYMKW010000019.1:0-35857 GCA_964391365.1 uncultured Microthrixaceae bacterium | reverse complement strand
TCCGTCGCGCGCCAGGCCGCTCCGCTGACTGAGCGGCCTGAGGTCGTCGGTCGACCGAGGGGTCCGGTCAGCCGAGTGTCTGGCAGGGCGCTCCGGCGCACACGTCGACGACCTCACCGTCCGGCTGGATGAATGCCAGGAGCAGGACGAGCGCCTGGGGCACCTCGGTGAGATTGTCGTGCGGATCGTCGCCCGCCCGGGGCGGTGTCGGGCCGACCGGTGGCGCCGGCGTCCCGAAGTCCCAGACGACCAGCGCGTTCCCGTCCCACGGGAGCGTCGGGACCGGGTCGATCAGCGCGAACGGCTCGACGTCCGTCGAGCGGCCCGGCGCCAGGGTCGGCGCCAGCCGCGGGGCGCCGATGGTCCGGGCCAGCTTCTCCGAGCTGACGTTCGCCACCTGGTGGTCGCCGAAGGCCTCGAGGATGAGCACCCGCTGCGGCTCGGACCGGGTGGGGTACTGGTCCTCGGTCAGGTGCTGGGCGTAACCGCTGTTCTCACCGCGGTCCCAGAGGTTCTGGACCAGTTCCAGACCGAGCGACTGGGTGAGCTGGTCGGGGTAGCCCGAGGCGAGCACGGGAGCGAACTGGTCGAAGTTGACGCTCCGGTTGAGCAGCAGGTTGTAGCCGAGACCGCCCACGGCGAGCACCGTGGCGTCCCAGTCGTCGGTGAGCGCAGCGGGTGCACCGCCGAGGATGCCGCCCTGGCTCGCTCCCAGGAATGACAGCTGCTCGGCGTCGACGAGTGGTCCGCCGTCGGCGGTCTGGAACTCCGGGTTGGTGACGAACCCCTTCGTCGAGGCCAGCAACCTCCCGAGGAGCAGGAAGCCGAGGTGGCCCTGCTGCATCCGGTCGGGCTGGGTCCTGAAGAGGCTGAGGTCCTGCAGCTCCTTCCCGATGGTGCCGATGTCGGCGCTGCTCATCCCGAGCCAGTCGACGGCGCACACGCCCACGCCGTTCGATGCGACGAGGGTTCCGATCCCTCGGATCTCGTCCCTCGATCCGAGCAGGCCGTGGCCGAAGACGATGAACGGCACCGGGCCCGTCGACTGCGACGGGACGACGCAGAGGAACGGGTTGGGCATGGTGCCGTCGGCGGTGGGGGTGCCGGTCGGCGAGCCCTCGTTGTTGAGGACCGTGCCGGTGGCGCCGTCACCGGTGAGGTACTTCGGCATGTCGAAGGACCCCTCGATGAACTTCGCCGGCCCGACCGTGTTGGCCCCCGTCACGGTGAACGTCGGTGCGCCGTCGCCGAGGTCCGCCTTCGTCTCGTCCCACATGGACCGCAACCGGCCCGAGAGGGAGTCCGACGATGCGACCGTGAACGCCCAACCGACGTCAAGGTTGTTGGTGTCCACACCGGCGGTCCGGAGCGCCTCGAGCCACTCCTGCTGGTCGGCATCGGGCTCGCTCACCAGCTTCGCCATGGCCTCGGTCGGCTGGATCTCGCTCCCGTCCGCACGACGCAGGTTGGACAGTCCGATCGCATACCGCTTGCCCTCGGTCAGCGACGTGGCCGGGATGATCCGGAGGGGCTGACGTGACGGGTCGGTCACGTTGATGTCGAGCTCGGCCCAGGCCGGCACCCGCTCTCCGGTCTCCACGTCGACGACCGCCAGGTTCGAGTCGGGCTTGACTGATGCAGCGAGGTCGGTCTGGGGCGCCAGCCCGGAGGCGACCGGGTCGACGCCGGGCACCACCGTGAGGCCGATCGATGCCGGCGAGAACCCGTCGTTGCGGTTCCACTCGGCCGGGTCCACGGCGACGCCCTGTGCGTTGACGGGCATGCCGCCGGCGGGCAGGTCCAGGCGTCGGCCGGTGGGGCGGGAGTCGTCGGCGGTGGTGAACCGGTCGTTGGGCCAGGGCAGCAGGCACTCGGTTGGGTCGACCGGATCGCACTCGCCCGGGGCCGCTGCCGGAGCGGTCGAGTCGGGAGTGGCCTCGGAGGCCGACTCCCCGCCGCCGGACGAGCAGGCGGAGGCCAGCACAGCCAGAGCGACGGTGAGCGGGATCAGCAGGCGTCGGAGCATCCTGCGACTGTAGTCAGCGTTCCTTACTCGGTGTCGCCGGCGCCCGACGAGCACGCCGCAACGAGCAGCGTCATCGACACGGCCACCGCCCCGGCGCCGGTTCGACGTCCCCGGCGCCCCGCGCCGGCGACGTCGGATCTGCGCTGCCCCCAGATGACGCTCACGCGCACGGACCCGAGCGGTCGGTCGCCGGCAAGCGCCGGGCGACGGCACGCCTCGGGTCAGGTCGGCGGGCTGCGCTCCTGACGCCGACGACCGAGGAGGAACATCACAGCGGCCGCTGCGGTCGTGACGGCCGCCGCCACCCCTTGGGCGTGCAGGCCGTCGATCATCGCCGCCTGCTGGGCATCCGAGATCTCGTCGACCTCGGCGAGGGGCACGGCGTACTGCGAGGCGACGCTCTCCGAGCTCGCGCCGTCCCGCATGGCCGCAGCGATCTCCGCCGACTGCTGATCGTCGAGCCCCTCGGCGGCGAGTTCGGTCCGCAGCGTGGTCGACGCCGCCCCGAAGACGATCGCGGTCATGACGGCGACGCCGACGGCCCCGCCGACGTTGGATGCGGCCCCCTTGAACGCGGCTGCGCTGCCGTCCTCACCCGGGGGAGCCGAGTTCATGACCGCGTTCGTCACCGGGATCCCGCCCGCGGTCGACGCGGCGGCGTAGCAGCTCATCACGGCGATCGCGACGGCGACGGGGGTGTCGACCGTGATGAACAGGCAGAGCAGCAGGCTGGCGGCCACGAGCGAGATGCAGGTCACGCCGGTGACGGTGATGCCCCGGCGCTGCAGCATCCGTCGTGCGACCATCGCTCCGAGCACCCCGGCGAGCTGGGCCGGCACCATGGCCAGGGCCGTCTCCAGCGCATCGAATCCGTAGACGTACTGGTAGCCCATCGTCAGGTAGAACCACAGGTTGGCGAAGGGAATCAGGATCACCGCGACGAGCAGGACGAGCACGCCGCCGCTGCGCAGCGCTGCGAGCGACAGCGACGGGTGCTGGATCCTCCGGAACGCAGCGACGAGCGCTGCGGCGCTGCACACCGTGGCCCCGAGCCGGAACACCGTCGAGCTCGATGTCCATCCGTCGGAGCTGATGGCGTTGATGGTCTGGACCCCGGCGGCGAGCGCCAGGCCGGCGAGCGCCGGCGTGAGCAGTTCGCCGTGGCCGTCGGCTCCGGGAGAGTGGGGCAGCGTCCGGCGGGCGGCGACGAGCATGGCCACCCCCGCCAGCGTCCAGAGCGCGACGACCAGTCGCCACGTCGCTGAGTCGACGAGCGCCCCGGCGACGATCGGCGCCGACACGTACACGACGGGACCGATGATCGCGAAGGTCGCGAACGCCGACGCTCGTGCCCCGGGCGCGGCGACGCTCGCGCTCAGGAGTCCGAGCGCGACAACGACCAGTGCGGACGCACCGATGCTCTCGAGGATCAGACCGGTGACCGCGACCGGGAAGCTCGGAGCGATCGCGACCACCCCGCACCCGACGGTGAAGACCGTGGCCCCTGCGGTGATGAGCCGTCGCTCGCCCCAACGGGACCCGAGCACCCCGGCCAGGAAGATCACGAGCAGGGCGGCGATGCTCGGGAGCTGTCGCACGACCGACTGCTGCGACTCCGACGCGCCGAGGTCGGCGAGCATCGGGGTGAGGATGTAGTTGTACGTGGCCGGGACCACGGTGGCGGCGCCGACGATGACGCAGACGCCCAGCAGGATCCGGCGCTGGTGGCCGTCGAGCGTGACGTCGGCGTCGATCGCTGCCGAGGTCACGGCGTGCCCGCCGTCGTGCTGCCCGCCGACCCGGAGTGCAGGTCGGCGACGATCTCGGCGAGGTGGCGGGGGTCGGGGGCCCGGTTGTTCACCAGACTCACCGAGTCCGAGATGCCGGCGAGGCGCTCCCGGATCGCCGGTCCGATCTCCGCGGGCGCGCCGACGACGGCGATCGTCTCGAGCAGGTCGTCGTCGACGAGCGCAGCCATGTCGCTCCAGCGGCCGGCTCGGGCGAGTCGTTGCGCCTCGGGGCAGACATCGCCGTGGCCGTGCAGTTCGAACACCGGCCGGTAGGCGGGGGTGGTCGCGTAGAACGCGAGTTGCTCGCGGACTGCGGAACGGCTCCGCTCGAACTCCCGCTCGTCCCGACCGGTCACGACGATCGTGACGCACACGACCTCGACGTCGTCGACGGCCCGGCCGGCCCGCGCCGCTCCCTCGGCGAGCGCCGGGAGCGTCAGTTCGAGCAGCGACCGGCGAGTGTTGACCGGGTGGACGAGCAGGCCGTCGGCGACCTCGCCGGCGACGGCGGTCATGGCCGGTCCGACCGCTCCCAGGTGTACCGGCGGCGGTGGCGTGGCGAGGGGCCCGGGGTTGAAGGCCGGGACCATCCGGGTGTGGGTGTAGAACTCGCCGTCGAAGTCCAGCGGCGCACCGTCCTGCCAGCAGGACCAGATCGCCCGGATGGCCAGCACGAGCTCCCGCATCCGTGCGGCCGGCCGGGACCACGGCATGGAGAATCGCTGTTCGACGTGCGGTCTGATCTGCGAGCCCAGGCCGAGCGTGAACCGTCCACCGGACAGCGTCTGCAGGTCCCAGGCGGCGTTGGCGATCGTCATGGGGGTGCGCGCGAACGCGATGGCGACCGCCGTGCCGAGGCCGATGGATTCGGTGTGCTCGGCGGCCACGGCGAGGGGCAGGAACGGGTCGTGCTTCGCCTCGAACGAGAACGCCCGGTCGTAGCCCAGGTCCTCGAGCTCCCGGTACAGGGATCGGGCCGAGCCCAGGTCGTCGGTGGGGACCGTCATGGAGACGTGCACCGCTGCACTCGACCGGACCGTGGCCGCACTGTCAAGACCGGCGATCAGGTGGGAGGATGACTCCGTGAGGTTCATGCGATCCCCAATCGTCGCCGTGCTGGCGGGTGCGGCCACGTGGACCGCGACCGAGTACGGGCTGCACCGCTTCGCCATGCACTCGCTCCGGGGCCGTGGTCTGGCGTCGAGGGAGCACCTGTCCCACCACGCCGATGTCACCTACTTCTCGCCGGCCTCCAAGAAGCTGCTCTCCGCAACGGCCACGACGGTGGTCGTGCTACCGATCGCAACGTCCCTGGTGGGTCGCCGTCGGGCGGTCGAGTTCACCGCCGGCATGGTCGGCACCTACGCGGGCTACGAGGTGGCACACCGGCGCATCCACACCCATCCGCCCCGGTCGGCCTACGGGCGGTGGGCGAGGCGCAGCCACCTCCACCACCACTTCGGCGCGCCGATGCGCAACCACGGGGTGACGACCAACGTGTGGGACCGGTTGTTCGGCTCGTACGACGATCCGGGTGTCGTGACCGTCCCGCGACGCATGGCGCCTGTCTGGTTGCTCGACCAACATGGCGAGGTGCGCGACGAGTTCGCGGCCGACTACACGGTGCGTGGTGCGATCGAACGGGACCTCGCACGGGCGAGGAACGATCGATCCGACGCCTTCGCCAACATCGCACCGGCCGTCTGAGCACGCAGATGAGGTGGCTGACGTGGTGAGTGACGGCGGGGAGCGGCCGACGGATCCGCGCCGGGTCGTGTCGACCGGTGACCTGCCCGACGTCGACGTGGTCGAGGCGCGCATGCTGGAGACGCACTCCCGGCACCGGGATGTGGCCGACGGCCGCGTTGCGGACTACATCCCGGCCCTGTCGAGTGCCTCCCCCGACTGGTTCGGCATCGCCATCTGCGGAGTCGCCGGGGCCGTGCGTGCCGTGGGCGACGCGGATCGAGAGTTCTCGATTCAGAGCGTGTCCAAGCCGTTCGTGTTCGCCCTCGTCTGCGAGGCCGTGGGCGTCGAGGAGGCGCGCACCCGGCTCGGTGCCAACGGGACCGGCCAGCCGTTCGACTCGGTGATCGCCGTGGAACTCGATCCGGACAAGGCGACGAACCCGCTGGTCAACGCCGGCGCCGTGGCGACGACCAGTCTGGTCCCGGGCGCGGACGCTGCCGATCGGTGGGAGGCCATCCGGTCGGGCCTGTCGCGCTTCGCCGGCCGTGAACTCGACGTCGACGAGGAGGTGTACCGGAGCGAGTCCGGATCCAACCAGCGGAACCGGGGGATCGCCCACCTGCTCGCCGGGTACGACCGGATCTACGCGGACCCCGAGGAGACCACGGACCTCTACACCCGGCAGTGCTCGCTGCTCGTGTCGGCGAGGGACCTGGCCGTCATGGGCGCCACCCTCGCCGACGGCGGGGTGAACCCGGTGACCGGTGAGCGGGTGGTCGGCGAGGACGTCTGCACCAGGGTGTTGGCCGTGCTGGCCACTGCCGGGATGTACGAGCGCAGCGGTGACTGGCTCTACGACATCGGGCTGCCGGGCAAGAGCGGGGTCAGCGGCGGGATGGTCACGGTCGCGCCGGGCAAGGGCGGGATGGGCACGTTCTCCCCGCCGCTCGACGAGGCCGGGAACTCGGTTCGGGGTCGACTGGCCACCGCCGACCTGGCGCATGCGCTCGGGTTGAACCTCTTCGCCTCGGCGCCCGTCGTCCCGGACTGACCGGGTCGGACTCGGAGCCGCGCGCTCGGGACCTCGGGATCCGAGAGCTCGGACGACGGGCGGTCCACCGAGCCGGAGAGTGCCCTTGGCAGGACTGTTTTGGAACCACGAGATGCCAGCTTGATCGACGAATGCAGCGACCGTTCGCTCCAGAGCCTCTTCAGCGACGTCTTCAGCCCACAGCTCGCTGACGCCGAAGCCACCGATACGCCGGGTGGACGCTGCGACGAGTTGACGGCTCAGAGGTCGGCGAGCACCGCTACTCGTAGATCCACTTGTGGAACCACGGGTCGTTCGTCGCCAGCTGGAAGTTCTGGACGAGCGACACGAACTCGGTGACCCGCTCGGCGTTGGCCGGGTCCTCGGCGATGTTCACGAGCTCGTCCGGGTCGGCCTCGAGGTCGTAGAGCTCGAACCTGGGCCGGTGCAGGTAGTCCTCGACGTCGCGCTCACCGAGCCCCCTCGACTCCCGAACGGTCGACTGCCAGGTCGCCGACATGTGCAGGTCGGACGCCGTCGGGAAGTCCAGCTTCCAGGCGATGTTGTAGATGAACTTCCACCGGTGGGTCCTCACCACACGCATCGGGTAGTAGTTGGTCACCTGGTGGAACGAGTGCGACGCGAACACGTGGTCGCGGCCCGCCGCAGCCGGGTCGTCGAGCAGCGGGAGCAGGCTGTCGCCGAACATGTGGGCTCCCAGGTCGGGCGACCCGGCCAGGTCCAGCACCGTCGGTGCCAGGTCGGCCCACGTGACCAGGGCGCCGCACACGGCTCCGCCGGCACGACGTGAGTCTCGGACGATCAGCGGCAGCCGCATGCCGGGGTCGTAGAGCGTGGTCTTTGCGACAGGGAACGCCCCGCCGTTGTCGGAGAGGTAGAGCACGACCGTGTCGCGGCCGTTGGCGCCGCGCTCGACGAGCTCCAGCAGCCGGCCCACCCCACGGTCCAGCCGGGCGATCGACTGGTAGTACTCGGCGATCTCGGCACGGACCTCGGGAAGGTCGGGCAGCGAGGGCGGGACGACCACTTCGTCGGGGTCGAACCGTTGCTCGACGTCGTCGGGAAACGAGTCGTCCGGGTTGCCGAACGCGTCGGGTCTCAGGGGGTGGTCCTCACGGGTCCAGCTGCGGTGCGGGTCGTGGGAGCACCAGTAGAGGAAGTACGGCGCGTCGCCGCTGACGAACTCCTCGCACCGCCCGGCGAGCCACACGTCGTCGCGGCCCCGGATGAGGTCCTCGTCGGTCCCCCACTCCGGCGGGTCGAAGTCGAACGGGAACAGCGACTCCGGCCGGTAGTGCTTCTTCCCCATCCGGCCAGTCCGGTAGCCCGCCAGCCGCATCAGGGCCGGGAGCGTCTGGATGTGGTCCGCGGTCGAGAAGTTGTGGGGCTCGTGGATGAGGCCGAACGTGCGATTGGTGTGGTTGTGGAGCCCGGTCAGGATCACCGAGCGGCTCGCCCCGCACGAGGCCGAGGTGCAGAACGCGTTGTCGAACCGAACCCCGCCCTGAGCCAGCCGGTCGATGTTCGGTGTCGACACCACCGGGTTGCCGTAGCAGCCGACCGCTTCCCGACCGTGGTCGTCGGCCACGATCATCACGATGTTGGGCCGGTCGTCAGGTAGGGCGTCCATCGGCGGGGACGGTAGCGGGCGGGGACGACGCCCCGTTGTTGGTTCGCCGCGGGCCGAGTGACAGAACGCCCTGCCGCAAGGTGATCACTGGAGTCGCTCGACCAGGTCCTGTCGTTCGACCAGCGTGTACCCGGCGGCGCGCAACCGGCTGAAGATCTGCTCGCGGTTCTCTCCGGGGAGCTCGACCGATGGCAGCGACCCGATGGAGTCGTGGTAGCGGCACAGGTCGAGGATGCAGTGCTCGGTGTCCTCGTTGAGTGGCCCGTCCTCGAGTCCACTGAGCATCGCGGTCCAGATGACAACTTCGGCAAAAAGCACGGGACCCCTTGCAGAGCAAGGGGTCCCGGTCAGTGCGCGAGGAGGGACTTGAACCCTCACGTCCTTGCGGACACAGGAACCTGAATCCTGCGCGTCTGCCAATTCCGCCACTCGCGCTAGTGGATTCGTGATGCTAGGTGACGAGGCCGGGGAACCTCCAGCCCGGTCGGGCAGGATCCCGGGCCGCCCGGGCTCAGGCGGGGTTCGTCACCTCGGTCACGACCTCGTAGGACGACACCGAGGGCCCGGGACCGCCGCCGTCGCCATCCCCGTCGCCGCTGCGGGGACCGTGGCCGTGGGCGGCGCGGAAGGCGTCGGAGGCCAGCCAGCCCCGGAACGACTCCTCGGAGTCGAACTCCATGACCGCGACGTACGGGTCCTCGTCGCGGTTCGGGCGCAGCAGTGCCGAACGGTGCAGACCCGCCACGCCGGCGAGTGTCCCGGTCATGTTGGCGCTGAAGCGCTGTTCGAACGCCTCGGCCTGGTCGGCGGGGACCTCGAGACGGTTCATCACGATGTACACGGCTGCTCCTGGGGGTCGATCCCGGTGGCCGGTGGGGGCCGGGAGACGAGAGCCTATCGGCGGCGGGTCCCGACCCCCGGCGGGAGCGCCCGGGTCGGGTCACGGCCCGTCGCTATCGTGTCGCCATGCCGTCGCAGGGGTTCGAGGCCCGCCTGGAGCGACTGGTCGAGTCCACCTTCGGCCGGATCTTCAGGTCGGGGCTGCAACCGGCCGAGTTCGGTCGCAAGCTGCGCCGGGCGATGGACGACAACCGGGTCGTGAGCGCAGCGGGTCGGACGGTCGTGGTCAACCAGTTCGACTTCTCGGTCGCGCCGGTGGACGCCGAGCCGCTCGACGGGATGCTCGGCACGCTGCGCCGAGAGCTCGCCGAGCTCGCCCGGGCCCACGCCCGGGACGAGGGGTATGCGTTCGTCGGGCCCGTCGACGTCACGGTCGCCGCCGGCGACTCCGTCGCCCGGGGGACCATCGAGCTCGACGCCCGGATGGTCGAGGGAGCGGGCGCGCTGCCGCCGGGGTCGCTGCTCCTGCCGACCGGCGACCGGGTTCCGCTCGGCGAGTACGTCGTGTCGATCGGTCGCCACGACGACTGCACGGTGGTGCTCGCCGACCCGAACGTGAGCCGCAACCACGCCGAGGTCCGTCCGTCCGGTGACGGGTTCGAGGTCGTCGACCAGGGTTCCACGAACGGCACGAAGGTCAACGGGGTCCGCGTGGCCGAGCACCAACTGCGCCCGGGTGACGAGATTCGTCTCGGCAACACGGTCCTCCGGTTCGAGGCCTCGTAGGAGCACCGTGCCCGAGCAACTGCTGACCATCCTGAAGCTGTGCCTCCTGGCGCTCATCTACCTGTTCTTCCTGCGGGTGCTGCGGGCCGTGTGGGCCGAGGTCGGTCCGTTGCGTGCCGCGGCCGGGTCGGCGTCGGCGCCGGTTGCTGCTGCGGCTCCGTCGGGTCGACGCGGGTCCAGGCCACCCAAGGCCGGCCGGGGCGGGCGGACCAGGTCGTCACGCAAGCAGCCGGCCGCGCCGACGCGACTGGTCACCGTCGAGCCCGTAGGCCGGGCCGGTGCCGAGTTCGCGCTCGGGCCGGAGCTCACGGTCGGCCGGGCTGCGGGCTGCTCGCTGGTCTTCGACGAGCGGTTCGTCTCGCAGGTCCACTGCCGGATCTTCCTGCGTGACGGCGCCGTGTTCGTGGAGGACCTCGGCTCCACCAACGGCACCTGGGTCAACGGTGCCCGCGTCGTGGGCCAGATGCCCGCTCGCCTGGGCGACCGGGTCCAGGTCGGCAACGTGGTGCTGGAGGTCCGGTGACCACGCTCCAGGCGGGGTCCGCCACGGTCGTCGGTCAGGTCCGGGCCGCGAACGAGGACAGCCACCTCGTCCTCGACGACCTGGTCATCGTGGCCGACGGGATGGGCGGCCACCGGGGCGGTGCCGTGGCGTCGGCGACGACGGTGCGCGTGGTCGGGGACACCGCCACCGGCGGGACCCTCGAGGACCTCGTCTCCGCCGTGCAACGCGCCAATCGGCAGGTCTTCGACGACGCCCGGGCCGACCCGTCCCTGCGGGGCATGGGCACGACCGTGTGTCTGGTCGGCCTGGTGGAGCACGACGGTGCCTCCGAGCTGGCCGTGCTCAACGTCGGCGACAGCCGGGTGTACCTGCTGTCGGGCGGACTGATGGAACAGCTCACCGAGGACCACTCGCTCGTCGAGACCCTCGTCCGCGAGGGCCGGCTGACGCCGGAGGACGCCGAGGTCCACCCGCAGCGCAACGTGTTGACCCGGGCGCTGGGCGTGGACCCGGGCGTGGCGGTCGACGCCTGGTTGCTCCGCCCCGCCGACGGCGACCGCCTGCTCCTCTGCAGCGACGGGCTGTTCAACGAGGTCGCCGAGGACCGCATCGCCGAGCTGCTCGCCGAGCCGGATGCACCCGAACTGGTGGCCCGTCGGCTGTGCGCCGAGGCCGACGCGGCCGGCGGGCGCGACAACATCACCGTGGTCGTGCTGGACGTCTCGGACACGGGCCGGGCGCCGGAGCCGCTGGTCGACCGGTACCGGCGGTTCAGCACCCCGGCGGTCGACCTGTTCGGCGAGGACGACGGACCCCACACCGACACCGTGCTGGCGGTGGTCGGCACCGGGTCACCCCAGGGCGAGGCGGCCGTCGCCGGACCGCCCGCCGGGGATCCGACCGCCCCGGAGGCCACGGAGTCGGTTGGGGAGGGCGCACCGGATCCGGGTGCGAGCGAACCACCGGTCGTGCCCCCGCCACCTCCGTCGGCGCCGATCGTGACGGGCGACGACGACGGGGCGGTCCGCCGGAGCTGGTGGCGGGTCGCGGTCTTCGCCGCGGCCCTGCTCGGCGTGGTGGCGCTGGCGTTCGCCACGGTCACCTACGTCGGCGGAACCGGCTACCACCTGGGCACCACCGACGGCGAGGTGGCGGTCTTCCGGGGCCGCACCTGGGGGACGCTCTGGTTCGCTCCGCAGGTCGAGGTGCGAACCGGCTTCACGCTCGACGACCTGCAGGCGAGCGGCCGGCGGGCCGTCGAGACCAACCGGCCCTTCGCCGACGTCTCGACCGCCGAGCAGTTCGTCACGAACAACACGACCACCACCACGACGACCACGACGACGACCACGACCACCACGACGACGGTCCCGCCGCCGGCCCCCCCGGTGCTGCCCCCCGGCACGCCCTCGCCGGTGGTGCCGGTGCCGCTCCCGCCGCCCGTGACCGTGCCCACACCGTGAGGCGAACGGTGATTCACATGGTCGCGGCGTCCCGGTGACCGCCACCGCACCCCCGAGCCCCCGCGTCCCGACGCCCAACGTCCGGGCCGTCGCCACCCGTCGGCGCACGACCGAACTGGGTCTCCTCGTGCTCGTCGCCATCGTGGTGCTGAGCGCCTACGCCTTGGCGAGCCTCGGCCGCAACGCCTCGCTGCCCGCAGACATCGTCCCGTTCCTGGGAGTGATCCTGGTCCTGCTCCTGGCCGCCCACCTGGCCGTCCGCAGGTGGGCGGGGGCCGCCGACCCGCTGATCCTTCCGATCGTCGCGTTCCTCAACGGCATCGGGTTCGTCTTCATCGCCCGGCTCGACGAGCAGCTCGCCGGCCTGCAGGCGACCTGGACCGGCGTGGGCATCGCGGCGTTCGTCGTCACCCTGCTGGTGATCCGGGACGTTCGGGTCCTCCAGCGGTACCGCTACACCTTCGGGCTGATCGGCGTGCTGCTGCTCCTCATGCCGCTCCTGCCGGTGTTCGGCCGCAACATCAACGGCGCCCGCATCTGGGTGGCGTTCGGTCCGGTGAGTTTCCAGCCCGGTGAGTTCGCCAAGATCGCCCTCGCGATCTTCTTCGCCGGCTACCTGGTCGAGCGCCGCGAGGTCCTGGGAGTGGCCACGTTCCGGGTCGGGCCGTTCAACACCCCGGATCCGAGACAGTTCGCCCCGGTGCTCGTCGCCTGGGGCGTGTCGCTGCTCGTCGTCGTGTTCGAGCGCGACCTGGGATCGGCCCTGTTGTTCTTCCTGTTGTTCATCATCACGCTGTGGGTCGCGACCGGCCGGGCCGCCTACCTGGTCACGGGGTTCCTGCTCTTCGGCGTGGGAGCGGTCATCAGCTGGTCCGTGTTCTCCCACGTGCAGGACCGGGTCTCGATCTGGCTGAACCCGTGGGCCGACCCGTCGGGTTCGGGGTACCAGATCATCCAGGCGGCCTATGCGCTGGCCTGGGGCGGGACGACGGGCGTGGGCCCGGGACTGGGGATCGTGGATCGCATCCCCTTCGACGAGACCGACTTCATCGTCGCGATCATCGGGGAGGAGCTCGGCCTGCTCGGCACCACGGCGATCCTGGTGGCGTTCCTCCTGCTCGCCGGGAGCGGGCTCCGGATCGCCAAGGGGGCCGGCGCCACCTTCGGGACCCTCCTCGCGGTCGGGCTCACCTCGCTGGTGGCGTTCCAGGCGTTCATCATCATGGCGGGCGTGACCCGGCTGCTCCCCCTGACCGGAGTGACGCTGCCGTTCGTGTCGTACGGCGGATCGTCGCTCGTCGCCAACTACGTCCTCGTGGCGCTGCTGCTGCGGATCTCCGACCAGTCCATCCGTCGCGCTCCCGATCCGTTGGCGGCGTTGTGAGACGACAGATCGCCTTCCTGGGGGCCGCGATCCTGATCTGCTACACGGCCCTGTTCGTGAAGTTCAACCAGCTGCAGGTGTTCCAGGCCGGCGCGTTGAACGACCGGCCCGAGAACTCCCGGTCCCTGCAGCGCGACTTCAACGAGCCCCGCGGGTCGATCGTGACCGCCGACGGCGTGCTCGCCGCCTACTCGGAGGAGCGGCGCGCCACCCTGCGCTACCAGCGCGTCTACCCGGAGGGGGACCTGCTGTCGGCGGTCACGGGCTACTTCTCGTTCTCGCTCGGTTCGACCGGCGTGGAGCGGACCTACAACGACGAGCTGGCCGGTCGGACGACGGCGTTGAAGCTGCGGGAGCTCACCGGTCTGTTCTCGGACGCATCGAGCGAGGGTGACGTCGTGCTGACCGTCCGGCGGGATGTCCAGGCGGTGGCGCGGGACGCGCTCGGGGAGCGGGAGGGTGCCGTGGTGGCGCTCGACCCGCGCACGGGCGGGATCATCTCGCTGTGGTCGTGGCCGCCCTACGACCCCAACGTGTTGTCGACCAACGACGCCGACGCGGCACTGCGTGCCAAGGAGTTCCTGGACGCGGTCCCGCAGAAGCCGCTGCTGACCCGTGCCTACCAGGAGAACTACTTCCCGGGCTCGACGTTCAAGATGGTCACCGCGGCAGCCGGACTGGAGTCCGGCACGGTCACCCCGGCGGCGCCGGACTACCCGGTGGTCACCTCGTACACACCGCCGCTGACGAACCAGGCGATCTCCAACTTCGACGGCACACCGTGCGGGGGAACGCTGTTCGTCATCACGGCCCGCTCCTGCAACAGCTCCTTCGCCCAGATGGCGGTCGAGCAGCTCGGCCCCGACCCGATGATCGCGGCCGCCGAGCGGACCGGTTTCAACGACACCCCGCCGATCGACCTGCCCGACCCGGCCCGGTCGGTCTATCCGACCGACTTCGGCGACGTGGTCGAACGTCCTCCGGGTCGGGCGCCCGTGTACTCCGACGCTCCGCGCCTGGCCCAGACCGCCATCGGCCAGAACGACGTGCGGGCCACCCCGTTGCAGATGGCGCTCGTCGCCGCGGGGATCGCCGCCGACGGCAAGGTCCCCACTCCCCACGTGATGTCCGAGATCCGCGCCCGTGACGGTGCCGTCGTCGATCGCTTCGAGCCCGAGACCTGGTTGCAGGCCATGCCCGCCGGCGACGCTGCGACGCTGCGTCAGGCGATGGTCGGCGTGGTCACCGACGGGACGGCCCGGAACATGGCGATCCCCGGTGTCGAGGTGGGCGCCAAGACGGGGACGGCCCAGCTGGGAACCACCCCGCCCCGGTCGCACGGCTGGATGATCGCCTTCGGCGGCCCGCCCGGCCGGCCGCCGGAGGTGGCGGTGGCGGTGGTGGTCGAGAACCTGAGCGGTGCGAGCGCCGACACCGGCGGTGCCACCGCCGGTCCGGTGGCACGTGCCGTGCTGGCTGCGGCGCTGGGGGTCTCGTGACGGTGCCGCAGCCCGCCCCCGGTGCCCCTCTACGCTGGTCCCGGTATGGCTGAGGACGACCCGAGGGTCCTGGGAGACCGCTACGAGATCCACCGGCATCTGGCGCGGGGCGGGATGGCGCAGGTCTACCTGGCCCGGGACCGGGCGCTGGACCGGCCCGTGGCGGTCAAGGAGCTGGTCCCGGAGTTCGCCACCGACCCGTCCTTCGTGGAGCGGTTCCGGCGGGAGGCCCAGTCGGCGGCTCGGCTGACACATCCCAACGTGGTGGCCGTCTACGACTGGGGAACCCAGGACGGCACCTACTTCATCGTGATGGAGTACGTGGACGGCCCGTCGCTGTCGCAGCTGATCCGTCGGGACGGAGCGCTCCACCCCCGGCGTGCTGCCGAGATCGCCTCCGAGGTCGCGGCCGCGCTGGGCTTCGCCCACTCGCAGGGCGTCGTCCACCGCGACGTGAAGCCCGGCAACGTCCTGCTGTCGGCGAGTGGTCAGGCCAAGGTCGCCGACTTCGGCATCGCCCGGGCCATGTCGTCGGCCGACGAGGAACTGACCCAGACCGGGTCGGTGATGGGCACCGCCACCTACTTCTCGCCGGAGCAGGCCCAGGGGTTGCCCGTCGACGCCCGTGCCGACCTCTACTCGCTGGGCGTGGTGCTCTACGAGATGGTGGCGGGCCGGCCGCCGTTCAGCGGCGACACGCCGCTCGCCATCGCCTACAAGCACGTGCAGGACCTGCCGGCCCGGCCGTCGACGATCGTGCCGGACATCCCGGTGGGCCTCGAGGCGATCATCATGAAGCTGCTGCAGAAGCAGCCGCTCGACCGATACGCGTCCGCCGAGGACGTCCGCGCCGACCTGAACCGGTTCCTCTCGGGCGAGACCACGTTCGCCGAGGCGTCGCTCGTCTCGGCCGGCACCGCAGCCGCAGCCGCAGCCGCCTCGGCCACGACCGTGCAGCCGGCGGTCGCCGAGGAGTTCGACGACGAGGAGGAGGAGCCGCGTTCGCGCACCGGGCTGTTCATCGGGATCCTCGTGCTGTTGCTCGTGCTCCTCGCCGGGCTGCTGTTCTGGTTCGCCCGCGGGCTCAACGCCGCCGACATCGAGGTTCCGGCGACGATCGGCCTGACCCAGGCCGAGGCCGAGACGCTGCTGCGCTCCGAGGGTTTCGAGGTCCGTGTGACCGAGCAGGCGAACCCCAGCATCGAGGCGGGTCGCGTCATCTCCCAGGACCCGGCACCGCGGACGAAGGCGCCCGACGGATCGACGGTCGAGATCGTGGTCTCCCAGGGGCCGGCGCAGGTCGCCGTGCCCGACGTGGTCGGCCGGACCCAGTCCGAGGCGCAGTTCATCGTGGCCGTGGCGGGGCTCCGCTCCAAGGTCATCTCGATCGAGGACCGGAACACCGAGCCGGGACGCGTGATCTCGTCGAACCCGGCGGCCGGAGTGCCCGTCTCCAAGGACTCCGAGGTCGAGCTGCGGATCTCCAAGGGCCCGGGCGAGGAACTCGTGCCGAACGTGGCCGGGCAGTCGTTGTCCGCGGCGCAGGCCGCGCTCCAGGCCGCCGGCTTCAAGGTCGGTGGGCCCGACGAGGAGTCGAGCGACGAGGTGGCAGCCGGAAAGGTGATCCGCACGGACCCCGCCGCCGGCACCTCCATCGAGAAGGGTGCGACCGTGACGGTGGTGCTCTCGACCGGTGTCGAGCAGGTGCAGATCCCGAGCGTCGTCGGCGACCCTCGCAACGAGGCGGAGCAGTCGCTGACCAACAAGGGGTTCCGGGTCGAGGTCGTCGAGCAGGACCTCTCTCCGGGCGACTCGAACGTGGGCAAGGTCATGTCCCAGCAGCCGACCGGCGGGACATCCGCCGCCAAGGGGTCCACGGTGCGCATCACCGTGGGTCGGGCCACGGCGGCGTCGACCACGACCACGACCGAGGCCACCACGACGTCGACGACGTCCCCCTGACGTCGTCGCCTGGGCGCCGGGAGTGGGACGGGTCCGGGGTGCTGCTCCGGTGGCCGTGGCGCTCGGGGCCGCCGGCCTGCTGGCGCTCGTGCTCGGGTTCGCTCCGACGCTGAACCCGATCGACCTGGTTCTCGGCCGAGGGCGGTCCGTCGTACTGGGCGACTTCGTCGGATCGTCGCTCCCGGGAGTCCGGGCCGAACTCGAGGCCTCGGGCCTCGTGGTGGAGACCCGCAACGGGTTCAGCCTGACGGTCCCGCGCGGGTCGGTGCTGGCCCAGGATCCGTTGCCCGGCTCCAGGGTGGCCCCCGGCGCGACGGTGTCGCTGGTCGTCAGCCGTGGCGCCGTCCGGGTCGTGCTCGACGATCTGGTCGGCCGACCGCTGGCGCAGGCTCGGGCGCCGCTCGACGAGGCGGGCGTGACGGTGGAGGTCGTCGAGCGTCCCGACGAGCTGGTTCCGGCAGGTGTGGTGCTCGAGCAGGATCCCGGCCCGGGTCTGGAGGTCCAGGGGGACTCGGTGGCGCGGCTGGTGGTCTCGGGCGGTCCGGCGCCGCGTCCGGTCCCCGACGTGTCGGGTCGGTCCCTGCCGGTCGCGGCCTACGCACTGGGTGCCTTCGGCTTCGACGTGGTGGAGGTCCGGGGGACGGCCGCGACGGACCTGCCCCCGGGTGCCGTCGTGGGGACCGACCCACCGGCGGGCACGACCTCGGAGCGGGGCACGCCGGTGGTGGTCGTGGTCTCGGGTGACGCGCCGCCGACGCCGGTCCCGGCCGTCGTCGACCAGCCCGCCGGGCCGGCCGCCGAAGCAATCCGCTCCGCCGGGTTCCAGGCGAACGTCGTCACCGCGAACGAACTGGAGCTGGCCCTGGCGGCGCAGGCGGCATCCGAGCCCGGCCAGCCCGTCCGTCCGCCATCTGCGGGCACGGTCGTCCTGCAGTCCCCGGCGGCCGGGACGGAACTGCGCCCGACGTCGGTGGTGACGCTGGTGGTGGCGCCGTGACCGTGACGGATCGGCCTGCGGCCCCGGAATCCCTGGGGGGTCGACGGGCAGGGTTCTCGTTCGGGCGCCGGGAGCCGGTCCGGCTCACCGAGGTGGGTCCGCCGGAGGAGGTCGACCTCGGTCGACACCCGCGGGCCACGCTCGTCGTGCTCGGTGCCGTCGTGGTGCTCGCCGTGGTGGTGGTGCTCGGTCTGCGGTCGACCCTCGAGCGTTCGAGTGAGGATGCCGAGGCGCCCCGGGTCGTGCTGCCGGTGCTGAGCGGACTGGCGGCGGCCGACGCCCAGGGTCGACTCGAGGCGTTGGGGGTCCAGGTCTCGGTGGACTTCGTGCCGAACGCCACGGTGTCGGCCGGGTCGGTGTTCGCGCAGACGCCTCGGTCCGGGGCCAAGGTGGAGGTCGGGAGCGAGGTCGTGCTGCAGGTCAGCGACGGGCCGGCCGGAGTGATCGTCCCGGAGGTGGGTCGCGTCCAGACGGCGATCGCCGCAGCGCTGCTGTCCCGGCTGGGTCTGGCGGCCGACGTGGTCGACGTGACCGACGACGTGATCCCGGCGGGCGAGGTTGTCGGCACGGTGCCGGCCGCCGGATCGCCCGCTCCCCCGAACGGTGTCGTCGAGCTGCGCGTGTCCTCCGGTCCTGCACCGCGGACCGTCCCCGAGGTGGTCGGCCTCGAGGTGGGTCCGGGAATGTCGGCCATCGGCCGCGCCGGCCTGGGGCTGGGCGAGGTGGACGAGGAGGTCCGTGACGGCGTCGAACCCGGTGTCATCCTGCGGGTGCAGCCGCAGCCGGGAACGGCCGTCCCGCCGCGGACGCCGGTGGACGTGGTGGTGAGCGGCCGGGGTGAGTCGGAGGTCACGCCGTCGCTGGTCGGGCTGTCGCAGTCGACGGCGGAACAGGTGGCTGATGGGGTCGTCACCCTGCGGATCCGGACGCAGCGCCTGGCTCCGGGCGATCGCCTGGTCGGGCGCGTGTTGGAGCAGAGCATTCCTCCCGGTGTGGCGATCGAACCGGGGACGACCCTGGAGGTCGTCGTGGGGACGAGCTGACCGCACCGAGCGGCCGCGACGGGCTCAGCCGGGTTGGGCGCAGGCGCGGAGGAAGTTCCCGACGAGGTCGTGGCCGGCGTCGGTCAGCACCGACTCCGGGTGGAACTGCACTCCCTCGATCGGCAGCTCACGGTGCCGCAGGCCCATCACGAGACCGTCGTCGGTCCAGGCGGTGATCTCCAGGCAGTCGGGAACGGAGTCCCGGTCGACGACGAGCGAGTGGTAGCGGGTGGCCTCGAGCGGATCCGGCAGCCCCTCGAACAGGCCGCGACCATCGTGGTGCACCATCGACGTCTTCCCGTGCACGACCTGCGGCGCCCGGACGACCGTGCCGCCGAACACCTCGCCGATGCACTGGTGGCCCAGGCACACGCCGAAGACGGGGACCCGTTCGCCCCAGGTTCGGATGAGCTCGTTGGAGACACCGGCGTCGGCGGGAGACCCCGGGCCGGGGCTGATCAGGATTCCGTCGGGGGCGATCCCCTCGACGTCTCCGAGGCTCACGGCATCGTCGCGGTGGACGATCGGCTCGGCACCCAGCTCACCGAGGTACTGGACCAGGTTGTAGACGAACGAGTCGTAGTTGTCGACGACGAGCACCCGCACGGCCACGGCGTCAGGCTACGCGAGCGGCGTGGCTGCGACCCAAGGGGATGCCCTGCAGCAACGTGGCCGACGTCGACGGCGCCGGTGGGTAGCATCGCCGCATGGCCAAGCCAGCAAAGCGTCGAGTCCCGGGATCGACCGGCCCGTCGGCGGGATCGACCGCCGCCGACTCGGATGGGGACGGGGACCGTCCGGCGGTCGTCAGCCGGCGGGTCACGCCGGCCGGGAGCGGATCCGGTGATCGTGCATCCGGACCCGCCCGTCGGGTCCACCGGCCGAGTCCACGCTGGGTTCCGATCCTGATGTTCGCCCTGTGGGGACTCGGTCTGCTGGTGATCATCCTGAACTACATGCAGATCCTCCCTGGCGCCGAGGACGGCGGCAACGGGTGGTATCTGGTGGCCGGGTTGGCCTCGATCCTGGGCGGCATCATCGTCGCCACGCAGTACCACTGATCCGGCCGAGAGGCGCCCGGCCGCATGCGCGCGGTCCGTCGACGATCCGCTGAAGTGACGTTCCGGTGACGATGCGTGGCGGCCGGTCGGGGTGTCCACAGGAGTGCCTCCCGGGATCCCTGTCACAGCAACTGATCGGGGCGATCTGTGGATATCTGTGGACAACTCGCCGGCAGCTGTGGATGACGGCGATGTGACGTCGGGGTGAACGGCCCGTCCCGGCGAGTGGGGCGGCCCGCAACCGGCGTCAGTCGATCGGCGCCACGAGCTCCATGTCCTCCATGCAGTGCCGGGGTGGCGCAGGATCTTCGGTGTCGGCGGCGGTCATGCGGACCTCGGTGCCGCACACGGGGCACCGGTAGGTCAGCTTCACCTTCCGGAGTGTTCCCGGCTCGGGTGGCGGTGGCGCAGGCGTTGCGAAGCTGCGCAGGAAGAACCAGCCCGTGCCCAGGATGGCGGCACCGAGCAGGAAGGCGAGGAACGTCCCCACGAAGGGGGCGTCGGTGGTCGCCGTGGCGACGAGCGCCACCACGGCGGCCACACCGGCCACGATCAGGAGCCGTCGCACGACGGCGCGCCCTCAGCCGAGACGCTCGATGATGGTGGCGTTGGCCAGGCCGCCACCCTCGCACATGGTCTGGAGGCCGTAACGGCCGCCGGTGCGCTCGAGCTCGTTCAGCATGGTGGCCATGAGCTTCGTGCCCGAGCCGCCCAGGGGGTGGCCCAGCGCGATCGCGCCGCCGTTCGGGTTGACCTTGTCCATGTCCGGCTGGTGCTCCTTCGCCCAGGCCAGGACCACGGAGGCGAACGCCTCGTTGACCTCGAAGTGGTCGATGTCGCTGATGGTCAGCCCGCCGCGCTCCAGCGCCTTGGCGGTCGACGGGATCGGGCCGGTCAGCATCCGGACCGGGTCGACGCCGGCCAGGGCGAACGAGTGGAACCGGGCGCGGGGCGTCAGTCCCAGTTCGGCGGCCTTCTCGGCGCTCATGATCAGCGCAGCGGAGGCGCCGTCGGTGATCTGCGAGCTGTTGCCCGCCGTGACCTTGCCATCGGGCAGGAAGGCCGGCTTGAGCTTGCCGAGCGACTCGGCGGTGGTGTCGGGCCGGATGCCCTCGTCGGCGGTGAGCAGCTCGTCGAGCTCCTTCACCTCGCCGGTCTCCTTGTCCCGGATCTTCGACTTCACGGGCACGAGCTCGTTGTCGAACCGACCCTCGTCGCGGGCCCGGACGGCGTTCGCCTGGGAGCGCGCCCCGAACTCATCCAGGTCCTGACGGCTCAGGTCCCACTCGTTGGCGATGATCTCGGCCGACACGCCCTGGCCGACCAGACCCTTCTGGCCCTCGATCAACTCGACGTCCAGGTAACGCAGCGCAGCGGACCCGAACGGGAAGCCCACGCCGGACCCGATGGACGCCCCCATGGGCACCAGGCTCATGACCTCGACGCCGGCGGCGACCACCACGTCGTACGCGCCGGCCATGACGCCCTGTGCGGCGAAGTGCACGGCCTGCTGGGACGAGCCGCACTGCCGGTCGATCGTCGTGGACGGCACCGACTCGGGCCAGCCGGCCGCCAGCACGGCGTTGCGACCCACGTTCAGCGCCTGGGCACCGGCCTGCATGACGCAGCCCATGATGACGTCGTCGACCAGGCCGGCGTCGAGGTCGTTGCGCTCGGCGAGTGCCTTCAGGGTCTCTGCGGACAGGTCCACGGGGTGCCAGCCGGACAGAGCGCCGTTGCGCTTCCCCCCGGGCGTGCGGACCACGTCGACGATCACGGCTTCTGGCATCTGCTTCCCCTGTCGCTCCGGACCCGGCGCCGCCGGGTTCCCTGCAGCCCGGATCCGATGCATGCCGGCTCCGGTGTCGATCGGTCGGAGTTGACCGGCCGGTCCAGAGTCTGCAGCCCGGCTGGTCCCGGGTCAACGTCGACGGGAGGTGACGGCCGTCGCACGAGTGCCGACTCGGCGGTAGCCTGCCCGCCAACCGGGAACGAACGGCGGGTGACCCCCGCCCCGAACATCGAGAGGACCCCATGTCGACGACCACCCGTGAGGACATCGACCGAGCCGTCGAGGGCAGGACGGTGGCGAGGGAGTTCCTCGCGAACGTCCGGGCGAACGGCTCCGCCGAGGCGCTGCGTTGGGCCACGGGCGAGGACTCCTGGTCGACCATGACCTTCGACGAGCTGGCCGACGCCGCGGCCCGTGCGGCCGCCGGCTTCCGGGAACTCGGGGTGCAGCCCGGCGATCGGGTCGTGATCATGATGCGCAACATCCCCGAGTTCCACTGGGTGGACCTGGGCGTGCTGCTCGTCGGCGCCACGCCGGTGTCGATCTACAACTCGTCCTCCGCCGACCAGGTCGCGTACCTGGCCGGACACTCCGAGGGTGTCGTCGCGGTCGTCGAGAACGAGGCGTTCCTCAACCGGTTCCTCGAGGTCCGGGACCAGCTCCCGGCGCTGCGGTCGATCGTGACGATCGTGAACCCGAGCGAGCTCCCGGACGGCGTCCTGGGCCGTGAGGCGCTCACCGACAACGAACCCGTCGACCTGGAGGCGGCCGTCGAGATCGACACGCCCGAGGATCTGGGGACGGTGGTCTGCACCTCCGGCACGACGGGCAACCCCAAGGGCGTGATGAGCACGGACGCCAACGTCTGCTGGGTCATGGAGGCCGGGCTGCAGAGCTACGGCTGGACCCGCGAGGACATGGCGGGCATGAAGGTCGTCTCCTACCTCCCCATGGCGCACATCGCCGAGCGGATCGTCTCGCACTACTCGCTCTGTGCGATCCCGCTCCAGGTGACCACCTGTCCCGACACCTCCATGCTGCTGACCCACCTCCAGGGCACGCACCCGGACATCGTCTTCGGCGTGCCCCGGATCTGGGAGAAGCTCTACGGCGGCGTCACCGCTGCGCTGGCCGCCGACCCGGAGAAGGCCGAGAAGTTCAACGAGGCCGTGGCCGCCGCCGAGCCGATCGTCGAGAAGATGACCTGGGGCACCGCCTCCGAAGAGGAGTTGGCCACCTACGACTTCCTGGATCAGGTCGCCTTCAGCACCGTCCGCCAGCTGGTCGGTCTGGACCGGTGCCAGATGGCCATCACCGGGGCCGCGCCCATCCCGGCGCAGCTCGTCTCGTGGTTCCGGACGATCGGCGTGCCGCTCGCCGAGGTCTACGGCATGAGCGAGAACACCGGCGCCATGACCTTCGAGCGAGTGCGGGTGAAGCCCGGCACCGTCGGCATCGCCGTGCCCGGGTCCGAGGTGGCCATCGCCGAGGACGGCGAGGTCATCTGCCGCGGCGGCCACGTGTTCCAGGGGTACCTGAACGACCCGGAGAAGACCGCCGAGGCGCTCGACGCCGACGGCTGGCTCCACACCGGTGACATCGGCGTCCTCGACGAGGACGGCTACCTGCGCATCGTCGACCGCAAGAAGGAACTGATCATCACCGCCGGCGGCAAGAACATCTCGCCGGCCAACCTGGAGGCGGCGCTCAAGACCGGCGAGCTGATCGCCCAGGCGGCGGCCATCGGTGACAACCGTCCGTTCGTCGGTGCGCTCGTGGTGGTCGACGCCGAGGTCGCACCCGGGTGGGCCGCCCGCAACGGGATCGAGTTCACGACGCTCGAGGAGTTCGCCGCCCTGCCCGAGGTCGTGGCCGCCATCGAGGCCGACGTCGAGCGGGCCATGGAGGGCTTCAACAACGCCGAGCGCGTCAAGAAGGTCCGGATCCTCACCGAGGAGTGGCCTGCCGATTCCGACCTGCTGACGCCGACCATGAAGCTGAAGCGTCGAGGGATCAACGAGCGGTTCGCCGACGAGATCGAGGCGCTCTACACCTGAGGGGATCGGGCGGCGGGCACGCGTCCGCCCGACCCCGGCGACACCCGCATCCCCGTCGGATCAGCCGGGGCCGAGGATCCCGCTCCCGCTCAGGTCCACTCCGGTGGATCCGAGGAGCGCGACGAACAGCAGTGCGGCCAGGGCCAGCGACCGGGCCGCCGGTTCGTCCGCGAACACCTCCGGGGCGACGACCTCGGCGAGACCCGGGATCAGCAGCGCCGACGCCGCGATGACGGCCTGGACGACGACGGGGTCCGACAGGCCCGTGCGGAGCACGTCCGCGTAGCGCTCGTCGCCGAGGAACCCGAGGATCGCCCCGAGGGCGCTCGACAGGTCGGTGCCCAGCACCCGGACGACCTCGTTGATGTTGGCCACGAACTCGAGGCTCAGCCCCGAGGCCAGCGTCCGGATGCCCTCGATCGCCAGGGCGAAGTCCGGACTCACCTGGGAGGCGTTGCCGAGCTGTTCGAAGGTCGTCGGGTCGATCCGCAGGGCGGCGGCGAACAGCACGGCGAGCAGCCCCAGGCTCGTCCGGTCACCCGCAACGGTCCCCAGGCAATCCGGGTCGACCACGCCGAGCACGCGCCCGAGTGCCTCGGCGACGTCCGGGTCGACGTTGGCCGCAGTGGTGGCGAGCACGGACAGCAGCCGGGGGTCGATCCCCTGGACCGCCTGGAACGCCTCGGGGTTGAGCTGGGCCGCGAGCAGGAGGATGGTCCGGTTGATCCCCTCCGGTGTGCTGCTGCCGCTGGCGAGCTGGGAGATCGTGGACGGGTCCAATCGGCTGAGCACGGAGGCGAGCGCCCGGATCGAATCGGGGGTGATCCGCAGTCGCTGGAGCGTGGCGCTGTCGAGCCCGGTGATCCGTTCCAGATCCGACACCGACCCGTTGAGCACACCCTGGAGCAGGGTGGGGTCGCTCGCCAGCCGGCCGATCAACTGGTTGGCGGCATCGGCGAGCGCCGGGTCGCCTGCCGCCGGGTCGGCCTGGGAGCGTTCGCCGCGGGACAGCGTCGCACCTCGGACCTCTGCGGGGACCGGGGCACCGCTCGCGGCCTCCTGCTGCTCGGTCGCCGGACCCTGCGGGCCGTCGACGTCCACCTCGGCGGTGCGTTCGACCTGCGAGCAACCGGCCGCCAGCACCAGCGCGGCGAGCACCGCAGTGGTGGTGGTCCTGGCCGTTCGCAGCATCGATGTCCTCCCGGGACCGCCCGCCCGGAGGCGCTGCAGGTCAGCCCCAAGGGTAGGAACGCCCCCGCTCCGGGCACAAGGCCCCGCTCTGGGTGCATCCCCCATCCGGCCGACGGCGCAGGTGGAGCGTAGGCTCCCCACGTGCGAGCGGTCACCGCCAGGTGCGAGGGGCTCAGGAAGGCCTACGGGGACCGCCTCGCCGTCGACGGCGTGGGCTTCGAGATCCGGGCCGGCGAGTCGTACGGGCTCCTCGGTCCCAACGGTGCCGGCAAGACCACCACGATCTCCATGCTCTGCGGTCTGCTCCACGCCGACTCGGGCGTGGTCGAGGTCGGCGGAACACCCATGCGGACCGGGCGGTGCGAGGCCAAGCAGCACCTCGGGCTGGTGCCCCAGGACATCGCCCTCTACCCCGACCTGACCGCCCGGGAGAACCTGCGCTTCTTCGGCCGCCTGCAGGGACTGACCCGTGCCGAGCTCCGGACGCGGGTCGACGAGGTCCTCGAGATCGTGGCGCTCGAGGACCGAGCCGGTGACCGGATCGACGGGTTCTCCGGCGGCATGAAGCGCCGGTGCAACATCGCCGCTGCGCTGCTGCACCAACCCCAGCTGCTCGTGCTCGACGAGCCGACCGTCGGCGTCGACCCGCAGAGTCGGGCATCGATCCTGGACGGGATCGCAGCACTGCAGGAGCACGGCATGGCGGTGCTCTACACGACCCACTACATGGAGGAGGCACAGCGTCTCTGCGACCGGATCGGCATCATTGACGAGGGCCGCCTGGTCGCCGAGGGCACCCAGGCCGAACTGGTCAGTGCCGTCGGCCAGAACCCGGTGGTCCGCCTGAGCATCGACGGTGACCCCGCCCCACTGCTGGCAGCCCTGGAACCCGACCCGCTGGTCGTCCGGACCTCGGCCGGGGACGGACGCATCGAGGTCGCCGTCACCAACCCGGCCCGGGCCCTGGCTCCGATCATCGAGCACGCAGAGCGGGTCGGCGCCACCGTCCAGGGTGTCGAGGTGGTGGAGCCGGACCTCGAGTCCGTGTTCCTGCACCTCACCGGCAAGGCCCTCCGGGACTGATCGTGGCCGTCGCACAGTCGGGTCGGCGGTCGTCGGCGGCGCTGGTCGTCGCCGGCAAGGACCTGCGCCGCGGGTTGACCAGCAAGTCGCTGATCCTCACTGCGGTCGTCGGTCCGCTCGTGCTGGGCCTGATCATGTCGCTCGCGTTCGGCGGATCGGGCGGCCCATCGGCGACCATCGCCGTCGTCGACCTGGACGGAACCCCAACCAGTCGGGGTGTCCTCGCCGTGCTGGGTGAGCAACTCGCCGACGGTCCGGTCCGGTTGGTGACGGACGTCTCCGACGCCCGGGCCGCTGTGGCCGACGAGGTCGCCGACGCGGCGCTCGTGATCCCCGCCGGCTACGAGGCGTCGCTGGTCTCGACGCCCGAACCACTGCAGGTCGTCCGCAACACCCAGCGCGCCATCCCCGGCGAGATCGCCACCGCCATCGCCGGTGAGATCGCCTCGCAGTCGGATCTCATCCGGGCCGCCACCTCGACCGTCGTGGCCATCGACGCCGATGCGCCGCCGCTCATCGACGTCCAGCAGCTGCGCCCGGCGATCACGGTCGACATCGGTGACCTGCAGGGGTCGTTCAACGCCGCCCTCTACTTCGGCCCACTCACGATCTTCCTCTTCCTCGGGCTGGGCGGGGCCGCCCGCAACCTGGTCCGGGAGGACCGCGAGGGAACGCTCGCCCGGATCCGTTCGGCCCCCGTGTCCGCCGGTTCGATTGTCGGCGGCACCTCGCTCGGGGTGTTCGCCCAGGGCGTCCTGGCGTCGATGGTCGTCTACGGCGTGTCCACGCTGGCCTTCGGCGCCCGGTGGGGCGAGCCGGTCGAGGTGATCATCGTGCTCGTGTCGCTCGTGGTCGCACTGAGCGGGCTGTCCGCCGTGATCACGGCCGTGTCGCGCACCGAGGCCCAGGCCGAGGGCTGGACGAATGCCCTGGCGTTTCTCTTCGGCGTGATCGGCGGAGCGTTCTTCGGCGGTGCCCAGTTCCCGGGACTGCTGGGGGCGGTCGGTTCGTTGACCCCGAACGCCATCGCCATGCGGGCGCTGGTGGAACTGGGTCCGGGCGGCCAGGACCTCGCCTCGGTCGTCCCACTGCTGTTGGCGCTGGTCGCGGTCGGGGCCGTGGGCCTCCTGATCGGCACCCGGATGATGGTGCGGAGGTACGGATGAGCACCTCGGCTCCTGCCCCGGCTCCCACGCCGGCCCGGTCACCGCTCGTCCGACCCGGTTCGGGGCGGTGGTCACCGCCGTCGACCTGGTCGATCGCTCGAGCGGTTGCGTCGGTGGATCTTCGGCGACTCGCCCGGGATCGGGTCGCCCTGTTCTTCATGGTGGTCCTGCCGTTCGTGCTGATCCTGGCGCTCGGGGTGGCGTTCCCGTCCGATGCCGGCGTGGTGCGCGTCGGGGTCGTGGCCGGCGAACGGACGGGGATCGGGGCGCAGCTGCTCGAGGCGGTCGGCGGCGCCGACACCCTGGACGTGACGTTCTACGACGACGCCCAGCAGGTCGTCCGCGACATCCAGCTGGGCGAGATCGAGGCCGGGATCATCATCCCGCCGGGTCTGACCGAGACCGTCGAGTCCGGCGGGACGGGCGAGGTGCGCCTCGAACTGGATCCGGCGAACCAGGCATCGGCCATGTTGCGGAACATGCTGGACTCCGTGGTGGAGAACCAGGCACTCGTGATCACTGCTGCCCGATTCGCCGAGGACCGCACCGGGGTGGAGCAGCAGGAGGCGCTCGCCGCCGCCCAGGAGCAGGTCCGTCAGTTGACCCGGGGTCAGGTCGAGGACGTGACCGTCGGAGGATCCGGCAACCCGGTGTCGGGCTTCGCCTTCACGGCGCTGTCGCAGCTGATCCTGTTCATGTTCATCAACTCGCTCGCCGGTGGATCGTCGCTGGTCGAGATGCGCACGTTCGGTGTGGCCGACCGCGCGCTGACCGCTCCTGTGAGCGTGGCCGGGCTGACGCTCGGTGTGACGGCGTCCCGGTTCCTCATCGCCCTGGGCCAGGGCGTCCTCATCGCCGGCGTCTCGGCGGTCGCGTTCGGTGTCGACTGGGGTGATCCGGTCGTGCTGGGCGCGGTCATCGTGCTGTTCGCCCTGGTCTCGGCCGGTGCGGGGGTGCTCATGGGGTCGATCGCCCGCACTCCGGACCAGGCGGTCGCCTTCGGAATCCCGCTCGCACTCGGGATGGCGGCGCTCGGCGGCTGCTTCTTCCCGCTGTCCGTGGCGCCGGCCGCCATGCAGGTGGTGGCGCGGGTGCTGACCCCGCAGGCGTGGGCCACGAGCGCACTCACCTCGGTGGTGTTCGACGGGGCGTCGTTGGCCGACGTGGCGATCAACCTGCTCGTGCTGGCGGGGTTCGCAGCGCTGGTGATGTCGCTGGCCGTGGTGGCGCTCCAGCGCCGCCTCCAGCGCCGCTGACCTGACCGACTCCGCTGCCGGCCCGCCCCGCTGCCGGCTCGCACCACAAAGCCGGGGAGTGGGGGAGTCAGTGGCGGGGGCGACGGTCGCGTTCGGGGTCGACGACGACGAACCGGGGATCGATCTCACCGGTGGCCAGCGGTCGCATCAGGAGGTCGGCAGCGGTCCACAGCGTTCGCGACGGCGGGAAGAAGACCAACGGCCCGAGCAGCGCGATCCCCACCTCGGCCCCCAGGAGTGGGCCGAGCGGCACGTCCGGATAGAACAGGATGCTGCCACCGAGCAGGACGAGGAGCATGACGGTGAACACCACCGTCGTGTTGAGGCCCAGCGATCCGATCCAGTGGCCCTCGACCCGCTCGAACCGCAGCGTGCACGTCGGGCAACGGTCCGTCATGGCGAACCAGTTGCGGAACACGTGGCGGCCGCCGCAGGCGGGACACCGGATGAACAGTCCCCTCCACAGGAGCGTGGACGGCCGCACCCCGAGTTGGACCGGCGTGGGGACCAGCGGGCGTGGCCGGCGCCGGGGGCTCGGGGAGCTCGATGCCGGTTCCACACCGAGACGCTACGCCGTCGTCGGCGTCCGGCCTTCCTCGGCCCGGTCACCGACGAGCCGTTCCAGGTCCTCGACGTCCTGGGCCCGGCTCGACGCCATCAGGCGCGCCGGCCACTGGGCCGGGGAACTCCCCAGCAGCGACACCGTCGTCCCGTCGTGACGGATCAGCACGAACAGCCGCCAGATGCCCCGCTGGACCCGGGCCTGGGCCACCTGCTCGAGGGGCACCTCCAGTCGTCGCCGCCACGCCACCACGTCGATGACGCGGGCATCCGGACCGCCCGGCTGGACGTCCACGAAGCAGCCTCGGGCCAGCACGAGTGCGCCGACGCCGACCGCGCACGGTGCGAGGGGCCACACCCACCAGGCCCCGGTCCGGTTGGTGGCGTCCCACGCGACCCAGCTGGCCGATGCCACTCCGGCGCCGAACGCGGCCACGGCCACGATGAACAGCGGCGCCGCCACGATGCTGGGTCGTCGGATCCTGACCCGATCCGCTGCTCCGTTCACCTCGACGACGCTACCGGTCGACTCCTCACCGGATTCCAACCCGGAGGCGGGCAGAATGTCGGGCGACCACGGAGGCTCCCAGGTGTATCCAGCCAGTAGTGCCGCACCCGCCCGGATCCTCGTCGCGGATGACGATCGGGCGATCCGGGAGTCGCTCGAGCGACTCCTCCAGCTCGAGGGGCATCAGCCGGCCACGGCCAAGGACGGTGCGGCCGCCCTCGAACTGGCCCGGACCCGCAGCTTCGACCTGGTGGTCCTCGACCTGATGATGCCCAGCATCGACGGTCTGACGGTCTGTCGTGTGCTGCGCAGTGAGGGCGACACGACGCCGATCATCATGTTGACCGCCCGGACCGAGACCTCGGACCGTGTCGCTGGGCTGGACGCCGGGGCCGATGACTACCTGCCCAAGCCGTTCGATCCGCCCGAGCTGCTGGCCCGGGTCCGGGCACTGCTCCGCCGGTCGCGGCCGGCGACCGCTGGGTCGGTGGAGATCGTGGAGGTCGCCGATCTGCGGCTCGACCCGGCGGCGCGGCAGGTGTGGCGGGGTGGTGAGGAGTTGGTGCTCTCCAAGACCGAGTTCGACCTGCTCGAGCTGCTGGCGGTCAACGCCGGGGTGGTTCTGGAGCGGAGTCGCATCTACGACGAGATCTGGGGATACGACTTCGGGCCGGACTCCAAGAACCTGGCCGTGTACATCTCGTACCTCCGCCGCAAGGTCGACGATGGTCACGAGCTGAAGCTGATCCACACGGTGCGCGGCGTCGGCTACTCCCTGCGGGCAGGCTGACGGGGTGAGCCTTCGGCTGAAGCTGGTCCTCTCGCTGGTCCTGTTGTCGACCGGCGCGACGGTGGTCGTCGGGGTGTCGTCGTACCGGAGCACGCGGGCGGAGCTGGTGAGCGAGATCGACCGTTCGCTCGAGATCGCCGTCGAACCGCTCCGCGGGCGGCTCCGTCAGGAGATCGAGCGGTCGCGGCGTGCCGACGACCGCGTGCCGCCGGATCAGTTCCGGGCGCGAACCGATGTGCAGGCGCTCGTCGTGGGCGAGGACGGCACGCAGATCGACCTGACCGAGGACAGCATCGGCGTCCAGCAGGTGTCGCTGGACCTGCTCGCCGACCCGGCGACGACCCGGTCGTTCGACACGGTGCGCGTGGGCGATGTCTCCTACCGGGTGCTGGCCACCCGCCTGCGCGCACCCGCGGTCCTGCAGGCGGCCCGGAGCACCGAGGAGGTCGACCGGGTGCTCGGGGCGTTGCGGACTCGCACCCTGCTGGTCGGGCTGGCGGTCGCAGGGGTGGCTGCCGCCGTCGGAGCGGTGCTGGCGCGACAGCTCACCCGGCCGCTGGAGCGCCTGGCCGCGGCGGCCGAGACCGTCGGGTCGACCGGTCGGTTGGATGAGCGGGTTCCCGAGGGGGGTGGCCCCGAGGTCGGGCGTCTCGGATCGTCGTTCAACGCGATGCTCGCTGCGCTGGAGCGGTCCCGTGACGCACAGCAGCAACTCGTGCAGGACGCGGGCCACGAGCTGCGAACGCCGCTGACGAGTCTGCGGACGAACGTCTACGCGCTGCGGCACGGCGACTCGATGTCGGTCGAGGACCGGGCCCGGCTGCTCGACGATCTGGCCTCGGAGACGCAGGAGCTCAGCGCGATCGTCGACGAGATCGTCGAGGTGGCGACCGACGCCCGCAGCGACGAGCCCATGGAGCCGGTCGCGCTCGGTGAGCTGGTCCGGCGGGTCGCGTCCCGCGCCGAGCAGCGGACCGGCCGACCGGTCGTCGTCGTTGCCGACGACTCCGTGGTGCTGGGACGGCCCAGGGCGCTGGAGCGGGTGGTCACGAACCTGCTCGGAAACGCCGCCAAGTTCGACACGACCGGCGGGCAGATCGATGTGCAGGTCCGAGCCGGCGTCCTGGTCGTCGCCGACCACGGTCCGGGGTTCGACCCTGCCGATCTGCCCCGGGTGTTCGACCGCTTCCACCGGGCGGACTCGGCCCGGAGTCTGCCCGGTTCGGGCCTGGGCCTGGCGATCGTCCGGGACGTGGTCGAGGCGCACGGCGGCACGGTTGCGGCGGCGAACGCGCCTGACGGCGGCGCGATGGTGCGGGTGGTGCTGCCCGTGGTCGAGGCGGGTTCGGCCCGTTCCGTCACACCGCAACCCTGAGCCGCCCCTCCGCGGGTTCTCACCCTGCTCTCACCCGGCACTGAGCAGCATGGAACCCGCAACCCCCATCGTGGGTCCCGTCAGCGAACACCACCCCCCACGAACAGGAGACGTCATGAACGACACCAACGACAGCATTTCCACCAAGCGACCGGGCCGCCTCCGGACCATGGTCATCGCCGGCGGCCTGACCGCCGGACTGCTCGGCGGCGGCATCGCCGGGCTGACGCTCGGCAGCACCGCTGTCTCGGGCGCACAGGACGACACGACCACGACGGCTCCGGCCCAGCCGCCCGCCGAGGGGCAGGGTCGACCCGATCCGACCCAGCGGATCCAGGACATCCTGGCGCCGCTGGTCGCGGCCGGGACGATCGACCAGGCCCAGGCGGACGCCGTCACCCAGGCGCTGGTCGCCGCCCGACCCGAGCGCGGTGAGGGTCACGGCCCCGGCGGCCACGGCCCCGGCCGAGGCGCCATGCGCCAGGGGTTGAGCGCTGCGGCCACGGCGCTCGGCATGACCGAGCAGGAACTCGCCACCCAGCTCCGTGGCGGAACCACGCTGGCGCAGGTCGCTCAGGAACGCGGTGTCGACGTGCAGGTCGTGATCGATGCCCTGGTCGCCGAGTTCAAGGCCCACCTCGATGAGGAGGTGGCCAGCGGCGAACACACCCAGGAGGAGGCTGACCAGAAGCTGGCGAAGGCCACCGAGCGGATCACCGACATGGTCAACAACGGTCGGCCCGAGGGCGGCCGAGGCCCCGGCGGTCGCGGTCAGGGCGACTGACCCGCAGCCAACTCCCATCCCCCCGCACGATGGCTCGGCCGAACGGCCGGGCCATCGTCGCGCCCGCAGGCCCGATGTCCTCCCGAGCGGTAGGTTCGGAGGATGACCGACACCGGCGGACGGGTCCGACTGGAGATCGACGGCGCCATCGCCACGATCGTCAACGACAACCCCGACAAGCACAACGCCTTCGACGACCACATGGACGCCCAGCTCTTCGAGGCGCTCGCCGAGCTCCGCGGCAACCGTGACGTGCGGGCCGTCGTCTGGCGGGGTGAGGGGAAGTCGTGGTCGTCCGGCCGGGACGTCGGTTCCATCGGCACGAACCTCACCGAACTGACCCACCACGAGCTGATGACGCGGGGCATCCGTGGGATCCAGCAGCTCTGGGAGCTCGAGGCCCCGGTGATCGTGGCGATCCACGGGTGGGCGATCGGCGGGTCGTTCCAGCGGGCGCTCCTGTGCGACGTCCGGATCGCCAGCGACGATGCCCGCTTCATGCTGCCCGAGGTCGGTCACGGGGTGATCCCCGACACCGGCGGCGTCGCCGTCCTGCAGCAGATGGTCGGGCCCGGCCTGGTCGCCGACATGGTGCTGACCGGCCGCCGTCTGTCAGCGGAGGAGGCGCTGGGTCACGGCATCGTGTCGCGGGTCGTGCCGGCCGATGAGCTCGGCGCCACCGCCTACGAGATGGCCGAGCGGATCGCGTCGTCGCCGACGGTGACGGTGAAGCTCGCCCGGCGGGTCCTCTCGCACCTGTCGCGTCCCGACGTCCGGGCGTCCATGGAGGACGAGCTGATCTACCAGACGTTCCTCAACCGCAGCGACGACTACGCAGAGTTTCGCTCGGCTCGCGCCGAGGGTCGCGAGCCCAACTACCGGGGGAGCTGATGGACGCCCGTGACGACCTGCCCGGGATCCCGGCCCCGCCCCCCGTCGGCGAGACGGCGTTGCGCCCGGGGACCTTCGACGGCACCTGTGTGGTGGTGACCGGCGGCGGCACGGGCCTCGGCAAGGCGATCGCCACCGAGTTCGCCCGGCTCGGTGCCGACGTCGTCGTGGCGTCGCGCAAGGACGAGCACCTCGACGCTGGTCGCCAAGCGGTCGAGGCCGTCGGCGCCCGGGCGCTGGCGGTGTCCTGCGACATCCGGGACGCCGACAGCGTCGCCGAACTGTTCGACCGGGCGATCGAGGCGTTCGGGATGCCCGGTGTGCTCGTCAACAACGCCGCAGCGAACTTCCCGGTACCGGCCGAGGACATGTCGCCGAACGCCTGGCGCACCGTCGTGGACATCACGTTGACCGGCACCTTCCTCTGCGCCCGTGAGTTCGGCCGTCGGCACCTGGCGGCGGGCACGCCGGGGTCGATCGTGAACGTCGGCGCCACGTTCGCCTGGACGGGTGGCCCGGGCTTCGCCCACTCGTCGGCCGCCAAGGCCGGTGTGGTGAACCTGACCCAGACCCTGGCGGTCGAGTGGGGGCCCTACGGGATCCAGGTCAACTGCCTGGTGCCCGGTCTCATGCCGCACGAGGACATGACCGGCGACATCCGCTCCAGCCTGGACCGCACCCACGACAAGGACGTCTGCCAGCCGGCGCTGCGGGTGGGGGAGCGCCAGGAGCTCGGATGGGCGGCGACGTTCCTGGCCTCGCCCTACGGCCGGTTCATCTCCGGCCACACCCTGGTGGTGGACGGTGCGAACTGGCAGCGGCGGTCCATGACGAACCCGCCCGTCGTGACGGTCCGCGACCAGATGGGCCTGGGTCCCTTCGAGGGCTGAACTGGTGTTGATGTGACGGGGAAGCCGTGAGCCGCCGGCAACGACACGTCGTGGCGCTCCGGGGACGTCTGGGCAATCAACTCTTCCAGGTGGCCTTTGCTCGGTGGCTGCGGGAGCGGACCGGCCTCGAGGTCGCTTGGGACCTCTCGGGTCTGGGTGGGGTGGAGATCGACGGCCCGGAGCCGATGCGACAGTGGATCGCTGGTCGGTCCGTTGCCGCGGGCCGGTCGTGGCCAGCTGCAGGCGGCCGGTTCAAACCGCTGGCGATTGCGGCCCGGAGGATTGTCGGACCGTCCACGGTCCTCACCGATAACACGGCCACGGGTTTCGTGGAGGAGGACCCTGACCCGGCGTGGTGGTGCGGGTACTGGCAGCAGGAACGCTTCGCAACGCCAGCGAAGGAGACGTTTCGGGGATGGTTCGGACTCGACACCCGCCCCGTCGACTCGGTCGTTCGCGTGCACGTCAGGCGCGGCGACTTCGTCGGACTCGACAACGCTCTTCCCGCCGGGTGGTACCGACGTGCAGTCGACCAAGCCCGTGAAGTCACCGGAGTCGACCGGGTCGAGTTCATCAGCGATGACCCTGACTGGTGCGGCAGGGTACTGGTTCCGTCTGTCCGTGGTGCCGAAGTGGCTGCAGTGGGCGACGCTGTGGCAGACCTAGCGAGTCTTGCGTGTTCAGTGGCGCTCGTCGCCTCCGACAGTACGTATTCGTGGTGGGCGGGGTTCCTTGGTCCACCGACAGTCATGATCCCTGCAGAGGTTCGCAATCTGCGCGATCTCATGAAGGCCACGAACGATGATCGCTGGATTCCGGTGGACTGAGTGGCCGAGGCAGGCAGCGCTCGAACCCGACTACCACACTTGAGTTGCTAGCGTGACCCGATGGTCAGCAACGTCGGCGGTTCCTTGATGGGTCGGACGATGGGTGGAGTCGTTGACGACGCAATCGAGCTCATCCCGGCCAAGCAGTGAACTGACTGGGTGCGATCATCGTGAAGCCAGCAGAGATTCGACGTCGCCTGACCGCAGGGAGGGACGTTCTCCTGGGGCGCCCGCCGGTCAGCGCCACGGAACAGTTCCGGCGGGATGGACGGAATCGGCTCCTGATCGATGGCCTTGGCTTGACTGCGGACTCGGTGGCGTTCGACATCGGCGGTTACTGCGGTGACTACACCGCCTCGTTGCTCGAGCGGTACCGATGTCGGGTGTATGTGTTCGAACCCGTCCCAGCGTTTGCGGACCAGATCGATCGGCGGTTCAGGGATGATGCCCGTGTTGTCCTGTTCCGCGCTGCGATCGGGTCGGTTTCAGGGACGATGGCGCTCCATCTCCGGAACGACGCCACTTCGACCACTGACCCAGGGGACGGGCTATCCTCGACCGGACCGACTGGGCAGGTCGATTCGATGGTCGTCGCCGCCGAGGTCATGGCCATCGGCGATCTCGATCAGCTCGAGGTGGATCGAGTCGATCTGTTGGCGATGAACATCGAAGGTGGCGAGTACGAACTGATCCCATTGCTCGCTGAATCGGGGTGGCTCGAGCGGGTTGATCGCTTGCTCATTCAGTTCCACGAGATCTCGCCGACATCGAGGCTGGAACGCGAGCGCTGCCACCTTCTGCTCGCCGAGTCGCACCGCTGCGATTGGGACTACCCGTTCGTCTGGGAGTCGTGGTCTCAGGTCGGCGGCGGGTCCTGGACGTAACCGGGCCGGATCCCGAACCGGTCCAGGTTGTTGGTGCTCGGGTGTGTCGCACCGGCCGGACCGGCGCCGACCGCGT
>CAYMKW010000018.1:16064-35899 GCA_964391365.1 uncultured Microthrixaceae bacterium | reverse complement strand
GCGACCACGACCTTCTGGAAGCGACGCTCGAGCGCCGCGTCCTTCTCGATGTGCTTGCGGTACTCGTCGAGGGTCGTGGCGCCGATCGTCTGGAGCTCACCGCGGGCGAGCATCGGCTTGAGGATGGAGGCCGCATCGATGGCGCCCTCTGCGGCTCCCGCGCCGACGAGCGTGTGGATCTCGTCGATGAACAGGATGATGTCGCCGCGGGTCTTGATCTCCTTGAGCACCTTCTTGAGGCGCTCCTCGAAGTCGCCGCGGTAACGCGAGCCGGCCACCAGAGCGCCCAGGTCGAGGGTGTAGAGCTGCTTGCCCTGGAGCGTCTCGGGCACCTGGTCGGAGGCGATCGCCTGGGCGAGCCCCTCGACGATGGCCGTCTTGCCGACGCCCGGCTCACCGACCAGCACCGGGTTGTTCTTGGTCCGGCGGGAGAGCACCTGCATCATCCGCTCGGTCTCACGGTCGCGTCCGATCACCGGGTCGAGCTTCTTGTCACGGGCCAGCTGCGTGAAGTTCCGGCCGAACTGGTCGAGCACCAGCGAACCGGACGGGGTCTCCGACGATGACCCGCCCGCCGTCGCCCCGGCCTTCTCGCCCTGCGGAGCCTGCGTCCCCGAGCCGGGGTAGCCGGACAGCAACTGGATGACCTGCTGACGGACCCGCGACAGGTCGGCACCGAGCTTGACGAGCACCTGGGCGGCGACGCCCTCGCCCTCTCGGATGAGGCCGAGGAGGATGTGCTCGGTCCCGATGTAGTTGTGGCCGAGCTGCAGGGCCTCGCGGAGCGAGAGCTCCAGCACCTTCTTGGCCCGAGGGGTGAAGGGGATGTGGCCCGACGGCGACGCCCCGCCCTGACCGATGATCTCCTCGACCTGCTGGCGAACCGCCTCCAACGAGATCCCGAGCGATTCGAGCGCCTTGGCGGCCACCCCCTCACCCTCGTGGATGAGGCCGAGGAGGATGTGCTCGGTCCCGATGTAGTTGTGGTTCAACAGGCGCGCTTCCTCCTGCGCCAACACCACGACCCTGCGGGCCCGGTCGGTGAATCGTTCGAACACCAAGTACCTCCCGGAGAACTGTCTTGGCAGTGTAGCCACGCACCCCGACACTCCGGTCCGCGAGGTGCGCCGCTCCCGAGCGCAGGTTCAGGGAGCGGACCGTCCCGTGGCCGAATGCGCCGGGATCCGGGTTCGATGTGACGGACGACTCCGGCTGCCGCCGGTCGGCCGGCTCGCATGGGTCGATCGAGGGTCGGACCTGTATGTTGATCGAGTGTCCGGACCAAACCCCCTCGACGCCGTGCCCTTCATGGCCGTCGACCTGGAACGGGTCGAGGACCTGCTCGCGCTCTCGGCGTCGTCCGGGGACCCGTACCTGACCGAGATCTGCTCCCACCTCGTGGCCGCCGGGGGCAAGCGGGTCCGGCCCGGCTTCTGCCTGGCTGCCGCCGCGACCAGCCTGGACGACGGCGAGTCGTCGACCGAGGCCGCCGTGGCAGGCGCCACCGCCGTCGAGCTCGTCCACCTGGGATCGCTCTACCACGACGACGTCATGGACGAGGCGGTCGTCCGTCGCCAGGTCGAGAGCGTGAACGCCCGCTGGGGCAACATCCGGGCGATCCTGGCGGGCGACTTCCTGCTCGCCCGGGCCTCGGAGCTCGCGTCCTCGCTCGGCGTCGAGGTCGCCGGGCTGTTGGCCGCCACGATCGGTCGGCTCTGCGAGGGACAGGTGCTGGAGCTCAAGCACTCCTTCGACGTGGGGCGCACCGAGGAGCAGTACCTGCAGGCGATCAACGGCAAGACGGCCTCGCTGCTCGGTTCGTCCTGCCGGATCGGCGCCATCGTCACCGACCTGCCCGCCGACCACCGAGAAGCGCTCACGGCGTTCGGCACCAGCTACGGCATGGCCTTCCAGGTGGTCGACGACGTGCTCGACCTGGTCTCGACCGAGGCCGACCTCGGCAAGCCCGCCGGGCACGACCTGGAGGAGGGCGTCTACACGCTCCCCGTCATCACGGCGCTGCGCTCGGGCCACGGCGAGGACCTCCGGGCGCTGTTGGGCGGACCGCTGGACACGGCCAGTCGGGACAAGGCGATCGACATCATCCGGGACAGCGACGGCATCCCGGCGTCGATCCTCCGGGCACGCGGGTACGCGGCCGCCGCTGCGACGTCACTCGACGCACTTCCCGACAGCCCGGGCGTCCGTGGCCTCCGCGCCGCTGCCACCTACCTGCTCGAGCAGGTCGAGCTCGCTGCTGCCTGAGACCACCGTCGGCGACCGCCGACGAGCGTCTACATCAGCTGGATCGTGTCTCCTGCGGTGTGCTGGAAGATCCCGGTTCCGCCGGTGACGCGCAGCGTGCCGATACCCGTGAGGAACGCAGCCATGTGCGGTGAGGCCATGTGCTCGCCCATCGCCTCGCCCGATTCCCACTCCTCGTAGACGCGGAATCGTCCCGGCTGGTCGATGTCGGCCCAGAACCCGTAGGTGAGGTTGCCGGGTTCGGCGAGCGTGTCAGCCACCAGCGGGCGGAACAGCTCCGCCGCCGCGTCGTGGTCCTCGGGGTCGAACTCGATGATGCCGCTCACGATCAACATGGGCGGCACCCTAGCGGAGTCGGTCGAGCACGCCCGTGAGGACCTGCTCGATGGAGGCGATGTCAGGTGTGCCCTCCCGGGCTCCGACGGCACCGCTGACAACGAACGCCCCGTCCTGGACCAGGAACGTCCGCACCGAGGTGAACTCGGGGCTGCCGGGCGGGGGCGGCTGGAGCCAGGAGTTGGCGATCACACCGTCACCCAGATCGAGTGGAGGATCCCGGTGGGTGACCCGGGCCGCCTCGGGGTCGGAGATACCGAAGGGCTGGTCGAAGCCGACGCACTCCCCGGCTCCGGCGCCCTGCTCGAGCGAGAACGCGTTGAACAACCAGCGCGCACCGTCGTCATCGCCCATCTGCAGCACCCGGATACCTCCCTGTCCGCCGGGCCAGGTGGCGAGTTTGTCCCACATGCCGGTGAGCACGAACGGCGGCGAGTCGAAGCCGGGGCACTCCGGGTTGTCGATCAGGTTGAACGCTCGCCAGGCCCCCCGGGCCGGGATCTTCGGCACAACCGGGATCGCAACGTTCAGCACCGACACCTCGGGGCTGAACGGCCCGAGCACCTCGGAGCCGTCGCCGAGCTGTGACAGGAGCACCGAGGACGTGTCGTAGTAGCCGGGCACGTCGTAGGACATGCCGGCGAGCGGACCGCTCCCCGAGTTCTGGCGGGTCGGGACCGGCTCCTCCGGTGACGGGTCCACAGTGGTGGCGGTCGACAACCCGGCGGCTCCGGTGGGGATCCGGCCGGCCGGTTCGGTGGTCGACGGCGGGACCACAGTGGTGGACCCCTCCTCGGCGGTGACCTCGTCGGACGAATCGGGCGAGGACTGGACGAGCGCCCATCCGATGCCGACGAGCAGCGTGAGCGCCGCGAGCACGGCCACCGTCGTCACGATCCTGGCCACCTTGGGCTGCCGGGGGTCGACGGGGGGGATGGTCTGGCTCGACGGCTCGGGCGTGGGCGACGTGACCCGGATGGGTGGGCGGTCCGGAACCTCGGCCACCTCGTCGAAGACGACCATGCCCGTTGGGGCCCCGCCCAGGGCCGACTGGATCTCACGGAGGCGTTCGCCGACCTCGGCAGCTGTGTCGGGCCGATCGGCCGGTGCTGTCGCCATCATGGCGGTCACGAGTTCGGCCAGGCCGTCCGGCAGGCCCGACTGCCCCAGGGAGCGCCGCTCGTCGAGGGCGACACGACGGACGATGACGAGCGGACTCTCCGTCGCCTCGCCGACGGCAGGCCGCCCGTCGAGCAACTGGAAGAGCGTCGAGCCCAGCCCGTAGACGTCGGCCCGGGGGGTGACCCGCTCGCCGTCGAACATCTCGGGTGCGGCGTGCAGCGGAGTGAACACCGAGAGGCTCCGGCTGGTCGTCCCGGCGGCGATCCGGGCGATGCCGAAGTCGCTGAGCACGGCCTGACCCGAACGACCGAGCAGGACGTTCTGCGGCTTGACGTCGCCGTGGACGATGCCGTTGCGGTGCGCCGACTCGAGGGCCCCGGCGAGCTCGACGCCGTGACGGAGCACCCGCTCGACCGGGAGCGGGGTCCCGTCGACGACCAGATCACCGAGCGTCCCGCCGCTCAGGTACTCCATGATCAGGTAGGGGCGCTCGTCCTCGGTCAGACCGCCGTCGTGGACCGTGACGATGTTCGGGTGGCTCGCGAGCCGGCCGACCGTCCGACACTCGTTCAGGTAGAGCTGGGCGACCAGTTCGGGCTGGCCGGCCAGGTCGAGGACCTTGACGGCCACGGGACGGTCGAAGCGGACCTGCCGACCGCGGTAGACGACGCTCGAGGCGCCGCGACCGACGACCTCCACCAGTTCCACGCCGTCGATCGACGGACCCCCCATCACACTCGCCACCCCCTCAGGCTAGCGGTGACGGCTCAGGTGCTCTCGGCGCGACGCAGGACGACCAGCCAGGTCATCACTCCGGACACCGCCGCCAACGCCAGCGCATCCAGGCCCATCTGCGCGTACGAGCCGAACTCGTAGGCACTCCAGATGCTCGTCGCCAGCGTCGAGAACCCGGCCGGGGCGAGGAGGAGCGTGGCCGGCAGCTCCTTCATGGCCGACACGACGACCAGGCCGGCGCCGGCGAGCAGTCCGGGCAGGAGCAGGGGCAGTTCGACCGAGCGGAATCGACGCCACGGTCGGGCCCCCAGGCTCCTGGCGGCGTCGGCGAGGCGGTCGGGGACCGACTCCGTCGCCACGGCTGCGCCGCGCATGGCCTGCGCGCCGAAGTGGATCGCATAGGCCAGCACCAGCAGGGGAATGGTCTGGTAGAGCACCGCACCGACGTCCGAGGAGAGCGACCAGAACACCAGCGCCAGCGCCACCACCAGCCCCGGCAGCGCGTAGCCGGCCACGACCAGGACCGAGGCCGCCGGCGCCACCCGGTGCGAGCGTCGGGCGAGCGACCGGGCCACCGGCAGGACGAGCGCCACCGCGAGGACCGCGGCCGCCGTGCTCGTCGTCACCGTGCTGATCGCGGGACCGATCAGGTCGGTCGGGTCGAGCCGGAGCGCCACCGAACCGGAACCGGACGTCGCACCCCGGATGACCCAGAAGAGGAGCACCGCCAGCGGTCCGACGACCGCCACCGCGACGAGCAGGACGAGCGCACCTGCGACCGGCCAGCGCCACCGACCCAACGTGACCACCGAAGCCACCGGACCGCGCACCAGCGGTCGGCGGGCGTCCCGGCGGCTCGTGAGCCGCTCACCCGCGGTCACGGCCAGGGCGAGCGCCGCCAGCACCAGACTCAGGGGCAGCCAGGCGGTGGGGTCGAGCTTGGAGAGGTAGATCTGCTGGGTCAGCGTCCCGTACCGCATGAGCGAGACGACCCCGAAGTCGCTGATCGTGTACAGCACCACGAGCAGCGCGCCCGCGGCCACCGAGCTGCGGACCTGCGGCCAGACGATGGTGCGGGCGACCACCCACGACGAACCCCCGAGGAGCCGGCCCGACTCCTCGAGCGAGGCGGGCAGGCCGACCAGTCGGGCGGCGACGGGCAGGAGCACGAGCGGGTAGGTGAAGAGGCTCAGGACGAACCATGCCCCCCAGAACCCCGACACCCGGGGCAGTCCGTCCACGCCCAGTGGGGCGAGCACGTCGGCCACCAGACCGCCGCGGGTGAATCCGGCGAGCAGCGCCGTGGCCCCCACGAACGACGGGAGGACGATGGGAACCACGGCGAGTCCGCGCAGTAGCCGGCGGCCGGGGACGTCGCATCGGACAGTGGCCCAGGCGACCGACGTGCCGAGGACCGCCGTCGTGGCGCCGACCGCGGCCGCCAGGGCCACTGTCCGAGCCAGCGGGACGAGGGTCGTCTCGGCGACGAGGAACTCGCCGAGACGACCGGCCTCGCCCAGCGAGCGGACGACCAGGTAGACGAGCGGTGCTGCGAACAGCAGGCCGATCGCCCCGATGCCGAGCCCACCCAGGCGTGACCCGACCCGATGGTTCACTCCTGCAGACCGCTGGCCCGGATCATGTCGATCGTCGACGTCAGATCGTCGCCCAGGCGGTCCAGGTCCAGTCGGGTCACCGGCAGGTCCGTCAGCGGCGGGAGCGACCCCGGAGGCGCCACGCCGACGGCGAGCGGGTACTCGGCCTTGTCATCGGCGAGGTACCGCTGCGACTCGTCCGAGAGGAGGAACCCCAGCAGCGCTGCGGCTCCCGCCGGATCGGATGCCGAGGTCGGGACCGCCGCCGCCGTGACGAGGAGCATGGACCCGGGGTCGCCGTTCGGGAAGAAGTGGTTGGCGGCCGGCAGGTCGGGGTTCTCCTGGATCGCGATCTCCCGGTAGTAGTGGTTCACGAGGCCGGTCGGAACCTCGGCACGGGCGACCGCCTCGAGGATCGGCGAGTTCCCCGGGTAGGTGGGGCTGGCGTTGGCCGCCATCCCGGCGAGCCAGGCCTCGGTCCGCTCGTCGCCGACCAGCTGGCGCATCCCCGAGACGAAGTCGATGAACGACCCGTTCGTCGGGGCGATGCCGACCCGGCCCGACCAGACCGGGTCGGTCAGATCGAACACCGACCCGGGCAGCTGGTCCGGAGTCAGCTCGTCGGTGTTGTAGGCGAGCACCCGGGCCCGGGCCGACAGCCCGACCCACGTGCCCTGCGACGAGCGGTCCTCGGGCCGGACCCGGTCGAGGACCGCCGGATCGATCGGCTGGAGCAGGTCGGCGGCGGACAGGAACCCGACGGCCCCGGGCGACTGCGAGATGAAGACGTCCACCGCACCGCGGTCGCCCTCCTGCTCGATGGCGAGCGCGAGGTCGTCCGACTCGCCGTAACGGACGTCGAGGTCCACCCCGGTCTCCTGCTCGAACCGCTCGAACAGCGGCCCGACCAGTTCCTCGCTGCGGCCGGAGTAGACGACCAGCCGGCCGCCGCCGGGGGTGGTCGCCGACGATCCGTCCCCGGAACCGTTCTCGTCGCCGCCACATGCGGTGAGAACGGTGGCGACGACCGCCAGCGAGGCGAGCAGCGCTCCGAACAACCGGAGGGAGCGGGGGCGACCTGGGCGACCGGTCGAGGGTTCGGTCTGATTCCGTGCCATACGAGGAGGGTAACGACCCTCACGGCCCAGTATCAAGTCTGCCTAACATCACCCATCAGGCGGGCGGGAGATCGTCCAGATCGGCCGCCGTCACGAGTCGCCGGGCCACGGCGTGCTCGACGAGCACCTGCCGTCGGTTCGTGGCCAGATCGCCGGCGTCGCCGAACGCACCGTCGACCCCGGACTCGGCCAGACGACGGCAGAGGTAGTCGAGCTTCCGGTTGAACTTGGTGATCGTCCACCCCAGCCGGTGGGCCACCTCGCGGTTGGCGGGCATGCGGACCACCCAGTCGGACTGACCCCGGAGACGGCCCTCGCCGAGCGCCAGGACGAGCAGGCGTTGCTCGGCGTTGAGCGACGCCAGACCGAACTCGGCGGTGTCGCTCGCCGGTACCAGACCGAGCTCGAGTGGGGTCGGCTCGGACAGGGCCCCGGAGATCCGGTAGTCCGAGTTGCCGGCCCGGAAGGTGACGACGAACTCCTCGAATCCGATCGGCACCTGATCGCCCGGCTCGATCTGCACGAGCGACGCCGAGTCGACATCGTCGACGCGCAATGGGATGAACCGCCCCAGGTTCTGGAGGAACCAGATGTCGCCGTGGCTGACGAAACATCCGAGCACCCGGTGGAGGTACCGGTTGTCGGCATCGACGACGAGCTCGGCATCCCTCCCGAACGTGAGGGCCGACCCCTCGACCACGACCCGCTCGTCGCCGTCGAGGTCGAGGAAGAGCGTCACACCGGATCCCAGCGCACCACGACGCTCACGACGCTGGTCCGGGCGCACGATCGGACCCGGTCGAATCGCCAACTGCGGTCCCGCCGGGGAAGGAGGAGGTCGGTCCGCCCAGGTGGGACACGACCGCACGATCGCCGCGGAACCATGCCGGGACCCCGCGGGCCCGGACGCGGAGCATGGTCCCGTCGTCGGATGCCACGTGGTAGGTCGTGTCCCGGCCCACGTACTCGACGAGCTCGACCGTCACAGCCAGCCCCTCGCCCCCCTCGGCGTCCAGACCCAACTGCTCCGGACGCAGGAGCACGTCGACCGACCCCTGCATCGGCGCAACGAGTGGGACCGGACCCAGGGCGGTGACGGCAACGGCTCCCGATGCCTCGCCGGGGACGAAGTCGGCATCGCCGACGAACCCGGCGACCCACGGGGACGCCGGCCGCTCGTAGATCTCCTGGGGCGTCGCGTGCTGGACCACCCGACCGGATGCGACGACCGCGACCCGGTCTCCGAGCACGAACGCCTCGTCCTGGTCGTGGGTGACGAACACCGCGGTCACCCCGAGGTGCTGGAGCAGCGCGTGGATCTCCGTGCGCACGCGGACGCGCATGGTGGCGTCCAGGTTGGAGAACGGTTCGTCGAGCAGGAGGACCCGCGGGCGCGGCGCCACCGCTCGGGCCAGGGCCACCCGCTGCTGCTGGCCGCCCGAGAGCGTGTCGGGCATCCGGTCGGCGAACCCCGACATGCCGACCAGTTCCAGGGCCTCGTCGATCCGCGCCGAGGCCCGGCGCTCGGAGCGAGGCAGACCGAAGCCGACGTTCCGCGCCACGTTCAGGTGCGGGAAGAGCGCCCAGTCCTGGAAGACCATCCCGACCCGCCGCTGTTCCGGGGGGACGAGCGTTCCCGGTCCACTGAGGAGCCGCTCCCCCACCTCGACCGTCCCGGAGTCGGGGACCTCGAGCCCGGCGACGATCCGGAGCAGGGTCGTCTTGCCGCAGCCCGACGGACCGAGGAGCGCCAGCGTCGAACCGGGATCGACCCCGAGCGAGACGCCGTCGAGCACCCGATCGCCATCGAACGACTTCACGATGCCGGCGACCTCGACTCGCTCGCCGGTCACGTCCGGCACCACGGTGGCTGCGGCCTGCACCCGGTCAGTCTGCACCGTGCTCGTGTGGTTCCGGACGCAAGGTCGGGAAGAGCACGACGTCCCGGATCGACTGAACGTCGGCGAGCAGCATCACGAGCCGGTCGATCCCGATCCCGAGTCCGACGGTCGGCGGCAGGCCGTAGTCCAGGGCCCGGAGGTAGTCGTGGTCGACCGCCATCGCCTCGTCGTCGCCGGAGTCCTTCTGCGCGGCCTGGTCCTCGAACCGCGCCCGTTGCGTGTCCGGATCGGTGAGCTCGGAGAACCCGTTGCACAGCTCACGGCCGACGACGATGCCCTCGAAGCGTTCGACGAGACCGGGCTCGCTGCGGTGGACGCGGGACAGCGGCGAGACCTCCTCCGGGTAGTCGGTCACGAACGTCGGGTCCCAGAGGTCGTGCTCGGTCGTCTTCTCGTAGAGCTCCAGGAGCAGCTTGCCCGGACCCCAGGCGTCACGGACGGGGATCTCGTGGTCGGCGCACAGCGAACGGAGCCGCTGCAGAGGCGTGTGGATCGACACGTCCTCGCCGACGCGCTCCGAGGTCAGGCCGGCGAGGGTGCCCCGCCGCCATGGAGCGGACAGGTCGAGCCGGCGGCCGTCGTAGGTGATGGTGGTCGTACCGCACAGCTCCATCGCCAGGTGCTCGACGAGCTGTTCGGTCAGCTCCATGTGCACGTGGTAGTCCGCGTAGGCCTCGTAGCACTCGAGCATCGTGAACTCGGGGTTGTGCCGGGTGGAGATCCCCTCGTTCCGGAAGACCCGGGCGATCTCGAAGACCCGGTCGAAGCCACCGACGACCAGTCGCTTCAGGTACAACTCGGGGGCGATCCGCAGGAACAGCTGGGAGTCGAGCGCGTTGTGGTGCGTCTCGAACGGTCGGGCCAGCGCTCCACCCGGAATCGGGTGGAACACGGGCGTCTCGACCTCGAGGTAGGACCGGTCCTCCAGGAACCTCCGGACCAGCGAGACGAGCCGGGACCGGAGCTGGAAGGTGCGGCGGGCCTCCGGGGTGACCCACAGGTCGACGTAGCGCTGGCGGTAGCGGGTGTCCGGATCGGTGATTCCGTGCCACTTGTCGGGGAACGACCGCCGGGTCGGGGCGAGCAGCGTCCACTCGTCGACGCGGATCGACAGCTCGCCGCGACGGGTGGTCATGACCTCACCGCGGACACCGATCCAGTCGCCCAGGTTGAGCGAGCAGAACTCGGGGAACGCAGGCGTACCGGCAGCGGCCGCGAACAGCTGCACCTGACCGGACGCGTCGTGCAGCGAGCCGAACGCGAGCTTGCCCTGGGTGCGACGCAGCATGAGTCGACCGGCCACGCTGACCACGTGGCCCGTCTCGACACCGGGCTCGAGTCCGCTGAACCGCTCGACCACCTCGGCGACCGAGGTGTCCACCGGATAGGCGTACGGCTGGTCGAACCCACCGCCCCGAACGGCGTCGGGGTCGACGGCGGAGTGGGTCGGGTCCCCCTCCGGCGACGGTGCAGTCACGTCGTTCACGACTGGTTCTTCTCCCAGACCAGCCGCAGTCCGTGGAGGGTCAGCCACGGCTCCTCGTGCTCGATCGACTCGGTGATCGGCGTCAGCAGACCGGCGAGGCCACCCGTCGCGATGATCGTGGCCTCGCCGATGAGGGCCTCGATCCGCTCGCACATGCCGTCGACGAGCGACGCGTAGCCGTAGAGCGCCCCCGACTGGATCGACTCGACGGTGGTCTTGCCGATCACCGACCTGGGCTCGACCAGCTCGACCTGGCGCAGGGCGGCAGCGCGCCCGAAGAGCGCGTCGAGCGAGATCTCGATCCCCGGGACGATGGCGCCACCCAGGTACTCGCCCCGTTCCGAGATGACGTCGAAGGTGGTGGCGGTCCCGAAGTCCACGACGATCGTCGGGCCGCCGTACAGGTCGAACGCCCCAACCGCGTTGGCGACCCGGTCCGCGCCGACCTCCTTCGGGTTGTCGTAGAGGACGGGCATACCCGTCCGGACGCCCGCACCGAGCACGACCGGTTCGAGCTCCAGGTAGCGCTCACACATGCGCCGCAGCTCGAAGGTCACCGATGGCACACCCGATGACACCGCCACGCCGCGCACGTCGGTCCGCAGCTCGAGCCCGCGGGTCTCGAGCAGCTGACGGAGCAGGAGCAGCAGTTCGTCGCTGGTCCGCTCGGCGTGGGTGGCGAGGCGCCAGTGGTCGAGGAGCTGGTGGCTCCGGCCGCCGGCGTCGTAGAGGCCGACGACCGTCTGGGTGTTGCCGACATCGATGACGAGCAGCACGGGGACTCCCTGGGACGGCACGGTCGCGCCGGGACGGGCCCGACCGGAACAGCTTGGTCCCTAGGCTCCTTCCGGGTCGACTCCGGGCCGCAGCGCGCCGCCGTCGGCGGCGACGGGGCCGATGTCCAGACCGACGTCGAGGACACCGGCTGCGTTGGTCAACCCCCCCGACGAGATGAGGTCGACGCCCGTCCCCGAGTAGTCGGCGACGTTGTCCAGCGTGATCCCGCCCGAGACCTCGAGGAGCGTCCGTCGCGGGTCGTCGCCCTGGAGCTCCCTGGCGGCAGCCACGCACTCACGGACCTCCGCGGGCGACATGTTGTCGAGCAGCACCGCATCGGCCCCCGCCTGGAGTGCCTCGACGCACTGGTCGAGGCGGTCGCACTCGACGTGGATCGTCCGGCCCGGCCAACGATCACGGGCCGTTGCGACCGCAGCCGCGATGCCGAGCTCGGTGAGGTGGTTGTCCTTGAGCATCAGCCAGTCGGACAGGTTGCCGCGGTGGTTGCGGCCGCCCCCGGCCCGAACCGCAGCCTTGGACAACGAGCGCGTCCCGGGAACGGTCTTGCGGGTGTCCCAGATCCGAGCCGATCCACCGGCCGCAGCGGCGTCGACGAACGCAGCCGTTCGCGTTGCGATCCCGGACAGGAAGCCGAGGAAGTTGAGGGCGGTGCGCTCGGCGGTGACGATCGAGCCGAGCGGCCCCCGGACCACCCCCAGGGTCTCGCCGGCCCCGACGGCGGCGCCCTCCCGGCAGGACCAGGTGACCTCGACCGAGGGGTCGACCTGGGTGAACGCCTCGGTCACGCAGCGGGTACCCGCCAACCGACCGGCGGATCGGGCGGTGATCCTCGCCTCGGCACGGTCGTCCCCGAGGAGCGTCCCGGTCAGGTCACCGAGGGGATCCAGATCCTCGGCGAGCGCTCGGGCGACGGCCTCGACCACGGCGTGACGGGGCGGGTGCAGCCAGTCGTCCTCGTTCACTCGTGCTCCTCCACCGGTCGGTCGTCGTGTTGGTCGGGGGTCGAACCGACGACGACCAGGCGGTGTCGCTGGTCCGGCTCGGGCTCCGGGTGGTCACTGCGCGCATGGGTCCCGCGGGACTCGGTTCGGGCGGCGGCCGCCGCGATCAGCGCTGCGCCGGCGGTGAGGAGGTTGCGGACCTCCGCCACCTCCGGCAGGTCCGCAGGTCCGGCGCGACGCAGCCGGACGGCCAGGTCCTCGAGCGTGCGTCGTGCGGCCGCCAGACCCGATGCCGAACGTGTGACACCGGCGTGGGTCGACATCATCGCCTGCAGTTCGGCGCGGAGCCCTGCGACCTCGACCTCCGGCCGGCCGGCGCCGGGCTCGACGGTCGCCCCCGATCCCCCGGCGACGATCGCTGCGACATCGGGGAGATCGACGTCCAGGACGACGCCCGGGATGTCCAGCGAGTCGGGCTCGGGCGGACCGTCCGGGAATCCGAGCACCGACCGCATGGCACCCGTCGCCTCGGGCCCGTCCTCACCGGCGGCGATCGACTCGACCGCCCGCGGACCGAAGACCATGCCCTCGAGCAGCGAGTTCGACGCGAGGCGGTTGGCTCCGTTGACGCCCGTGCACGCCACCTCCCCGGCGGCCCACAGGCCGGGAAGCGTCGTTGCGCCCCGCAGGTCGCTGACGACGCCGCCGCACTGGTGGTGGGCGGCGGGCGCCACCGGCAGCCAGTCCGCCGAGGGGTCGAGGCCGACCAGGGCGAGGTCGGTGTGGATCGTCGGGAACCGCTCGGCGAAGTGGTCGAGCCCGGTGGCGTCCAACCACACGTGCTCGCTCCCGTCGGCGAGCATGCGCCCCAGGATGGCCCGCGACACGACGTCCCGTGGGAGCAGTTCGTCGACGAAGCGCTCGCCGTGGATGTCGCGGAGCAGCGCGCCGTGGCCCCGGAGCGCCTCGGACAGGAGCGGTCGGGGCATGGCGGCGAGTGCGAGCGCAGTGGGGTGGAACTGGAAGAACTCGGCGTCGGCCACGGCCACGCCGGCACGCAGAGCCATGGCGAGTCCGTCGCCGGTCGCCTCCGGCGGGTTCGTGGTCACGCCGAACAGCTGGCCGGCGCCGCCCGTGGCGAGCAGGACGTGCCGGGCCCGAACCGGGTTGGTCCCACCGGCGCCCGTCGCGAGGACCCCCACGCACCGGCCGTCCTCGACGAGCAGGTCCAGCGCATAGGCGTGCTCGTAGATCGCGACCGCGGTCCGGCGGACGGCGCTGACCAGCGCCCGTTCCACCTCGGCACCCGTGGCCACACCTGCGTGCACCACCCGGGCGACCGAGTGTCCGCCCTCACGGGCCAGGTCGAGTTCGCCCCGTTCGTCGCGATCGAACTCCGCGCCCATGGCGATGAGGTCCTCGACGCGACGGGGGCCCTCGTCCACCAGGACCCGGACCGCATCCAGGTCGCAGAGCCCGGCGCCGGCGGCCAGGGTGTCGGCGAGGTGGAGATCGATCTCCTCGGGGTTCCGCGACAGCGCGGCCGCGACCCCGCCCTGCGCCCACCGCGTCGTCGCCTGGTCGAGCGACCCCTTGGTCAGGACACCGGTCGCCAGGTCGTGCTCCGTGGCCGCCCGCACGGCCGCGGACAGTCCGGCAACGCCGCTGCCGAGCACGAGGAGATCGAGGTCGCTCACGCGTCGGGCCCCCCGGTGGGCCGTGGCGGATCGGCGAGCGCCGCGTTGTCGAGCAGCCGGGTCCCGCCGAACCGGACGGCGACCATCAGGCGACTCGTCCCGTCGACGACCCCGACCGGCTCCAGCGACACCGGATCGACCACCGCCACGTAGTCCACCTGACCGTCGGGAGCGCTGGCCAGACGTTCCTCCACGATGCGGACGAGCGCATCGGCGGACCGCTCCCCACCAGTGAACGCTGCGGCACCGTCCGCCAGGGACGCCGCCAGCACCGGCGCCTGGGCCCGGTGGTCCGGCGACAGTCGGACGTTGCGGCTCGACATCGCCAGACCGTCGGCCTCACGCACGGTCGGGCACCCGACCACCCGCACGGGGAACGACAGGTCGTCCACCATCCGGCGGATGATGGTCAACTGCTGGAAGTCCTTCTCGCCGAAGTAGGCGCGAGCCGGCCCGACGATGTTGAACAACTTGGCGACAACCGTGCACACACCGGCGAAGTGCGAGGGCCGTGAGGCGCCCTCCATCTCCTCGGACAGCTGCGCGACCCGGACCTCGCTCAGGACCCGGTCCCGGCCGGCGGGGTACATCTCGGTCTCGCTGGGGGCGAACACGAGGTGCGCCCCGTGGTCGCCAGCGACCCGGACGTCGCCGTCGAGGTCCCGCGGGTAGGAGTCCAGGTCCTCGCCGGCGGCGAACTGCAGCGGGTTGACGAAGACCGTGACCGCAACGGTGTCGCACTCGGCGGCGGCCCGATCCACGAGCGCTGCATGGCCGGGGTGGAGGGCCCCCATGGTCGGCACGACCCCGACGCTTCGCCCCTCCGTCCGGGCCGCGTCGAGCAGGCTCCGCAGCTCGACGATCGTGGTGACGATCCGCACGGTGGCGCAGCCTACGGCCGGACCCGGAGGTCGTCGGGAACGTCACGGCCGACGAGGCGGGCCGCGGCGACGGACATGGCGAGGTAGGCGTCACGCTCGTCGGGCGCAATGGCGGCCAGGTGACGTCGGACCGTCTCCCAGTCCCCGCGTGCGACCGGGCCCGTCAGCGCGGCCGCAGCGCCCTGCTCCACGACGTTGTCGATCGTCGGACGGGCGAGGTCCCAGTAGGCCTCGGCCGGCACGCCCGCTGCCGCGGCCAGGCGTTCGACCTGACCGAGCAGGGCCACCAGATGGTTCGACGCCACCGCCGCCGCGGCGTGGTAGGCGACCCGTCGGTCGTCGGGGACGTCGACGGGCCGGCCACCGAGCTCCTCGACCACGGCGAGGGCGAGCCCATGGCCCACCGCGGGGTCGCCGGCGACGGCGAACCACGCCCCGCGCAGGCGCTCGGCACCGACCTCCGGCGTACTGAGCGAGACGAGCGGATGGATCGAAGCGACCCGCTGGTGCGGCGCCAGGGCGTCGAGACCGAGCGAGCCCGAGCAGTGCGCCACGACCGCCCGGCCCGGCGGGATCGATCGGGCGACGTCGGCGACCGCCGCATCGGGGACGGCGAGGAGCACCAGGTCCGCCGAGTCGACGACGCCGACCGGCAGCGACCGACCGGGGACCTCCTCGACCCGCCACCCCGATCGGGCGAGGGCGGCGGCGAAACTGCCGCCCGCCCGACCCCGGCCTGCAACGGCGACGGTCCTGGACGCTCCGCCGTCCACCAAGGCGGGGGCCTCAGGCGCCGGAGGGATCGATGCGGCGGACCGACCCGTCGGCGAGCTGGAGGTCACGCTCACTGACCAGTTCGGGGGCCAGATCACGCAGCGGGGCCAGGACGAACCGTCGTTCCATCCAGCGTGGGTGGGGCAGCGTGAGTGCCGGATCGTCGCTCTCGACACCCTCGACCCACACCACGTCGATGTCGAGCGTCCGCGGACCCCACCGCTCCTCGCGCACCCGCTCGGCGTTGGCCTCGAGCCGGTGGCAGATCGCCAGCAGGTCGCGGGGTTCGATCGCCGTGGCGAGCTCGACGACCAGGTTCAGGTAGGCCCCCTGCTCGGGGCCGCCCACCGGATCGGTCTCGTAGGTCGGGGAGACGGCGACGACGTCCGGGAGCGAGTCGACCGCCTGGGCGAGGTGGGCGGAGCGGTCACCGACGTTCGAACCCAGCGACAGGAAGACCCGGCGTGGCATTCCGCTCACCGGGACCTCCGGATGCGCACACCCGAGGTCGCCAGGTCCTGGGGCACGGGCGGTCGCAGCTTGCGGACGGCCAGGTCGACACCGGTGATCCGGGCGTCCGCTGCGAGCACGGCGCTGGCGATCCGTTCGGCGAGGCGCTCGAGCAACAGGGGCTGATCACCCAGCACCAGCGCCTGGACCAGATCACACAGGGCGCCGTAGTCGACCGTGTCGGCGAGGTCGTCGGACTCGCCGGCGGTGCGGAGGTCGACGACCACGTCCAGGTCGAGCTCCAGCGGTTGGGCGCGTTCCCGCTCCTCGGGCAGCACGCCGACCACCGCCGTGAGCCGCAGCCCACGGAGTTCGATCACGTCGCCCACGTCAGTTCCGCCCCGGGTCCGGGCGGTGCGCGCTCACTGGTGCAGGCGGATGGACTCGCCGACGATCTCACGACCGTCCGCACCCATCTGCCGGCCGGTCAGGTGCTCCACGACCGAGATCGCCTTCGGCGGTTCCGGGACCATGCCCGACCACACCAGGTACCCCGCCAGGAACCCGCACAGACGGACGGACAGCTCGTCCTGGTGGAGGATCAGCTTCTGGCGGGCCTGGAGGAGTTGCTGCAACTGGCCGTACGAGGTGTCCAGGTAGCGGCCGAGATCCTCGTGCGACGGAAACGGCCAGTGCGACCACGCCACGCCGAGTTCGTCGTAGTTGTGCAGGTTGTGCGGGGCACTGGAGAGGGACACGACACGATCGAACCCCTGCTCCCGGATCCAGATGATCTCCTCCTGGCGGCGGACCTTCCGGTGGTTGGACCCGAATCCGCCCGGCCGTTCGCAGACTGCGAGCTGGTCCTGGATGATCCAGTGGAAGTGGCGGGGCTCGATCCCTTGCGCCCACTTGCCTTTGGCCATCTCGTCGTCACCTCGTCGGAGCGGGCCCCGTCGTTGCGCCGTCCCCACCCGTCGGTCGGGAGGCGGCGAGCGCCCGGGCCAGCCGGACGGTGGGAGCCACGTCGTGGACACGGACCATCCGTGCCCCGTGGATCATGGCCCAACCAGCCGTTGCCAGCGAACCGGAACGCCGGTCCGCCACGCTGAGTGGTTCCAGATGCTCGCCGAGTGGTTCGAAAGGGGCTGAACCGCCCGCCGGTCCGGGATGCGCCGGTAGGCGTCGATCGGCCCGGGCCCCCAGGATCCCGAGCGATCGCTTCCGGCTCGACCCCACGACCAGCGGTGCACCGAGCGACGCCAGGCGGTCGGTGGCGGCGAGCAGGGCCAGGTTGTGCGCCGTGGTCTTGCCGAAGCCGATCCCGGGATCGATCCAGACCTCGCCGACCCCGAGGGACACGGCCAGCTCGATCCGATCGACCAGGAACGCCTCCACCTCGGCGACCACGTCACCGTAGGTCGGATCCGACTGCATCGTCCCCGGTTCACCGGCCATGTGCATCGCGACCCAGGCGCAACCGAGTTCGGCGGCCACCGACGCCAGCGAGGCGCTGACGTCGTTGACGATCCGCGCCCCGGCGGCAACGGCGAGCCGGGCCGTGCCGGCGTGCCGGGTGTCGATCGAGAGTCGGACGCCGGCCCGCGCACACGGTTCGGCCAGCCGCTCGAGCACCGGCAGGACTCTGGACTGCTCCTCCGCCGGGTCGACGGGACGGGCTCCGGGTCGGGTCGACTCACCCCCCACGTCGATCACCTGCGCCCCCTCCGCGACCATCCGGATCCCGCGGGCGACCGCGGCGTCGGGAGCGTCGTGCGCTCCGCCGTCCGAGAAGGAGTCGGGAGTGACGTTGAGGACGCCCATCACGAGCGGCAGGTCGGGCACGAGCAGCGGGTCGGGCACGTCGATCGCCTGCGCTCCCCGATCGGGCTCAGTGGTGACGGTCGATGAACTGCATGGCCTCCATGCGGGCCGCCGGGTCGCTCCGGAAGATCCCACGCACGGCCGAGGTGACCGTCGACGATCCGGCCTTGCGGATACCGCGCATGGACATGCAGAGGTGCTCGGCCGAGACGACCACGAGCACGCCCCGCGGGTCGAGCGCCGCCTCGACGGCATCGGCCACCTGGGTCGTCAGGCGCTCCTGGACCTGCGGCCGCTTGGCGAACCCGTCGACGACCCGTGCGAGCTTGGAGAGGCCCGTGACGCGGCCGTCGGAGGACGGGATGTAACCGACGTGCGCCCGACCGAAGAACGGCACGAGGTGGTGCTCGCAGAGCGAGTACACGGGGATGTCCCGGACCATGATCATCTCGTCGTGTCCGGCATCGAAGGTGATCTTCAGGTGCTGGGCCGGGTCCTCACGCAGACCCGAACACGTCTCCGCGTACATCCGGGCGACCCGGGCCGGGGTGTCGAGCAGACCATCCCGGTCGGGGTCCTCACCGACCGCGATGAGGATCTCCCGCACCGCACGCTCGATCCGCGCGTGGTCGACCCCCGCCATCTCGGCGGTGGCGGGCACCGGACCGGCCGACCGGAGGTCGCGGTCCGGGTCGACGGAACCTGCGGACCGGGGCGGGTCGGCCGGAGCGGCATCGGCATCGGTCGGTTGACTCACGTGGTCGCTCCCTCGTCGTCGATCCGGTGACGATCACCGTGCAGTCGCATCTCGATCCCGTCCAACACCGCGGACGAGCCATCCGTTCCCCCGGGCCGACTGACCGGGTCGGGGGCTCGCACATCCTGCTGCGCCTCGGCGTCGGCCAACAACCTCCCCAGGGCGTCGCCCTCCAGGGTCTCGTACTCGAGGAGTGCCTCGACGACGGCGTCGAGCACGACGCGGTGCGACTCGATCACCGACACGGCGCGCGCCGCCGCCTCGTCGACGAGTCGACCGACCTCCTCGTCGACACGGGCGGCGGTGTCCGGCGACAGCGTGGCCGACCTCGTCGAGGCACGGCCGAGGAACGGCGCGTCGTCACCATCGGCCAGATGAACTGGGCCCAGCTTGGGGCTCATCCCGTACTCGACGACCATGGACCGGGCGAGCTGGGAGACGCGAAGGATGTCGTCGGCGGCGCCGGTCGTCACCTCGCCGAGGACGACCTCCTCGGCCGACCTGCCGCCGAGGAGCACCGCCATCCTGTCCTGGAGTTCGCGACGCCCGTGGAGGTGCTGGTCCTCGGTGGGGAGGATCAGGGTGTGACCCAACGCCGCACCACGGCGAACGATGGACACGCGATGGACCTCGTCGGCGAGCGGGAGCGCGTGCGCCACGAGCGCGTGACCGGCCTCGTGGACGGCGATCACCCGTCGCTCGCCCTCGGACAGCACCCGTGAGGGGCGCTCCGTCCCGGCGGTCGCCCGATCGGTGGCACGCCGGAAGTCGGCCGCAGCGACGACCTCCGCACCGCGTCGGGCCGCAGAGATCGCCGCCTCGTTCACGATGGCTGCCAGGTCAGCCCCCGTCGCGCCGGGGGTCCGCCGGGCGACCACGTCCAGGTCGACGTCGTCGGCCACGGGGGTCCCCCGGGTGTGGACCTGCAGGATCGCGAGTCGTCCCGCCCGGTCGGGTGCGTCCACCAGAACGTGCCGGTCGAACCGACCGGGCCGCAGCAGCGCCGGGTCCAGCACGTCGATCCGGTTCGTGGCCGCGATGAGGACCACGCCCTGTTGCGCATCGAAGCCGTCCATCTGGACGAGCAGCTGGTTGAGCGTCTGCTCGCGTTCGTCGTGACCGCCGCCCACACCGGTGCCGCGGTGACGGCCGACC